>JAKQCT010000017.1:0-92500 GCA_029559035.1 Acidobacteriota bacterium
AGCTTCAAGCTCTTTAAGCCGGTGAAGCTGCTCCTTGTCCATACCGTGATACTTCTCCCGCCACCGGTGAACCGTCGCCTCTGATACCCCGTATTCACGGCATACCTCCGCTATTGCCTTGCCGCCTTCCACTTCCCGAAGAATCCCAATTATCTGATCCTCCGTGTACCGTGTCTTCTTCATGATCCGATCCTCCTTCCTAATTCTACAGGATCCTCTCATTCAAAGTGGTACAGTTTTTGGGGGGGAGGTCAAGGGGTCCGCCTTATCCCGAAAATGCATAATGCATGGCCTGACCCCAATTAGGCATCCCCTTTCTGTTTCCTGCGAAGTGCCTCCTCGTTTATCGCATCGAGCGGCAACGCCACCTCGATAAGTTTCTTCTTGGTTATCATTATCGCCCATTCCTTTCGATTGCCAATCTATATTTTGCAGGAAATAGCTTTATTTCTCCATCATCAAGCATCTTCTGGAGCTTCGCCCCTCGAACCTCGACGGGGTCATCTTTGGGTCCCATAAGCAGCAGGGAGTATTGTTCGGGTTCATTTTGCATCAGCCCCCACACGTCTGCTCCGATCTCGATAGGTTCATTTTCAAGGCAATGGCGGAGTGGCAAAAAAGATCTAAGGAGATCGCCTGACCTATTCCTGAGTTCCCACGGAAAAAGTGAACCAGATACTTTACCAAGCCAATCTCCATCAGGATGGAAATAGCGGTCTCCTCCATCATTCTTAAATCCATTCAATTTTGCGAAGATCTCGATCATGGAAAATCTTGGCTTTTTCTTGTGCTTGGGAGCACCTTCATCATCGAAATCCGATTGGTTCACCGATTCCTCTATAATTTCCTCTTCCTCCTGTTGGACCCCGTTTTGTTCCGGAGCGATCCTTGCTGGAATCTCTTCAACGGGATTTGAAGAATCTTCTATTGCCACAGGAGGCTTCACGGCTGATAGAGCTGCCTCTTCAGTTGAGACAAGAGAAAAGTTTGCCTTCATGTATTCCCGTATTTCCTCCGGGCGCCTCTCGAAGCTGTAATGTAGTGCCGCTTTGATATCATATCGGTCAAATACTTTGCCTATCTCTTCCGGGACTCTCTTCGCAAGTTTCCCTTTAGTCATCTTGCTGACGAGCAGTTCAGTGCCTATCCATGCCACATCAGCCTTTCGTGGCAAGCCAGCAGGTTTGCCATTGATATATGGTAATATCTCCAGAGTTCCAGTTTCGAACATTGCAGTTTCAGCCAGCACAGAAGCATGTTCTCTTAGTTGCTGTGTCGCTTCGTCCGTTTCCAACTTGACCCTTCCCAATTCATGTCCTAAAGTTAATATCCATTCCTGTCCAACTTGATTTGTTTTCTCGACATCTTGGCTTAGCCTCTCTTCTATGAGGGTGCTGAGCCTCGGCAAGGATGAAAAGGGAGGAGCACCGCCTATTTCAGCTGAAAGGTTCTGGAAATCAGCCGTTTTCCTCTTGACTTCAGGGTGAAGGTTCTTCCACGCGATAAGCGTTTGCATTGTCAGGCTATAAGCCAGATCTTTTACCGGAACCCATTCGCCTTCAAGGTTAAGCCAGTGTCCCAACCCATCCCATACTTGTTTCGGGTGTCTCCCCAGCACTCCACGTACTCTCTTGAGATCACCTTCAACAACTTTTTCTGATGATGTCAGATCTTTTAGCCATTCCAATGCAAGTTCAACGGTTGGGCGCTCCGCCACACCTATTTTTCGCCAAAGGGATAAGTTGTTAACGGAATGCCTTATGACCTCGGCATCGGGAACATCCTCTTCGTTGGACGAGATGAATACCGAGTTAATAGCCATCCATTCGTTTTTATGGGAAAGGATCAGCCGTTGCCACCTGAATGCACCTATTATCTTATCGAGATCTTCTGTCGAACAGGAATCCGCGAGCTTGTCCAATCGCCGATACCATTTGTCCACTTCTTCCAGGGGAGGACAATCAGACTGGGAAAGCGCGATCACGCGCTGGATAATCTTTTCAGGACCTGTCGGTGTCGATTGGACTCCGAGAATGTCCAACAATTCCCTGGAAGCGCTATGATCCCATCCCCCGTTCACGAAAGGTTCAACATCGATCAAGGATTCCGTTTCGGGTGTTCTCCTGAACAATTCGCTGGGCTTGTGCAGAAAACCCCTGGTGTCAGGAAGACATGGTAATTCACGGAAACGCCTGACCCAGGTCGCAAGTATTAATTTTTCTAATTTCACATCTTTAACGCCACCGGTCTTGTTTTCTTCTCTCACGATAATGGTAGATTTGTCCGCCCATAATAGCCTGCCAGCATATAGCATTTTCGCCACTATCATTTTCCAGATCTGAGGGTCTTCTTCAGCGGTCTTTTTCCAATGATCCCATAGACATGGATCGAAGTCCCAATCGTTGAAAATAAATTTGGGTCTTACATAGTGAGACACGAACGACCCCGAATAGCCTTGATCATGCAACAAAGCCTTCAATTGCTGGGTATTGTAAGCGTACTTGGGTTGCAAGCTGGTGGGTACGAATCCCTTCAATCCAGATCTGCCATTGGATATCCATTGCAGCCATTCCTCCCGTGAGCAGGATTTGAATTCATGCATATAGTCATAGTGGAGGAGGAGCGATCCTTTTTTATCCTCAGGCAGGATAGTTTCCAAGGATCCATCGACATCAAACAGGACACCGCTCTCGATGGATTTTATGTCTTCATTGCGGGTGTAATAGCAAAAGCTTTTGCCGGTTTGTGCATCCAGTTTGGCTGCTATCTGGGCAAGTTGAATACATGTGTCCGCATTTATTTCCTCATTTGAAAAGAAGTTTTTAGCCGCCTGCTCTATCACCTTGGTGACATCGCTGACATCGTTCAGTCCAACTTTATCTAGGATTTTTATCGCATCTTCAACTGAATGGTCCGTTTCCCCAGTATGCAGCCGCCGATGTTCTGAGAGAAAATTCAGCCAGTCCTGATCCAGCACCTTCAGGTGCTCTGACAATAAATCCCAATCCTCTTTTGAATGGAGAGTCTTTTTTTCACCTAACCTTACAACTTCATTGGGAGGGTAAAGAAATTCACTATGAGTTACCGGGATGATTTTCAGCCAGTCTGTATTCACTTTGGAACGAAAGCTGTAAACCTCCGGAGCGATGTAAGACCACAATTTAACAAGCTGTTGCCAAGTATCGGGTTTGTGAACATGTTTTCTCTGAAGGACATCAAGAAGATTTCTCAATCCCACTTCTTCGATAAACTTCCATCGTAACAATTTTCCCCTGTCCGCAGATTCAACATGCTGGCAAAGAACTGGACGACACCTGTCATCAAGAAATGCAGACGCTTGTTTTGCCGACCAGATATCAAGGATGTGCTTTGGGATATAAATGCAATTATTGACTGAAATCAGCATACCATCCTCTGCCAAAAGAAGGGATGATGAAGTTGTCCAGCGGGTAAATGCATTTTTTACCGCAGTAGAACAAATATTCTCCAGAGCGCCATCTTCCTTGGGTGGGTCGGGAAGTAATCCGTACGCCTTTGCCCTTTCTTTTGTGGATAAAGTAGTCTTTCCCAACCAGTCAAGCATTGCATACGCAGCCAAAAGACCGGTTCTTTTCAGCAGCCATCTGTTAGTGGGTGAAGTTTCAGGGCTTTTGATCCGTTCTCTGGCTGGATCCTGAATGAAAGGCGCGTTACAAGCAAAGGGTAGATCGGTTGACACACCCGTAGGAAGAACTACATAAAGCCTTCCCTGGGCATTAAGGACAATCTCAACTTTGCATGGTGGAAAGGATGTTTCTTCTCCAGTTCCAAGTAGTCTCTCTTGGCGTATTTCCTGCAACGCTTCCTCTGGGAACGCCTCTTCTTCAGACCGGACGACCAGGAATGGCTCCTCGTGCATCAGATTTAAAGCCATCCATTCACTTTTATCGATGGGACCTTTTCCCTGTGACCGCCAGCTTATTTCACTTCCTTGTATTTTAAGGCTTCTTATATTTTTAAAGAAGAGAAGGGAAACAGGGCTTTTATGCCACTCATAGAGATTCTTTTCCACTTCTTGTTGCCGTTCATAATCCGATATCTCTACCCATATAATGGTTTTTCCTGAGGTGTCACGCCAAGCTGGCGACCATTCAGGCAATGTAAATCTATTCTTATTAAAACTGACAGAGAGGGTGGGTGTGAAAACGACCACGTTATTCCCAAGGCTGAAAGTGCTTTTGAATCCTATTCCTCTGAATCCGATAGTATGAAGTGCTCTCTTGTTGGAATATCCGAAACGGCATAGAGATGTGAAATGTTCCTCAGTGAAATCCTCTCCGTTATGCTCGAAGGCGAATACTTTGTTATCTATTTGAACAGAAGCCTCGGTAGCACCAGCGTCATCGGCGTTCTGAAGAAGCTCAGACAAGACGTGCCTTGGGCTTTGCACTTGATTAAAAAGCTGGCGCCATGGTGCAGCAAGTTCCGGATCGCTTTCCAGTTGCTTCCACCTTTGAAGGGATCTCTGGCGGATACTTTCAAAATATGGCGGCGGATATATCATCTTGGATATTCTGCTTTCTTTAGAAGCTCGGCAAAATCATAGTTTACACTCGTCACACCAAAATCAGGCTCCCGTTTGAAGGGCTGCCTGATGTAATGAACTGTAGGATCCATATCTTCAAAAAACTGGACGATGGCAAGGATGAAGTTGTCAGGCTGATTTAAAGAGTACAGGACTTCGTTCTTGGTGACGGTCACGGTAGTCGCGCCACTTATCCTGCCTTTGACCTCGATAAAACGCAGCCTCCCTGTCTTGGGATCCCTGCTTTCGATGTCATAACCGAGCTTATCTAATTCCCTGTCAACTGGCTCATATCCAAGCCTGCGCTCGGCTTCCATGACCATTTCCCTTGCTTTTGCTGCCGCAGCCTGGGTGTCAGGTGAATTGGCTTCTTTGATTTCGCTTTCTTTTCCTGTGATCTTTGCAAGTAGACCGGCAGAAACGACCACAAAGCCGCCAAGGACTACAGGGGGTCTCGAAGAGATTTGTTCCTCTCGGTCAAGCTCCTTTATCCGCTTATCAAGCCTTGCAGCAAGCTCGTTCGCCCGTCTTTGAGCTTCCTGTGAATTAATCTTTGCGTTTGTTTTACCAGCCTGTTCCTGATATTTAAGCTCTTGCGCTCGATGATCCCAGTAATTGATCTCCTTGGCTAGACGGTCTTTCACAGCCGCCCTCGCTTTCTTGATCCATTCAATGCGGTTGGTCATGACCTCATTGAGATGACCAGGTGCCACATTTGCGATTGCGTGCCCAAGCGCTTTGTTTTCAAGTTCCTTAGTGATCCACTTCAATTCCGGACAGGCTACAATTTCTTCAATGCTGGGTTCATCCTTCTTTAGAGGTCGATAATCGAGATAGGGGGCGTAATTGATGCCTTTGCAGCTTCCTGTCTCGTCCATTTCCACGAACAGAACTCTTCTTGAAATGACCCGTTGTTCTCCAGAAGGGGTAATGCTGGCGTCTTGAATGGCGTGCTCGATAGAGAAAAGGACACGGGCTTTATCGCTCCAATCGTTCTCGTCTACAAGGACCGTGCCTCTTCTCAACAGCTCCCTGTTGCGTTCAAGGGTAAGGTCTATCGTAGCATCAAGAAGAGGGTGCCCAGGGCATACAAAAGCTGCAAGGAGTTCTCCTGGCGGTGCTATCAGGTGTTTTTCAAAGGCGATTCTTTCATATTTTTGGAGGAGTGGAGCCGAAGTTCCCATGATCCTGTCAAGGTTGCGGAGCGATGCGGGTACATTTGTTATCTCATAGCGGCGTGGTTCGCGCTGGCTGGATTTGCCGCCAATCCTTTTGAACGCTTCCAGGAAGAACGACTCGACATAGAACGGCTGAAGTCTGCGAGCTTCGGCTCTGTCCATGTCTTCGCGGATCTTCGCGAGGCGGCTTTCGTCCAAGACATCGTGAACTAAGGCTTTTTCCTCGAAGAGGTCTTGAAGCTGCTTTTTGTCAAAGGCGTTTTCAACAACCATGTTAAGTTTGGCTCTCACTTCCGGTTTTTCGCCGTATCGGATAGCCTCTATCAGCAATTCGCGCAAGGGCTTACCTTCAAATTGCAGTTTGCCCAGAACATCAAAGACCTGTCCGCCTAGGTCTTCTCTTGCCTTCTCCAGCTTGTCGAGCAATTTCCTGTATACGTCACCTTCTCTAGTGCCGTCGGCAATCAAGTTCCAGAGATGGCATACCTCCGTCTGACCGATCCTGTGGATACGCCCAAACCGCTGCTCAATACGGTTCGGGTTCCAGGGCAGGTCATAGTTCACCATCAGATGCGCCCTCTGAAGGTTTATACCCTCTCCTGCGGCGTCTGTTGCGACAAGAACCCGCACATCTGGATCGTGAAGGAATGCCTCCTTCATCTTCTGTCTTTCTTCTCGCCCCATGCCCCCGTGAATAGAAACGACCGCATCCTGTTTACCAAAGAGCGTCGTGAGTTTTTCTTTTAGGTAATTCAAGGTGTCCCGATGTTCAGTGAATACGACAAGCTTTTGACTGGGAGAAGCTTTAGGCTTGGGTATCTTGCCGCTTCCGTAGTGTGATGTCCTTTCAGCAGTAGAGGTGTCGATGCCTTGAGCCGTGAATATTTCCGTCTTGAAAATGTTGGACAATTCACACCATTTTCGGTCTTCCCCGCTTTTCCTGACCGCCAGTGCCAAAGCCTCAAGTCTTTTAAGGGTGGAGATCTCCTCCTTAAGCTCTTCCATTGTCCTTGCCGCGGTAGCCTGGTCAAGGACTTCCTCTTCTGCCTGCGCGACTTCATCGTCGGGGGCATCCTCAAGGTCGTCGATATCGTCCTGCTTTAATATTTCGTAGGAAGCGGAAGGCGCGAAGAATTTACCCGCTCGCTGAAGAATCTCCATTTCACTGAGACGGCTTTCAAGCCTTTCTTTTCTTCTCCTTAAGGACTGGTAGATGGCTTCTGGTGAAGATGCAAGCCTGCGCTGAAGGATGGTAAGCGCGAAGCCTACAGTGCCTGCCCGCTTGTCATCCTTTAAAGCTTCCGCACGGTTGAACTCTTCACGGACATAATCGGTGACATTCTTGTATAGGTCAGCCTCTGCTTCCGAAAGCTGGTAAGGAGCGGTGTAGGCTATCCTTTCAGGAAAAAGAGGCGTCCCGTCAAATTTGATCAGATCCTCTTTAATTGCACGCATCATTAGATCCGAAACATCAACGGTATGAACTCCGTCTCTGAATTTGCCTTCGAACCGATCCCCGTCAAGGAGTGCCATAAATAATTGAAAATCTTCTTGTTTGCCATTGTGGGGTGTCGCTGTAAGTAAGAGTAAGTGTCTCGTCGTTCCCGACAGCAGTTTCCCCAGATTATATCTTTGAGTATATTTGACCTCACCGCCGAAGAAAGTAGCTGACATCTTATGGGCTTCATCTACAACGACGAGATCCCATGAAGCCGAAGGAGCCTGAAGTTTGGCTTGCACGCTTTCGTCTCGGGAGCATTTATCCAAACGGGCGATAACAAGGTTGTTCTCGCCGAGCCAATTCCCCGTCCTGGCAGCCTCAAGCTTGTCGTTGGTCATGATCTCAAAGGGCAGATGGAACTTTTGATTCATTTCATCCTGCCACTGCTCGACAAGATTGCCCGGAGAAATGACAAGGCAGCGGCGTAGATCTCCCCTCATTATAAGTTCTTTGATGAGAAGCCCTGCCATTATAGTCTTCCCGCTTCCGGGATCCTGCGCCAGCAAATATCGAAGCGGTTGGCGAGGCAGCATAGCCTGATATACAGCCCTTATCTGGTGAGGCAGAGGATCCACGATGGATGTGTGGATTGCGAGGAGGGGATCGAATA
The DNA here is from genome assembly GCA_029559035.1 of Acidobacteriota bacterium. Lineage (GTDB taxonomy): Bacteria > Acidobacteriota > UBA4820 > UBA4820 > UBA4820 > JAKQCT01. Next base: position 7,854 of record JAKQCT010000017.1, read on the forward strand.
AATATGCAAGACGGATACGATGAGCCTCGGAAACGAGCCTGAAAAGTTCTCCGTCACCGTCAAAGCTCCACGGTGCGCCCTGCTCAACGACTTCAATCCGAGCTTCATTATCGCGATAAAGAAGCTGATTCCCAGCCCTCCCAGAAGCATCCTTGAAGGTCAGCTCAAGCGCATCCGAGCCGAACCACTGCACGTTGATGACGGTAACAAGCCCGTCGGGAGTTATCCCTCGGACGCTTGCAAATGGTTTGAGGTCTTCAAGTTTCGCCATGAGTTATCTTACCCCCTCAGCCTTCTTTGGCAATCCCGCAACGACCTCCACTTTTGTATTATACTCCCTCCCCCCTGTCATTTCACGCTACACACGCCCAAAAACGGCGCCCCCGCCGTTTCGGGCGGGGGCAGTGCCTCATCGGATTGTAGTTTGAAGGGTCTCCGTGACGGGGTCTAAAAAGCGAGATTGCCGCAGAGGGGATTACGCGTTGAAGCCATCTTCGCAATGACCGCCGTCACCTGGTTTTGCTTTACCCCGCTTTGGCGACCTCCTGGGCGGGTTCTGCCGCAGTCGGGGTCTGCTTTGCTTCCTTGGTCTTGATCTCCACATTGTCGGCTGTAAGGGCGACAAGGACTACTGCGCCGGGGGTTTCGGTGGTCTCTTCGACGACCTTCCTTGCGCTTGAAGTGGGCATGATACCCTTGAACCTCTCGGCGATGAAGGGCTCCTTGTCCATGTATTGAAGGTAGCCGGCGGTGCTTATTTCGCGAAGGGACTGCTCGATCCTGTGCTGGACGATATTCTTCTGCGTCGTAAGGTTCTTCTTGTCTTTGACGCCCATGTCCTGCGTTTCGCGGGCCGTCCGCAGGGTGTCGAGAAGCTCCCTGCCCCTTGCGATGTCGGCGTCGAGGATGCCGCAAGCCCTTATTGCGTCTGGGTTGTCGCTTGCCGCCTTGAGAATGGCCTCGATGGCGCTGATAACGCTGGCCGAACGGAACGGATAGAACCGCGAGCCTACGCCCACAGCCTTGGGAAGGCCGGTGTTGGGGGCCCTCTTCTTGACGGCGACGCGGATCGCGGTTACCCACATGGCGCCTGTAAGGGCTTTTTCCGTCTCGGTCCCGGTGAGGCCCTTCACCTTGATGTTGACGGCGGGCCTTTCGGTGTAGAGGGATTCGAGCTGTTTGATGTCGAAGACAAGACGGTCGAGGGTGGCTTCGGGAAGGCGGGGCGCAAGCTCTCTTTGCCTGCCTTCGATGAGGGTCAGGGTTTCCCTTCCAAGCTGGATCGCCTGGGAGGCGGTGAGTTTACAAGTGAGATTTATTTTAATCATGGTACAAATTTCTCCTTAATCCGTAACTTTTGAGGTCACGGACAAAAGTGTTTCTTGTTAAAACCTTTGCCTGTATTGGATCTTGGAACTCTTTGAAAGGAGGAGCATGAAGAATCCCGTATCCCGCACAGGCGATTTATTTCAGTTGTGTATCAAGACGAAACAGGGGGGGCGGGCGCCTCATCAAAGGCTTGAAGCGGTATATGTCCTTTATTATCTTTATGTTGGCATGTTTTACGGCGATCTGAAGCGGAACCGGCATGTCTTGAAACAAAAGCGCAAGACCATTTTTCGAAACCGCCAGAGCCTTTTCCGGAAGCGCCGCGGGATTTTTCGCGACCGCCACATAGGTTTGCAGAGCGTCCCAAATGGATATTGATTCGTCACCGGTATAAAACGAAAGCGCCAGGGCTTCCACGGTGACCGCCTGGGTGTTTTCGGGAATGTTACAACCTTCAAGCGAATCTGTGCGGACCTTTCTGCGGAAGAGGCGGCCCACTCCCTGAAAGAGCCACTCGCTGCCGAGCACAAGCAGGCTTTTCTTTGATTCGGGGAAGGGGGGTGGCGAGGATGTCTCTATAAGATAGTGACTGTGGAAAAAATCTGGTTGTGCGGTCCTGCTTTCGTTATAATTATTGGGCGAAGAAATAATGTGCCGCGCCTGCTGGCGCTGTGGGGGAGGAGCCGGATTGTGACGACCGCGTAACAAATTCAATATGCCTCCTTGGCATATCTGCTTTGCGCATCACTTTTCCTCCTCCTTCGTGCATCCCCACTTCAGCGCTTTCACCACAACCGATCCTTAAGCGCCAACCAAATTGTAACATATAGTTGTGGAAAAGTCAAGACCCCTATTACATGTGGAGTCATTTATTGTCACGATGCCGTTCTGGCATAGGACCTACGGGTATTCTTTATGGCTTTAAGTGCGCGCCGGGCCAGGCCATGCATTATGAATTTGGGCGAAGAGGGGAGCGGCCCTATCTGTCAGGGGACACGATCCCGATTCAAAAGGCCGAATCGGGTCATGTCCCCCGGCACAGGCTGAAGGCTGAAGTTCAAAAAAGGAATGGGTTTTCCTGTAGGGGCGAACGGCGGCTCGCCCGGATACATCGCCCCGTTTTCGCTTCGAAGGAGCAGCCCTCTTCAAAGGGAAAGAGGATCGGAGGGAGAAGTTATCTGGCTGTCTTTTTTCATCTGTCGCCTTTCAACCTTTCCAGTATCTTGAAAGCATCCTTGTCGAACCTTGAGAAGGCGAACCACTTTTTCCCCAGGTCTTTGAGCGAGGCGCCTATATAGTATACGGTTTTGTCGTCTATTATCAGGAACCTGTCGTGGGAAAGGCCGAATTCCTTTAGCTTTATCTTGCGGTATTGTTGGCCGTATTTCTCGGTGTCAAGCGCAAGCTGTTTCGAGATCGTTTTGGTGTAGACGGTTATCTCCGCCTTCCTGCCGGCCTTCGAGAGCAGCGTGAGGACGCTCTCATCAACGTAATTGTCGATCAGGACGATGGAATTTTTAGCGCTTCGTATCAGATCAGAGGCGAATTTATATGCGTCGAATACCTGGCCGTCAAAAAAGATTCCCTGCTTCGGAACAGCATCCTTACTTTCGATGGCAGCAAGCACTTTGTCCATCTTTATTTCTGTTTCAAGCTGTTTAAGCTCAAGAGTGTCAAGCCTTTGAAAGACCTGGGCGTTTGAAAGTATGAATTTCCGCATCGCCACAAAAGCTTTGATGATCTGAATGCTCATCTGAACGGCTGTTTCGCTTTTAAGGACGGCCGAAAGCATCGCCACGCCTTGCTCGGTGAAGACTCTCGGCAGGTACTTCGTATGCTTCCCTTTTTTACTCTCTAAGGTCACATTCTGTGACCATACAGCATCTTTCTCTAAGGTCACAAATTGTGACCTTAGAGATTCGTACTCGGTCTTCGTGAGCTGGAAGCTGAACTCCAGAGGGAATCTTTCAAGGTTCCTTTTAACCGCCTGGTTCAGGACTTTGGTCTCCACTCCGAAAAGTGCGGCAAGGTCGCTGTCCAGCATCACATGGGCATTTCGGACGGTGCTGATGCGGCTTTGAATATCGCTTTTCGTTAATGCCAAGGATTTGTCGGCCATTTTCGCTCCATCATCCTACTTTGAGGTCACATTTTGTGACCAGCTGTGCCTTCTGTCATTCTTTCCTACCCCCTCATTTTACACCCTTTTAAGGCTGAAGGCTGATGGCTGAAGGCTGATGGCTGGTGTCCTTCGGACGGCACTGAAGGCTGAAGGCTGGAGCACGAAGCGGAACATCACAGACAATCTGCCATCATTTCAGCGGTTATCCTGCCCCCGCTTTCTTTGTGCATCTCCATCAGGTCGAGGGTTCTTCCTTTTCTGGTATAGACCGTGCCATTCGTTTCGAAGCAGAGGAGGGGTTCGCTTTTTCTCACGATGAACCAGAATTTCAAAGACTCTTTTCTGGCAAGATCTATTGGTTTTGAGAGCCTTTCGCGAGGCTCGGGAAAAGGCTCGAAAAGATGGCGGCGAATTTCGAAAGGAATGGGCGCGCCGTCACAGTAGCCGCTGCGGCAATCGAAGCAGTCTTCGTCGAAAACCGACAGGGACAGGATATCTGATGCCAGCCTGGAAAGGAGCGTTGCGGGGGTCGCGGGGAGAGGCTTTTCGGGGACGGGAAGCTCGATCAGCCTGACGATCTCATCAAGCACGGTTTGCGGGGACGAGCGCTCGATCTCGGGCCAGATGTCGATCATGCGTGAACTTCCGCGATCCTGCCCCTCCGTCAGCTCATGGTTCATGGTGCACCAGATATGGAGGTGGCCGGGGCGGTTGAAGCTCATTATCTCTCGTTGATCCCTGTCATACAGGGTTAGCGTGTCGTAGTTGTTGCCGCCGTGCTCCTCCGCGACGGTGAAAGCGCCGCCGCTGATCTCCTGGAGCCTGGAAACGAACCACCACGATGCTGACAGCATAAGAGCATGCCACATCGGAATCATCCTCCTTGCAGGGAGCCCCCTCCCCTCCGCGGCCCCCTCTTTTAAGAATCCGGGAACACAATCGGTTCCCTGCAATCATCCGAGTCCAGGATATCTGTGGCTTCTTTGTCGTCCAGGCCCTCGTCGTTGTAGGGCTCTTTCGAGAGGCTCTCGAAGCGTTCTTTTTCATCTAAATGCTCGATGGCCGGCATGCGGATATGGTAAAGAGCTATAACACAATCGCGGCAGAGGGCGAAGTTCTTGTCCTTCCAGCAGAAGACAAGCCTCCCGTCGTCCTTCTGACAGGAGTCGCAGACGCAGTCTCGCGTTATCTCGTGCAAGTGGATGAAAAATCCGGGCCTTTTCATGGAGCGCTCCCTTCCAGATACATTATAATCCCCCACCCGTGCCAATTCAGGCAACAGGCTGGCGCTGCGCTATCGCTACGCTTTCCCAAAGAGAGGAGCTATCCTATCCTCTCTTAGGCGCTCCGCTCGTATACTCGCTTCGCTGAACACTCCCCCGGCAGGGAATGTGCCCTGCCGCAAAATGAATTTGTCTCTGGGCACACCATTTCACGCCCTTCGGGCAAATGCTGGACTGATGGCTGAAGGCTGACTTTAGGCTGAAGGCTGATGGTTTATGCTTCGCTTCCCGAAGAGAGGAGCTATCCTATCCTCTCTTAGGCGCTCCGCTCGCATACTCGCTTCGCTGAACACTCCCCCGGCAGGGAATGTGCCCTGCCGCAAAGTGAATTTGTCTCTGGGCACACCATTTCACGCCCTTCGGGCAAATGCTGGACTGATGGCTGAAGGGTCAATAGGGAAAGCAGGCTAAAGACCTGCGGCTACAGGTAGGGGCGAACGGCGGTTCGCCCGGGGATCATTTTTCGAGGGTCTTTTTCAGGGTGTTTTCGAACGTTTCGAGGTATCTTTTGTCCTCGAAGCTCTGGTCAAACGCGGCCAGCCATTTTCTTATGTGGCCAAGATCAAGGTCTTTGTTCCTCAGAATGACCGACTTGACATCGTCGAGATCGATGATCCGCCCCGCGATGACCTTGAGGACGATGAGGTCTTCGGGAGAAGCGAAGCTGGCATCACGGCCCAGTATCTTTCGAGTCTTTGCTCTCTTGATCGCTTCCGCTTCAAAAAGAGAGTTGGAGAAAATGAAGTCCACTCTGACGGACGAGGCTTCATCGAGGACGGGTAGGACCATTGTCCGGCCCACGAAATCTTTGGGGTCTTTCGTGAGGGGAACGAGGCCGGTCTCCGCGACGATGCCGAGCATGTCGGGGAGGCGGTCGGCGTCGACACCAAGAGAGATGTCTATGTCCCTTGTTATGCGGGGCTGGCCGTGAACGAGAACGGCCTGGCCGCCGATGATGGCGTAAGGGATGCCGTGGTTCTTGAGCGCGAGGGCGACCCGCGCGATTATTTCTTCGAACATCCGTGCAGGACCCTGGCAAGTTCTATTTTTTCTTCAATGCCTTCGAGGGGATCGGCGGGGGGATAAACACCTAGCGCTATCGCTTCCCTGTACATCGATTCGAGAAGCTTCATCGCGGCCTCGTAGGAAAGCGGATTTGAGGCAATCAGATCGTCCTCGAATTTTCGTAAAAGCTCGCCGTCCTTTATCATCCGATCTCTCTCATCTTCTTCACCATCAATAATATAGCACACGCCTGCCAATCGGGCAAGCTGGAGGCTGAAGGCTGAAGGCTGACTTTAGGCTGAAGGCTGATGGCTGATGGCTGATGGCTGAAGGGTCAATAAGGAAATTGATTCATCAATTTTTCACTTTTCAATCTTCACTTTTCATTTTTCAATGCAGGCACAGCCTGCCAGGCTGATGGCTGAAGGGTCAATAGGGAATGTGATGTCTTTAGTAGGCGCAGGCCGTATGGCTGACGCCCAGGCTGAAGGCTGATGGCTGAAGGCTGACTTTAGGCTGAAGGCTGAAGGCTGATGGCTGATGGCTGATGGCTGATGGCTGATGGCTGAAGTTCAATAGGGAAATAGATTCCACACTTTTTCACTTTTCATTTTTCAATTTTCATTTTTCAATGAAAGCGAAGCTTCCAATACAAAGGGCGGCCGTTGAAGCCGCCCTTTCTTATCGTCAAGCGTTGATGTTGCCTTTACTGCCCCGGATCGTCCACGGTGTAGAAATAGGTGTTGGTGTCCAGCAGGACGTTGTTGTCGTCGGCGCTCTGGCTGCTGGTCGTTCCGATCAGCGACATCACCTGCGGGCTGGTTCCCCTGTATATGTTGTAGCTGTTCATTCCGCCGTCGTTCCAGTAAAGGTGGGCGTCGGGGTCGGAGCTCTTGTCCAGCATCAGGGTGAAGCTGGAGCTGGTCTTGACATAGACCGATTGGGGCTGGCTCGGGCTGCACGTCTGGGGATCGTTCATGTACTGCGCGGCGTTGACGGCCCTGACCGTGTAGTTATAGGTCGTGTTCAGGCCGAGGCCGGTATCGGTGTAGTAGGTGTTCGAGGTCTTCGCGATCTCGGCGTTGTTCCTGTAAACGGCGTAATAAGCGATGTCGGTGTAATTGTCGAGGGCAGGCTGCCACGCGATCGTCGCCGTGCTCCCCGAAACGCCGTACGCGAGAAGGTTCGACGGGCATCCGGGAAGTTCGGCATAATTGCATCCCCACGGTTGGACGAAGCTTCCGAATGCCGCGTAATCCATCCCCGTAACGAGGAAGCCGCGCCCGGCAAAAGCCGCCTTTGGGTTCGTGATCATTCCTGTTGCCGTCACCTGTACATTCTCTCCGATGAGCGTTCCTGAACTGCTAACGCGCTGGTACCAGATATCGTAAGAACTTCCAATCAGCCTGAACCAGAATACGCCCCATTCGACGCCGGTCCAGACGCAAACAGGATACTCCTCGTATTCGGTCGAAGAGGATATCAGGATGTCTCCCGTGACCTTGCTGCCCGTGTTGTTCAGAAGCGCGAAATAGATGTCGGGGTTTCCTACGTTTCTGTTGTCCACCCAAGTCATCGCGCTGCCTTGGGGCCCCCTTTCGAGGGTAGGAGACCATGAGTTTCCGGTAGACGTGATGATCCGGCCGTTTGAAGTCACAACATTCGCCGGGGATAACCGCGCGGCATAGATCTCCTCTTTTACCGTAGTTCGATTGTCAGTGTAGGCAATTAGGTAAACCCCGGGGCCGGGAAGCCATTCAACGGACGGTTCGCTCTGCCAGATCGGATTTGAATCCAGCAGCGTGTCATGATATGTAACGTTTCCCGAGGCGTCAAGCAGAGTGGCGAAAATCTGATATCCCCCGTTCCTCGCATCTGTCCAGGCTACGCAATAGCCGTTTCCGCTGAATGCCATCGACACACGATTCGCGGAGACCAGGGGCGTTTCTCCGTAGAACGATACCCTGACTGGGCTTCCGATCAGCGAGCCGTTCGCGTCCAGCCTGCAAAAAAAGACGCTCTGCTGTCCTGTCGTCGCTTCCTCGTATTTAAGGTAGGCAGCTGCATAGCCGCTCCCGTTCCAGACAAGGACCGGAGGGGCCGGATTAGTGGAAGTGTCGGCATCAAAAAGAGCCACGGGCGGCGCGGCCGGGGTCCCGTCCGCATATAGTCGCGTGAAATAGGCATAGTAAGGACTATAGGACAACCATGCCACGGCGAAATCCTTCCCGTTCCAGACGATAGACGATCCCGTGCAAACATTCCCGTTGATTATCGTCTGCATGGGAGCTATCTGCTGTGGGCTGTTGCAATAGGGCATGTACTCGGGCTGGGGGACGGATGCCGACGCGGCAATCGCGGTTATGATAAACAGGATCACAAATACGATCTTTCTTGTCATTTTTACCTCCCTCAAGCAGAAAGTATTACATAGCGGCAAAATTCAAGTCAACCGCGCGCCGCCCCCTAAAAAACAGGTTTTTTGGCCACGGAGGTACCGACGAAAGGCCGAAGGCTGACTTCAGTCTGAAGGCTTAAGGGTCAATAAGGAAATTGATTCATCAATTTTTCACTTTTCAATTTTCACTTTTCAATTTTCAATTCAAGCGAAGCGTGACTTTCTCTTCTACGGGCAGTCGGGAGCGCTCCTTGGGACGCCCTCGGAGTCGGTCCCGATGTTGCCGCCGCAGTCGTTCCTCGCGCGGACGAGGTAGTAGTGGCAGACGCCCGGAGCAGGCGGTTCGTCGCCGACCTGCGCCATCGTCCAGGTCGTGCCGTAGGCGAGGCACACTATCGAGGCTATGTTCGACGGGTCCTCGAACCTGACGAGGTCGTAAACGGGAGTCTCGCAGCCGGGTTGTGAAGGCGCGCTCCAGGAGAACTGGCCCATCTGATCCGGAACGAAGATGGCCTCGGTCGCGGGACCTGGAACAGACCAGGTGTATGCGTCGAGAGGGCTGCAGTCCTCATCGTCCGGGACGAGGTCGCCGTCGTCGTCGGGGTCGCAGAGGTCGCCGATGCCGTCGCTGTCGGCATCGGCCTGATCGGAGTTCGGGACATCTGGACAGTTGTCGCAGGCATCGCCGATATTATCGCTGTCGTAATCGGCCTGACCGGGATTTGAAACCCAGGGGCAGTTGTCGCAGAGGTCGCCGACAAGGTCGCCGTCAGAATCAACCTGGCCCGCGTTGGAGATGTAAGGACAGTTGTCGCAGAGGTCGCCGACGAGGTCTCCGTCGGAATCGACCTGGCTGGTGTTGGGTTTTGAAGGGCAGTTGTCGCAGAGGTCCCCGACGAGGTCTCCGTCGGTATCAAGCTGGTTCTGGTTGTATATGGAAACGCAGTTGTCGTAAACATTGGGGACGCAGTCGCCGTCGTCGTCGGTCATTTGGCAACCGCACTGCCGGATGAACAACTCGGCATCTCCCAGGTTTTCAGACGCATCGGGGGCTTTCCCGCCCTCGGAAATGCCCCAGACATGGGTCACCTCCTGTCCGTAACCGAGCCCCTGGTAGATATGCTGTACATATCCGGGATGCTCGATCGCGATGTAAAGGGTGAAATTCACGGGCTGATTAACTTCCGAGTTCGGGTCGGAACCTATCTGGAATTCAAGCTGGGAGTTTTCGAGGACTACTCCCGAAAGAACGAGCCCGCCCGTGTGCAGCCGCTTGAACCATTTGTGTTCTAAGAAGTCATAACCCCATGCCGTGAATTTGATGAGGACGTTCTTGTTCGCCCAGAGGCGCATCAGAAGCTGCTGCGCTTTCTGCCGATTCGTCGCCGTCACCTGCATCGTGATATACAAGGGATCGGAATACTCTCCGTCCCAGTTGAAACTATTCATCACCGCGGTGACATCCTTTCCCTCGAACGGAGACACGCAGTCTTCGCCGGGAAAGAGAACTCCCAGATCGACATCGAACGCGACATTTTCGACCTTCAGGTAGTCAACATGGCCAAAAACGTCATTAATGATGGGTTCATGGCAGAACCCTTCCGAAATGTCAAAGGGAATGGATATCTGTGCCGACGGTTCGGGGGTGTCTTCCGGCAAGTAGGAGATCCCGCCTCCTTCAGTTGCTTGAGCCGGAAGAAAGAAAACGACAAAGAATAGCAGAGTGAAGATCGCTTTTACCAATATTGAAAGAGCCGATTTCATCCTAACCCCCTTTTGGTTGACAAATGGCCGCCGTTCCGAGCCGATGTGATTATATCACGGAGCGGGGATCGACATGGAAAAGAAGATCTGAAGCGCTGAAGAGCGGAAGCGCTGAAGCTCAATAGGGAAATGAATACCATAAATTTCAAATTTAAAAATTAATCTTTAAAATTTAAAATGCAGGCGTGTCCTGCCAGGCTGATCGCTTTCGCACGGCTGAAGGCTGAAGGCGTAAGGCTGAAGGGTCAATAGGGAAATGGATTCCTTTATTTTAAAACTGGTGGTGGTTCAATATTTGCTCAAGGGATTTTTTCAATTCGGGGATCTTGTTCTTGCAAGTATCGAATATGGCATCCGCGTTCACGTCAGCATAATGGTGGGTAATAATATCCCTCATCCCCATAGCCTTTTTCCACTCTACGCCAGGATAACGTTGGAGGACGGATTGATCCGTGATCTTGTCGAAGTTCTTCAATCCTTCGCCTAAGACGATTAGCTGCATGCAGATGGAATCCAGTTTTTCCATCCCTGCCGGGGAGCCCGTAAAATCCTCTACGGTGTTCACGTTTGACATCCTGTCGATTATGATTTGAGTCGAGGCCATCAGCTGTCGCAGGACCTCTCTGGCCAGTTGGGGGTCAAACATAGACCGCCTCGCTGTCTATGCGACTTTTTAGGAAGGGGTTCATCTGTTCGCGATAGCTTACGATATCTACGCGGCGCTTAAAGGTTTCTTCCAGGCTTTGTTTTATTCCTATCAATTCGAAAAGATCCTGCTTGGGAAGGACGACTACAATGTCGATATCGCTGTCATCGGTGGCCGTATCCCTGGCGAAAGAGCCGAAGACGCCGAGGCGTTGAATGGGCAATTTCTTTTTGTTCGCCTCCTTAAATTTACGCAAGATATCGATCACTTCATTAAGGCTCATCCGCTTTATCCTTCCATGTCAATAATATAGCCCCGTCCTTAGATTTGTCAACATTTCGATGGGTTTCTTTGCTTCAGCGCCGAGAAGACCCGTGGAGGGCCGGAGACCTTCTTCGTTGTCCCCTGCCATCGGCAAGTAGCAGGTTGAAAGCTGAGGGTTCCTTAAGGAAAAGTATTCCTCATTAACTCGGATTTCTCTGCTGCCTCTGCGGTTGGATGATTTTTTCCGGAAAGAAAGATATCACCCGAAAAATACCTGGAACGCTTCTTTGAGGGATGAGACGGGCTGGAGCCCGGGGCTCTTCTCCTTGAAATCGACCCTTTCGAAATCTGACCTGGGAAGGATGACGGTCTTGAAGCCGAGCGCCTGAGCCTCCTTGATGCGCTTCAAGGGATAGGATGTCGCTCTTACTTCTCCGAGGAGACCGACTTCGCCGAAGGCTACGGCGTCCCCGGGAAGGGGCTTGCCCTTGAGCGAGGAGAGGACGGAGAAGGAGAGGGGAAGGTCGAGCCCCGGGTCGTTGATCGGGACTCCGCCCACGACGTTGACGAAGAGGTCCTTGTCGCCGAGAGTGAGGCGCGAGGTCCTCTCGATGACGGCGGTGAGGAGCTGCATCCTGTTGCGGTCGAAGCCGACGCTCATCCTCTTGGCGTAGCCGAATGCCGACGGGCTGAGCAGGGCCTGGATCTCGAAGAGGAGCGGGGTCGTCCCTTCGATGGAAACGCCTATCGCCGAGCCGGGCTCGCCGACGAGCCTGTCCTTCAGGAGCACCTCCGAAGGGTTGGTCACTTCCTTGAGCCCCTCCTCGGTCATGTCGAAGAGCGCGATCTCGTTGATAGTGCCGAAGCGGTTCTTCTGGGCGCGGAGGACCTTCAGGTTGCGGTAGTTCTCGCCTTCGAGGTAGAGGACGACGTCAACGATGTGTTCGAGCGCCTTGGGCCCGGCTATCAGCCCTTCCTTGGTGATGTGGCCGACGAGGAACACCGATACCATGCTGTTCTTGGCGAACTGGGTGAGGGAGAACGCGCACTCCCTGATCTGGGCGAGGCTTCCCGGCGCGGCGGGGATCTTTTCGGAGAAGATGGTCTGGATGGAATCGATGACGACGGCCGTCGGCTTTGCTTCTGCCATCACGTCGAAGATGTTCTCGAGCGATGTGGTCGAGAGTATGTCGAGGTTGTCGGCGGAAATGTTCAGCCTTTTCGCCCGCGAGCCGATCTGCGCCGCCGATTCCTCGGCGCTTACATAGAGGACGGGGTATTTTTTCCCGAGAAGGCCGAGCGCTTGAAGGAGAAGGGTCGATTTGCCGACGCCGGGATCTCCGCCCAGCAGGATGGTCGCCCCCTCGACGAGGCCGCCTCCGAGTATCCTGTCGAACTCCTTGAGGCCCGTTCCGGTCCTCGAGAAATCCTTGGAGGTTATATCGGCGAGCTTGCTGCTTTTTTCCGAGAGAGCGGCCTTGCCGTGCGCGGTCTTCTTTTCCTTGACTTCAACAAGGGTGTCCCACGAGCCGCAGGACTGGCACTTGCCCATCCATTTCGGGCTTTTCGCGCCGCACGCCTCGCACTCGAAGAAGGTCGCCGCCTTCGGCAACTATTTCTCCCTTAGCCTGTGAAGCTCTCCGCCGATCACGACCGCCATCACGGCGCCCTTTATTTTCCTGCCGATGAAGGGGCTGTTCTTGCTGAGTGACTTGATGTCCTCTTTCTTGAGGAGCGTCTCCTTCTTCAGCGAGAAGATGGTCAGGTCCGCTTCCTTGCCGACCTCTATCCTGCCCTTGTCCCCGAGGCCGATGATCCTCGCGGGCGCAGTGGAGAAGGCGTCCACCATCCTCTTGAGGGAGATCTTGTCGGGAAGGACGAGGTTCTCTATGGCAAGCGGGACGGCCGTCTGAAGGCCGATGATGCCGTTGGGAGCCCTGTCGAACTCGACCATTTTCTCTTCCCACGCGTGCGGGGCGTGGTCGGTCGCGATGCAGTCTATCGTCCCGTCGCTGAGCCCTTCGATGACGGCCTTGACGTCGTCCGCGGTCCTGAGAGGCGGGTTCATCTTGTAGTTGGTGTCGAAGGTCTCGACCATCTCCTCCGTCAGGCTGAAATGATGGGGGGTCGCTTCCGCTGTCACCGGGATCTTTTTCTTCCTCGCCATCCTGACCGCCTCGACCGAATACTTCGTCGAAACGTGGGCGATGTGGACCCTCTGCCCCGTCAGTCTCGAAAGGGCGGTGTCCCTCCTGATCTGGATAAGTTCGGCTTCCGCGGGGATGCCCCTGAGGCCGAGACGAGCGGAGACCTCGCCCTCGTTCATCGAGCCTCCCGCAACGAGGTTGATGTCCTCGGCGTGGTCGATGACGAGAAGCCCGAGCGACCCGGCGTATTCGAGAGCTTTTCTCATCACCTGGGAATTCATGACCGGCCTTCCGTCGTCGGAGACCGCCCAGATGCCGGCATCCCTCATCTCGGCGTAGTTGGCGAGTTCCTCGCCCTTCTGTTCCTTGCTGAGGGCGCCGACGGGATAGATCCTGACCGGGCTCACCTTCTTCGCCTTCTCGATCATGAAGCTCGTGACCCCCGCCGAATCGTTGACGGGGTCGGTGTTGGGCATCGGGCAGACGCCCGTGAAGCCTCCGTACATGGCGGCCGCGAGGCCCGATTCGATCGTCTCCTTCCTCTCGTAGCCCGGCTCCCTGAGGTGGCAGTGCAGGTCTATGAACCCGGGGGCGACGATCATGCCCGTCGCGTCGAAGACTTCTATGTCCTTCGAAACGGCGATCTTCTTGTTTATCGAGAGCACCTTGCCGTTGGAGACAAGGATGTCGAGAGTTTCGTCTGTTCCGCTGAAAGGATCGACCACCCTTCCGTTCTTAATTAGAAGCTTCATCTTCGCCTCCGCCCATGAGCAGGTAGAGCACGGCCATCCTTACCGAGACGCCGTTCTCGACCTGGTCCAGTATCACCGATTCCCTGCAGTCCGCCATTTCAGAAGAGATCTCGACCCCCCTGTTGATCGGGCCCGGGTGCATCACGATGGCGTCCTTCGCCGCGAGCTTGAACCTCTCCTCGGTCAGGCCGTAGGTGAGGTAGTATTCCTTCATCGACGGGAAAAGGTTCTTGGTCTGCCTTTCGAGCTGGATCCTCAGCATCATGACGACATCCTTCCCCTTGAGAGCCCTGTCGAAATTCGTCTCGACCTTGACGCCCATCTTGTCGATGTGGGGAGGGATCATCGTCGCGGGGCCCGCCACCGTGACGTTCGCGCCCATGGTCTTCAGGAGGTGGATGTTCGACCTGACGACCCTGGAGTGGGTTATGTCGCCGCAGATCAGGATGTCGAGGCCTTCGAAGCCGCCCTTCTTCTCCCTTATCGTCATCGCGTCGAGGAGAGCCTGTGTGGGATGCTCGTGCGCGCCGTCGCCCGCGTTGATGACGGATCCCTTCACGTAGTTCGAGATGAACTTGCAGGAGCCGGGGGACGCGTGCCGCATGACGTAGGCGTCGGGCTGCATCCTCTCGATGTTGAGGACGGTGTCGAGGAGGGTCTCGCCCTTCTGCACCGCGCTGGTGCTCGCTGAAAAGTTGAGGCTGTCCGCCGAAAGCCTTTTCTCGGCGATCTCGAACGAGGAGCGGGTCCTCGTCGAGTTCTCGAAGAAGAGGTTGACGATCAGCTTTCCCCTGAGAGCCGGGACCTTCTTGATCGGCCTGTCGGAGATCTCCTTCATCTTTTCGGCCGTGTCGAGGATGTGCGTGATATCCGCCTTCGACAGGCCCCTTATTCCGATAAGGTGTTTTCCTATCTTCATCTTATTCTCCTGCTACTTCTTCTCGCCGCTTTCAAGTATCAGTGCTTCCTTCTGGTCGGTCTCCTCGAGCATCAGCTCGACGTTGTCGTCCCTTCTCGTGTTGAGCGAGAGGCCGACATAGTCAGCCTGGATCGGGAGTTCGCGGTGGCCCCTGTCCACGAAGACCGCCAGCTCGACCTTCCTCGGCCTTCCCAGGTCCACGATCGCGTCGAGCGCCGCGCGGATCGTCCTTCCCGTGAACAGGACGTCGTCGACCAGGATGATCGTCTTGTCCTCGACGGAGAAGGGGACCGATGTGCCCCTGAGAACCGGGGCTGTTCCGACCGTCGAAAAATCGTCCCTGTAGAGGTTGATGTCGAGGGCGCCCACCTTGACGTCGAGCTTCTCCATCTCCTTCAGCTTTTTGGCGATCCTCTTCGCCAGGGGGACTCCCCTCTTCTGGATGCCGATCAGCGCGAAGTCCCTGTTTCCCGCCTGCCTCTCGAAGATCTCCAGCGCCAGCCTCCCGAGCGACCTCTGAATGCCGGCCGCGTCGAGTATCTCTTTTCTCCTAGTTTCCGGTTTTTTCATGATCTCCTCCACCGTACGCCTTTGGGAGTATCTTCCAGCAATATTCCTCTTTCTTTCAATTCGTCCCTTATCGAGTCGGCGAGGGAGAAATTCTTCGACTTCCTTGCCGCCTCTCTCTCCTCGATCTTCCTCTCCACTTCCTCTTCAAGGGTCTCGTCAGCCTTGAGAGGGATCCCGAAGACCGTCTCGAAATCCGAGACAAGCTTTCCCGCAGCGTCGAACGCTTCGCGGGTCATTTCTCCGCCGTCCATCATCGTATTGGCCGCCCTGACAGCTTCGAACAGCGCGGCGAGCGCCTCCGCCGTGTTGAGGTCGTTGTCCATGGATTCGCCGAAGGCCTTCGCGAAAGCTTCGATCTCCCCGGCTTTTTCCGGGCCGGAAGGAAGCTGCTGGAGGCCGTACTCGCCGAGCCTCGAACTGAAGCCCTGGAGCCTCCTCAGCGCGCTTTTCGCCGACTCGACGCCGTCCAAAGTGAAATTGAGCTGTCTCCTGTACGGTACGCTCAGTAAAAGGTAGCGGACCGCCATCGGGTCGCAGCCTTTGTCGAGAAGGTCCCTCAGCGTGAAGTAATTGCCCTTGGACTTGCTCATTTTCTCGCCGTTCACGAGGAGGAACTCGACGTGGAACCAGTACTTGACCGGGGACACTCCGGAAGCGCCCTCGCTCTGGGCGATCTCGTTCTCGTGGTGAGGGAAGACGAGGTCCACCCCGCCCGTGTGAATGTCGAACCTCTCGCCGAGGTATTTCCTGCTCATCGCGGAGCACTCGAGGTGCCATCCGGGGCGCCCTTCTCCCCACGGGCTTTCCCAGCTCGGCTCGTCGCCCTTCTTTCCCTTCCACAAGACGAAGTCCCTCGCCGACTCCTTCTCGTATTCGTCGTTGTCGATCCTGGCGTTTTCGAGGATGCCCTCCTTGTCGATGCGGCTCAGCTTTCCGTAGTTCGCGAACGCGCCGATCCTGAAATAGAGGGAGCCTCCGGAAACGTAGGTGAGCCCTTTCTTTTCAAGTTCGCGGCATATTTCCAGCATCTCGGGGATGTGCTTCGTCGCCCGCGGGTGGACGTCCGCCTTCATGCAGTTGAGGGTCTTGAGATCGGCGTAGAAGGCATCCGTGAACCTGTCGGTGACCGCCTCCAGCGGCACGCCCTCGTCCGCCGCTCTCTTGATGGTCTTGTCGTCGATGTCCGTTATGTTCATTACGCTTACTACATCGTAGCCCCGGAACTTCAGGAATCTCCTCAGCAGGTCGATGGAGGCGAAGGTCCTGAAGTTCCCGATGTGGGGGAAATCATAGACAGTCGGGCCGCAGGAATAGATGCCCACCTTCGGGGGTCCGATCGGGGAGAGATCCTCCAAGCTTCTCGATACTGTATTGAAGATCCTGACTGTCATTTTCCGGCACCGTCCTTCCGGGATGATAGCCTGACGATATCTTTCAGTTCGCGCGCAAGTTTTCTGAATTCCCCGACCGTCATGGCCTGGGGGCCGTCGGAAAGCGCGCTCTTCGGCGCAGGGTGGACCTCCATCAGAAGGCCTTCTGCTCCTGCTATCACGGCCGCCTTGGCGAGCATGGGGACGAACCTCGATTCCCCCGCGGCGTGTGAGGGATCCGCAATTATCGGAAGCCACGTCATTTCCTTCAGCAGGGCGATGGACGCCAGGTCCAGGATGTGCTTGCCTGCGGGGTTAAAGCCCCGGACGCCGCGTTCGCACAGGATGACCTTCTCGTTGCCTCCCTTGAGGATGTATTCTGCGGCGAGGAGCAGTTCCTCCCGCGTCGAACCGAAGCCCCTCTTCAGGAGGACCGGCTTTTCGAGCTTTCCAAGCTCGCGGAGAAGCGGGAAGTTCTGCATGTTCCTGCTCCCCACCTGCATCATGTCCGCGATGTCGTAAACCTTTTTCAGGTCAAGCCGGTCGAGCACTTCGGTCAGCATCAGCAGGCCGTGACGGTCCGCCGCCTTCCTGTGTATCTTGAGGCCCTCTTCTCCGAGGCCCTGGAAGGAATAGGGGCTCGTCCTCGGCTTGAAGGATCCTCCTCTAAGTATCCTGCCGCCTGCAGCCTTTACCGCTTGCGCCGTTTCTTCGAGGCTCTTCTCCCCCTCTACCGCGCACGGCCCCGCCGCAATCAGCAGCTCTCCGATCTTCCATGTCCGTCCCGCGCCGAGGCCGAACCTGCGCCATCTGGGCTTTCGTTCCAGCGACGCGAGGAAATACTCCTCTGAAGGGTCGATCATTTTTTCGACGCATGTGGAGCCGGAAAGGCTGTCTCTCGAAAAATCGCTCGGGTAACATTCAAGCACGACCGCTTCGCGGCCTCGCAGTTTTTCGGTTCTGAACACTATCCCGAAAGAGCGGAGCTTCTTTTCCAGCAGTTCCTTTCCCTTTGCTCCGGCCCCGGTTTTAAGAAGGAGGATCATCCTTAATACCTCTCAGACAGCCTATGATAAATCCAACCGGACATTTTCTCAAGTTCAAAAAAAAAGGGACCCGTTAAAGGTCCCTTTTCAAAGCTATTTTCAAAACGCTTAGCGGATTGAAACAACTTTTTCCGCCTGGGGGCCTTTGGGCGTATCCTTCACTTCGAAGTTGACCCTTTCGCCTTCCACAAGCTTTTTGAAGCCTTCCGACTGGATGGCGCTGTAGTGAACGAACACGTCCTTGCCGCCATCTTCCGTGATGTAACCGTAACCCTTTTTCTCATCGAACCACTTAACTGTTCCCTGTGCCATTGTTTCTCCTTCGCAAAAAACTTACGCAACATAGGTTAACAAAACGACGCTATTATGACCCAAAATTTCTTTTTTGTCAACCAGCCGAGCGGGGGGTTAAAAAAAAGGGGCCCGGAGGCCCCTTTCTTCAAGACGATATATCGTTCTTAGCGGATGTGCGTGACCTTCTCCGCCTGGGGACCCTTCTGGCTGTCCTTCACTTCGAAAGTGACCCTTTCCCCCTCCACCAGCTTCTTGAATCCGTCGCCCTGGATCGCGCTGTAATGAACGAAAACATCCTTGCCGCCATCCATCGTGATGAACCCGTAACCCTTTTTCTCATCGAACCACTTCACTGTTCCCTGTGCCATCAAAAGCTCCTTTTAAAAAAAAAGACACTAACAAGGTTAACGAAACGTCTAGATTATATAGCATGGACCGCTGGCTGTCAAATTCAGGCATGCCCTACTGCCCGGATTTAACCGAGTAGAGAGTGAGGTCGTCCATGAGCTTGCCTTCCCTGCTCTTGGCCGCCAGGGTGTAACTGTCCTCACCCACCTGGAAGATGAGGGGAGTGCCCTGGGCGTCGGCCAGGCCGCTGAGCGGAAGGATGCCTTCCTGCGCCACGCTCTCCAGCGTGGGAGGAAGTTCGCCGTTGAAAAGCTGATAGACCCATATTGCTGCTTCGGCCCTGTGCAGCAGTATCCTGGTGGAGATCACGTGATGGTCCCTGCTGTAGGCGCTGCCTCCAGAAGGGAACCGGTCGAGCGGATGGAACGGTATGAGAAGGACCGATATCGCGACCCAGCCGATCAGCAGGTATATCGCGACCGCCCCCAGCCCCTGCATCAGGCTGAACTTCTCCTCCTCTTCCTCCTCGTCTGCTTCGCCGACAAGCGTCGCGTGCTTGATAAGCTGGCGGTTGAGAAGCTCGAAAAGGGCTTTGCACGTGTCGAACTCGCTCAGCCCGCACTGGTCGATTATCTCCTGAACGGTAAGGATCCCGTTGACCCTCTGGTAGACCGACATCTCGTCCTGCGACAGCCTTACTATGCCGTCATCGGTCTTCTTGGGCTGTTTCTTCGGCTGGGGGGTCTCTCCGCCGAAACCTCCCCAAACGTCCTCGAGGCTCGAGGAGTGGGTCCTCTCGTCGACGATCGGCGGGGCGGGAAGCGGGATCTTCTCGAAGACGACCTCGAAGTTCGCTATCTTCTTCTCGATGAGGGGCCATTCGTCGACGATCCTGACGCCTTCCATCATGAGGCTCTCGGTGTTCATCGGCTCGACGTTGTCCTTGTCCCACTCCACGACGTCCTGCGGCTGGAAGTTGTAGTCCCCCGTCTTCCACCTGAAGATCCTGTAGATGGTCTGCTGCATCTGCACCGCGAGAGCCTGCCTCAGGGTCTCCTTCTCGATGAAGTTCTCGGAGATGAGGATGTATCCCAGTCTCTGGAGTGTCTTCTTCTGGATCTCAAGCGCCTTTGTCAGCTCTTCTCTTGTAAGCTTGCCGCTCTTCGTAAGAACATGCCCGAGCCTCTCCTCGAGCCGCTTGTTGAGCGAATCCGCGCCGACTATGCTTCCGTTGAGGAAGGTTATGGTCACCACCTCGGTCTCGTTCGCCTTGAGCGTCAGGTAGCCGGTCTTCTTCTGAATGGCGATCAGCTGGAGAATATCTGGAACGGAAAAATCGCCTAGTGTTCCGGTGAGCGCCATATCTACCTCCTCATCATCATGAAGCCTACCGGCTGTCTCGACAGTGCCTTGGGAAGGCCGAACAGGAGCCAGAGCAGGACAAGGAACAGCGTGCCGAGGATGTCGAAGGCGCTGCCCGAGCTTCCGGCGGCCAGGTTATAAGGCATGGGATAGGCGAAGATCCTGGATATGAACCCCGACAGGAACGCGAGCCACAGGAAGAGTATCGCGAACCCTGAAAAGACGTGGCCGTCCCAGAGGTGCCCCGCCCCCGGCGCAAGCAGCGAAAGCACCGTCCTGATGACCTTGCCGCGCTTGGCGAAAACCTCGACCTCGTAGTTCTTCTGCATCCTCGCCTGCGGCGACACACCGTCCTGTTTGATGTAGAGATGCACGCATTGACCGCAGAAGGATTCGAATTCGAGGGACGTCTTGCATTGCGAGCAGAACGGCCTCCCGCACTTAAGGCACGCCCTTGCGAACTTCTCCCGTTTTTTCGTGATCATGAAGAACGCGGCGGCCAGGAAGAATACGATCATCCCGAGCGAGAAAGCCGGCCTCAGGAACACCGAATATTTCGAATTGCTGGGCTTCAGGGGCCCCGTGAGGCTCTTGTTGAAAAGCTTGAACTGGTCGAGCGCCATCTGCCTCGTCGACACGATAGAGGGATAGTAAGGAAGGGGTATCAGCTCATCCTGCTGCGTATTGGTGAATTTCTGGTACTGCTCGGGATCTATCCCGGCGGCCCTTGACTGGTCTTCTCTCGCCCCGTCGAAGTCGAACTGCTTGTTCTTGCCCAGGGAGCGGTTGAGATAAGCAACCGCAAGGTCGGGCTTGGCCTCTATCGCCTTGCTCCATTGGGCGACGGCGTCGGAGACCCTGTTCTCGTAGAAATAGAGACAGCCCAGGTTGTTCGACACGTAAGGGTCCGACCCCTTCTGCCTGAGAAGGCTCGTGTATATCTTCTCCGCCTTGACATAACTCCTGTGGATCAGGTAGCGGTTCGCCATGACGAAGGCGTATGTATCCTGAAGCGGATCGTTCGGGTCCATGTGCTGGTTGAGGATCTGGTCCGGGCCGATGTCCACCCTGTTGGCGTAGCACCTGAGGTTCGAAAAATGGGGCGGGTACATAGACAGGAACAGCTCCTGCTGCATGTGAAGGGAGAGGCTGCCCGAAACGAGGAGCAGAGCCACCGCGACGATCGTGACAACCTTTTCGGGAACCCTGCAGTAAATTAGGAAAAGGGCCGCCCAGTAGACCACGAGCCAGTAGCCGGACAGGAGGATTACGGAAGGCAGGAGGACGAGCAGCCATCCGGCCGCTTTCCTGACCCTTTCGTCGTCCACGCTCAGCCATTCCTCGACGTCGTGCCTTGCGAGCTTGTTGTACCTCATGAAGAGTATCAGGGATATGAAAGCGAGAAGCAGAAGCGAGAGCGTCCTGAACCAGAGGGCGAGGTTGGTCAGCGAGACGAACCTGCTCGTGAAGTTGGTGAAGGAATAGAGCCAGCCTGCGAGCGACTGGTAGAGGTACTCCATCGACAGGAGTCCTTTGTTCTCCTTCGCCACCGTTGCCAGGGCCTGGTGGAGCGCGGGGTTGGTAGGATCGAAGGTGAGGCCGAAGTTCAGGTAACGCTGGAACCCGTCGGTGTCGTTCTTCTCCCGGGCCTTTATCGCGAGGGCGAGGAACACTTCGGCGATGTCCGGCGCGGGATACAGTCCGTAGGCCAGGCAATCGTCGTAAAGGTCCTGCACCATGGTCCCCTGCTCGGAGGGGTCGCTTGTCTCCTGCATTTTCATTATGTAGCGTTGTATGGCCGTTTCAGCGTTCTCGTCTCCCGATTCGGAAAGGGAGCTTGTCACGAGCTTCCGCACCTCGTCCGGATTGAGGGTGAACGGCTCGTCCTGCGCCTGGGGAGGCTTCTGTGCCTGCTGGGCATGGCAGAAAAAGGTCACCGCGGTCAGTGCGATCATGGCAAGCGTAAGAACGATCTTGTTCTTCATGGTCTCCCACCCTGCTTTGCCTTAACGTAAAGCATCTTGAGCTGATAGAGATATTCGCCGAAGAGCTGCTTCTCTTCCGGCGCAAGGCTGTTTCTCGTTTTTCTTTCCAGCGCGTCCAGCCACTCGATCATCGCTGCGGCCGCGTCGGCGTTTATCTCGGCCTTCTTCCCTCTGGGGCCGGGGAGCTGCCCCAGCGCGGCCAGGGCGTTCTGGACAAGGAACATGACCAGTTCCTTGAAAGCGGGGTCCTCCGCGGGCGTGGCTTCTTCCGGCTCCGGGGGCCGGGCCGGGCCGGGATCTGCTTCGCCACGGGCAGGCATCTCGTCCTCTCCGAGATCCCGTCTTTCCCCCTCGGAGGTGAAGTGCCTTCTGTCGATCACTTTAACCCGTTTCTCCTCTTCTTCCACAATTCCTCCCCGTTCAAGTTACCACTAATTCCGCATGATTTTCAAGTATTTATTCCCCTTTCGAAAAGCCGTCGGAAAGAGCCGCCCTGAACTCCATCGCGCACAGCCTCGCGTACCTCCCGCTGCTGCCAATAAGCTCCGCGTGCCTGCCTTTTTCGACTATCCTTCCCTCCTCCAGGACGACGGTCAGGTCAGCGTCCATCACCGTCGAGAGCCTGTGGGCGATTATTATTGTGGTCCGGCCGCGCATCAGGTCCCTGATGGCTTCCTGGACAGCGGACTCGCTTTCGGCGTCAAGAGCCGAGGTCGCCTCGTCCAGGATCAGTATCGGCGGGTTGTTCAGGACCGCCCTCGCTATCGCTATCCTCTGGCGCTGCCCCCCTGAAAGGGAATACCCCCCCTCGCCGAGTCGGGTGTCGAAGCCCTGCGGAAGCGCCGAAATGAAATCGAAAGCCTTCGCGCGCCTGGCGGCTTCATGCACTCTCTCCATCTCTATGTCGGGGTTCCCGTAGGCAATGTTCTCGGCCGCTGTCAGGTCAAAAAGGACCGTGTCCTGCGTCACTATGCCGATCTGGCTTCGGAGGCTCCTCAGAGTCACCTCGCGGATATCGACCCCGTCTATGGATATCCTTCCTCCCGTCGCGTCGAACAGCCTCGGGATCAGGCTGACCATGGTGCTCTTTCCCGCCCCCGACGGGCCGACCAGCGCGATGCTGATCCCCTTGTGTATCTCGAGAGTGACTCCGTCAAGCACATTGGGGGTTGCCCCGTAGCTGAAAGAGACATTCTCGAAGGAGATCTTTTCCGAGAACGGGCCAAGCTCTCCCGCCTCCGGGAGTTCCCTGACCGCCGTCTCCCATTCGAGAAGCTCCATCGAGCGGTCTGCCGCCGCGACAGCCTGCTGGACTATGTTGTTCGCCTGCGACAGCTTCTTGACTGGAACGTACATCGCGTAAAGCGTCGCGAGAAAGGCGCTGAAGGAGCCGAGGGTGATCGTCCCCGAGAGTATCTTGAAATGGCCGTAATAGAGTATCCCCGCTACGGCGAACGCTCCTATGAATTCCATCATCGGCGTCGTCAGCGCCATAACCCTCGTAGCCTTGAGGTTGACCTTGTAAAGATGCTGGTTCGCGACGCCGAACCTTTCCGCTTCCTTCTCCTCCATCCTGAACATCTGGACGATCCTGACCCCGGTCAGGGTTTCTTTCATCTGGTCGGCGAGCTTCGCGATCTCCTCCTGGCTCTTCTTGGACACCTTCCTGAGCTTCCTGGAGAACCTCGCCATCGGGAAGACGACCAGCGGGATGGTCACGAGCGAAACGAGGGTCATCTTCCAGTCCTGATAGAATGCGCTGGCGAGAAGAGCGACAAGCGAAAACAGGGCCGTCGAGATCTCGGTCAGCTTTTCGCTGACTGCCGTCTTCATCCGCTCGATGTCGTTCAGAAGCCTCGATATCAGCGTTCCCGTGGGGAACTGCGCGAAGAAGTCCTGCCCCTGTTTCATAAGCTT
The DNA here is from genome assembly GCA_029559035.1 of Acidobacteriota bacterium. Taxonomy (GTDB): domain Bacteria; phylum Acidobacteriota; class UBA4820; order UBA4820; family UBA4820; genus JAKQCT01. Next base: position 31,375 of record JAKQCT010000017.1, read on the forward strand.
CTTGTAGAGAAGGTCCCTCAGGTCGGTGATCGTCGCCAGCCCCACGGCGTCGAGCCAGTACTTGCCGAAGTAGTTGAATATCCCCTTGAGGAGGAATATCGCCACGAGGGTCAGCGGAATGATGGTGAAAAGCTGTTCGCGCCCCACGCCGGCGAAAAGGTCAACGCCGAGCTTTCCGAGCGCCTCCTGGAAAGCCATCTTTTTTCCTTCCGAAGCCTGCGGGCTCAGGAGGTCGTCGAATATGAACCTTATCATGTAGATCTCTAGCGCGTAGAAAAGCGACGCTATGCCCAGGAACAGGACGGCCGTCGCAAACATCAGGATGTGCCTCCTGATGTGGATCCTCCAGATGTAGAAAAGCGCCGAAAAACCTCTCACATGATCTCCCGTCAAGAATAATAAAGTATGAGCGCCTCGATATAGGCGTTCGCGACCTTCTGCCTGAAGAGCGGGTCCTTCATCAGGCTTGCGTCCTCCCCGTTGTTCAGGTTGCAGACCTCGATGAGGATGCTGCAGGGGACTATGTTGTATTTGAGGACCGCCGGCACCCATGCCCTCTTTTTGCTCCTCACGACATGGTCCCTCGTGGGGGTGTAGGGATGCAGCTTGAGCTCGTTCTTCCTGAAGGACTCTTCCAGTCTCTTCGCGAACTGCTTGGACAACCCTTCGGCCCTCTCGAGCTCCTTGTCCGTCATCGAGAAACTCCCGGCCTTCTTGCACTCTTTTATGGTCGCCGCCAGTCCCCCGCTGTATCCCCAGCTGTTCGACCTGTATTTGCTGCCAGGTATGTAGAACATCGTCCCGCGCACGCTGGGATGGAGGGAGTCCGCGTGGATGCTCGTGAAGACTATCCTCTGAGGGTCCACTCCGGAATTCTTCAGGGTGTTGAAGTGGCTGTTCGAGAGGACCCATCTCAGGTTGACGCCCGACTTGGTCTCGTCGGAGGAGTCGGGCTGGAACGGCGGGTGGGTAAGGATGGTCGCCTTCCTGTTGGGCGTCAGCCCCGGCTTGTCTATCGGTTTGAAACCCTTCGTCGGCTCCATCAGCGTCATGAACACCTTCGCCTTGGTCTTGGCTTCCAGGCCTTCCCTGATCCGGCAGGCGATGTCGTAGACGTAGGAATCCTCCCACACCTTGTTCTTGATTGCACCGCGGTCGATCCCGCCGTGCCCCGGGTCGAGGATCACAACGACACCCTCGAGAGCGGCGTTCTTGTAGGTGTTGATTATGCCGTCCAGGTCCTTCTGGTGGGCCGCCCATTCGGTGTAGGTGGGCGATTCCGAAGGATAGAACTGCGGCAGGAGGAGATCCATCGGGATCTTTACCGCGTATCCCGCGGGTATCGCCGTGACGTCGGTTATTCCCGATCTTTTGGCGATCTCCATCGCCAACTGGTTCACCTCCGCGGCTTCGAGCCTTCCGGTGAACCGTATAACAACCGACGAGTAAAGCGCTTCGCCCTTCGCAAGGTGGTAGAGCGCGTACTCGCCCGCATCGTCCTTGCCGTATTCGAGAAGCTTCCTCGCGTCGTCCATCGACATTTCCGAGGGCGGGGGGAACGGAGGCTTAACGGGTCCTGCGGAAGGCTGGCCCGCCGGCTGGGATGGGGGCTCCTGTTTCGCCTGCGGAGGCGGAGCTTCAACCTCGGGCTTCATCCCCTTGAACGGCTCGACAAGCAGTTTCTCCGGAATGACGACCACATCGCCCTTCCTTAGGACCTTCCTTTTCAGGGCCGCCCTGAGGGATTCCGTCTTCTTCGTCGAACCGCAGAACCACTTCGCCAGTTGCGCCATGGTTTCATCGCCCGCCTTGTGCTGCCAGCCTGCCGCGACGCGCCTGTCATCGGGAAACAGAGCCGAAACGACCTCTACCTGGTAAACGGGAAGAAGGTCCTTCAGAAGTATCCTGACCTCCGAGAGCCTCTTTTTCTTGGGCGAGGGGTTGTAGTTCAGCAGAAGGTTCGATTTCTTCCTGTCGCCCATGTATTTTTCCGCGACATGGCCCAGACCGCCCTTCTTCGGGTAGGGGACCCTCAGGAAGATCGAGCCCTCGACGCAGGCGCGCCTTCCCTCCCTGGTCTTTACGTACCTGCTCTTGAACTTCTCCCCGGGGGCGGCGGAGACGAAGAAGAACGCGCAGGCGATAAGAAGCGCGGAGGCGAACAAGAAACGCCCCTTGCCGGGCAGGCTCTTCCTGCCGTGATTTTCAAAGGCTCCGGTCATAAGGGAAAATTATATCAGAAATTCATCTTAATATGTTGAAGAAATCAGGCCAGAACGAAGGGTGGGACTTTTTTACGCATCCTGGGTCGAGGACGGTCGTCTCCTCCGCCAGGAGGCCCATGACCGCGAATGCCATGGCGAGCCTGTGGTCGCCCCGGGGATCGAGGACCGCGCCTTCGTACCTTTCGACAGGCTCGATCATGACGGCGTCCCTTTCCATCTGAGCTCTTCCCCCGATGGCGTTGACCGCTTCCACTACGGCGGAGCCTCTTCCGCTCTCCTTCGCCTCCAGCCTCGCCGTTCCCCTGAATACAGACCTTCCCGGGCATTTCAGCGCTAGTGCCGCCAGGGGAGGAAAGAGGTCGGGAATGTCCCTTAGATCAACCTCGAGCGGCTTTGACGGCTTTCCGCGGCAGACAAGAGAACTGTCTTTCCACGAGACATCCGCTCCTATCTTTTCAAGCATCCCGGCTATTCCCGCGTCTCCCTGGATGGAATCCTCTCTCAGGCCCGTGATCGCGATACGGCCGTCCGTCACCGCGGAGGCGCAGAGGAAGAAAGCCGCAGCCGAATAGTCCTTCTCGATCTCCAGCTTCGTCCCGAGGTATTCTCCTCTTGGGACGTTGATCATTCTCCCTTCCGTCGCCGCGGCAACCCCGAATTCTTTCATCACTTCGGAGGTCATCCTGACGTAGGGATAGGAGACCGGCTCGACGGCTTCAACAACAAGATCTTTTTTCGATAACGGAGCGGCGATCAGAAGGCCCGACACTGAATGGCTGGAAGAGCTGTCCGAGATCCTGACTCTTCCCCCGCTCCACCTGCCGCCTCTCACGCTCACGGGGAAACAGCCTTCATTCCGGGGAAAGCGGATCTCTGCACCGAGAGAACGGGCGGCTTCGACGCCAGCGCCGACAGGCCGTTTCCTCAACGAGCCGTCCCCGTCGATAACCCGCTCTCCTTCAAACATGGAGAAAAGCGCAAAGAGAAACCGCGCCGCGGTCGCCGAGCCCACGCAATCATAAACTCCCTCGGGGATATCTATCCTTTCGACGGGTCTTATGACGAAAGAATCGCCCTCTTTCGAGATATCCCGCCATCTCCTGACGATATCGGCCATCCGTCCGACATCGTCGGAAGTGCCGCAGCCGCGGACCTCGCTTCCCCCCCGCGCCAGGGAGGCGATCAACAGAGCCCTTATCGCGTGTGATTTCGACGGCGGGGGAACGAAGGCGCCGTCAACCTTTTTTCCGAACGGTATCGCGACGGCGCTTTCCATCACGACCTCTTCGATTCGTAAGCCCTGTCCCTCTCGATGTCCCTCTTCTTGATGCTTTCGCGCTTGTCGAAAAGCTTCTTTCCCTTGCAGAGGGCGATCTCGATCTTCATTTTTCTTCCGCTCTGATAAACCTTCAGGGGGATCAGCGTGAGACCCTTCTCGTCGGCCTTGTTCTTGATCTTGCGAAGCTCCTCCCTGTGCATCAGCAGCTTCCTCGGGCGTATCGGGTCGATCGGCGTCAGCCCTTCCACCGTGTGGTGCGACCACGGCGTGATGTGGCAGCCGAGGAGGAAAAGCTCGCGGTTCTGGAATCCCGCGTAGGCCTCCTTGAGCTGGATCCATCCGCTGCGGATGGACTTCACTTCGTAGCCCATCAGGGCTATGCCCGCCTCGTAGGTCTCAAGCACCTCGTAGAAATGCCTCGCCGCCCTGTTGGTGGCGAAGACCTTGATACCCTCCCCGGTCACTTGTCCTCATCCTTCTTTTCGGGAAGGTGCTTCATGACGGCGTCCTTGAAGGATAAAGGGACGCAGACCAGAGGTATCGTCTCGAGCCTGTCGAGGAGGCTCTTCATCGCCTCGTATTCCTTGCGGCACCCCTCGCACTTGTCGATGTGCGCCTTTATCTCGGCCGACTCCTCGTCGGCGAAATCGTTCTCTATGAACCGTGAAAGGAGCTCAAGCACTTTCTTGCATCTCATCGCGTCTTCTCTCAGGTTGTCCATACGCCCGGCCCTTCCGAAAAGTTCATCTCTTGTCCCTGAGTCTTTCCATCAATTGCTTCCTCGCCCTGAAGATCCTGTTCTTCACGGTCCCGATGGGAAGGCTCGTGATCTTCGCTATCTCCTCGTAGGACCTGTAGTGGATGTGCCTCAGGACGATCAGCTCCCTCTGCAGCGGGGAGAGCTCGGATATCGACTTCACGATCTCCTTTTCGAGCTGCTTCTGTTCAAGCAGGTCGTGCGGGCCGAGATCGTGCGAGGCCGGCTCGATGCAGAGGTTGTCGTCCTCGTCGCGCTCGTCGAGCGAAGCGGCCATGGGGTCGCGCCTCCTCAGGTGGTCTATCGTGCAGTTGCTCGCGATCCTGTAAAGCCAGGTCGAGAACTTGAAGTTCTTGTCGTAGGTGGCGATGTTGACGTAGACCTTGATGAAAACGTCCTGCGTCAGCTCCACCGCCTCCTCGTAGTGGCCGACCATGTGGTATATGAAGTTGATGAGGCCCTTCTGGTAGCGCTCGACCAGCAGCGCGAAGGCCTCCTTGTCGCCCCCAACTATCTTTTCGACTATCGCCGGATCGGCTAAAAGCTCTTTCGTCTCGACCAACCGTCACCCCGAAGAAAGATTATAACCGAAAACAAGGGGGAATGGGGGGATAGGCTGAAGGCTTGCGCTAGACTGAAGGCTGATGGCTGATGGCTGAAGGCTTAAGGGTCAATAAAGCGGAAGTCAGAAAGCTCGGATGCCAGTAAGTTAGGAAGTTTCGATGAGAATTGATTTTGTCCATAGTGATGCGTTTCATCAACAAGAATGGACAGGATGAAGCGGAAAAATTGTGATCAATGCTATCTGAAGTTGAAGATGTCTCCAAGATACAGCTTCGCGAGGTAGTAAAGAAGTATGCTCAACCCTGTTCCCAGAAGCAACACAAAAAACGCATAGGACATTCTTTTTATTGAAATCATTTTCTGCTTTTTTTCCAACATTCCCGAAACGCGGCCGCTGAATATCTTTTCTCCTAAAAATTCGCACAGGAGATATCCCGGAAAAGAAAAAACAACGAGCAATATCCATCCTTTTGCAGTCTTAGGCCACATTCCCGCATCAAATGCTGTAAAAAGCGCGAACGCCATGGCGAGGATTATATAAATCGCGAAAAACCTCAATGCGGCAAGGACCTTCTTACCCATCACGACCTCATTCAATTATTATTATACTCCCTCCCCATTTCATTTAGAAAGACATGTTTCTAAGGCTGTTTGAAACCTGGCGGGGGCAAGCGGAGCTTGCCGCGTCCCGACGCCGATGGGCGGCATGCGAGGAAGGCAAGGGGGCTAAGCCCGACTCGTACTGGGATGTACTTGGAGGGCCTTAGACCCCGCAGGCTGACATAGCAGTTCGCTCCGTCGCCGTCGGCGCATCGCGACGGTGTGGGGGGGGGTGGATTATCTTGGGCGCAGGGCGAGCCGTCAGGCGATACAAGGCGAGCTGGAGTCTCGGAGGGGGCTTGCTCACAGAGAGACTCAAGCGGCGCCTGGGAAGATGCGAAGCATCCCCCTGCGCTTTGAGTTGCCCATACCTCATTTTCCTTATCGCGTTTCTGCGATAGAATGTTTTGATGGAGAAACGAGGATGAAGAAGTTCAAGCTCGAGGCGCCCTTCCAGCTCGCCGGCGACCAGCCCGCCGCGGTCGAAAAGCTCCTCGACCACATCAACAGCCAGAAGAAGGTGGGCGTCCTCCTCGGCGTAACCGGCTCCGGCAAGACCTTCACAATGGCCAAGCTGATCGAACAGCTGGGCCGCCCCGCCCTCGTCATCGCCCATAACAAGACCCTCGCCGCCCAGCTCTTCAGCGAGTTCAAGCAGTTCTTCCCGAAGAACCGCGTCGAATACTTCGTCTCCTACTACGACTACTACCAGCCTGAAGCATACATCCCCACCACCGACACCTACATCGAGAAGGAGGCCACCATCAACGAGGAGATCGACCGCCTCCGCCTCTCCGCCACGAAAGCGCTGAGGGAGAGGAAGGACGTCGTCATAGTGGCGTCCGTCTCCTGCATCTACGGCCTGGGCGAGCCGGAAACCTACTACGGCATGACCGTAACCATCAGCAAGGCCGAAAAGCTCGATCGTCAGAAACTTCTGAGGAAACTGGTGGACCTTCTCTACACGCGAACATCGGTATTCCTCGAAAGGGGGCGGTTCCGCGTTCTGGGCGATGTGATCGAAATATATCCTTCCTACGAGGAGGAGATCTACCGCATCGAGATGTTCGACGACGAGATTGAGAAGATCCTTGTGGTGGACCCGCTGACCGGCGAAGTGAGGGAGGAGCTCGACGAAGTGACCGTCTACCCGAGGACCCACTACGCCACGCCGAAGGAGCAGATAGACGCCGCCGTGAAGCTGATAAAGGCCGACCTCGAAACCAGGGTGAACGAGCTGACCGAACAGGGAAAGATCCTCGAAGCGCAAAGGCTTCTCCAGCGGACGCAGTTCGACCTGGAGATGATGCAGGAGACGGGCTACTGCAACGGCATCGAGAACTATAGCAGGTACCTGACCCTGCGCGATCCGGGCGACCCTCCGCCGACGCTTATCGAGTACCTTCCCACCGACGCGGTGATATTCATCGACGAATCGCACATGACCATCCCGCAGCTCAACGCGATGTACAACGGCGACAGGTCGAGAAAATCGACGCTGGTCGATTACGGCTTCCGGCTGCCTGCCGCGCTGGACAACAGGCCCCTGAAGTTCGACGAGTTCTTCTCCTTCGCGCCGCAGATCGTATGCGTCTCAGCCACGCCCGGGCCGTGGGAACTGAAGACATCGGAAGGCGTCACCGCTGAGCAGGTCGTAAGGCCGACGGGGCTCATGGACCCGGAGATAATCATCAGGCCCGCCCAGGGGCAGGTCGAGGACCTATACAAGGAGTGCCGCGAAGTGACCGCGAAAGGCGAGCGCGTCCTCATAACTACGCTAACCAAGAAAATGGCCGAGGAGCTCACAAAGTATTACAAGGAGCTGGGGCTCAAGGCTGAATACCTCCACAGCGACATCGACACCTTCGAGAGGGTCAAGATACTCAAGCGCCTGAGAAAGGGCGATATCGAAGTTCTCGTCGGAGTGAACCTGTTGAGGGAAGGGCTCGACCTTCCCGAAGTGACGCGCGTCGCGGTACTGGACGCCGACAAGGAAGGATTCCTCAGGAGCAAGAACGCCCTCATCCAGACTATGGGAAGGTGCGCCAGGAACATCGAGGGAAAGGCGCTCCTCTACGCCGACAGGATGACCGACGCGATGAACAGCGCCATATCGGAAACCACGAGGAGACGCGAGAAACAGATCGCCTACAACGAGGAGCACGGCATCACTCCCCAGAGCATCGTCAAGGCGATAGATTCCGTCCTATCAAGCGTTTTCGAAATGGACTACCTGGAGATCGCGAAAACCGCCGAAGCGCCCGGAACATACAAGGACGCCAAGGAACTGGCGGAAGCGATAGCCGAGACCGAGAAGGAGATGCTCAAAGCTGCGGACGAATACCACTATGAAGAAGCGGCCCAGCTTAGGGACAAACTCAGGAATTTAAGGAAGATGCTGGTGGAAAGCTAGTTTTACTTGCTCTTCTGCTTTTCCGCCATGAGGTCGATCTTCTCTTTCGCGGTGACGATCAGGTTCTTCAGCGTCGGAAGATCGGCAGGAACGATGTAGATGCAGAAGACGATGTCGTTTTCGTTTATAACTGAAACCCTTATGCCTTCTCCGACACGAATGCTCTTGAGAGAAAGCTGGAACCCGCCGCGGGTCCTGAACACGGCCTGATAATCGTCGAGTTCCGTAGCGGTGTGGTTGATCTTCGAGAAATGGTCCAGCGCCTTCAGAAGAGGATCGATCTCGTCGTAATCGATGTATGTCTCCGCTTCCCTGAGGGCCTGGTCCGGCCCCGCCGGCTCGACGATCCGGACGAGAATCCCCGTTTGCCTCGCGCCCGAATTGGCTATCTTGACTTCCTTTGCTTCGAAAAGTGCTTCCCCTCCGCGACTGCCGTGAAGTCTTCCTACCTTCGTCATCCCCTTCAGGACGAGGACTCCTTCTTTTTGTTCGAGGCATTCGATCATCGTCCTCGGAACCGGTTTGTAGGGATACTGCGCGAAAAGGGAAACCGCCCAAAGGATAAAAACCGCCGCGGTAAAACTGTTAGCTTTCATCTGAACGCCTTTCACGGCCGTCCGGCCCCTACTTTTTCTTCTTCTTCGGGACCTCGGCGGAATTTTTGTCAGTTATGTCCCTTACTATCGCCGTGACTTCGTTCTCTCCGCTCCTGACCATCCTGGCTTCGTATTTTCTTGTTCCCTTCTCCGGGATCGGGAGTTCGTAGCTGTATGTCTGCAGGTCTCCTGTTTCAAGCGCTTTTGCTATATATCCCGCCGTAAGATCGACAATCTCCCGTGGAAGGATCTCGCCCAGTTTTTTGCCGATGAAAGTTGTTTTTCCCCTGTAATAGAGATCGCCCCTCTCGGCCTTGTAGTCGAGGAACACCCCTTCCCTGTCAAGCCGGAACATCATGTCGGGTATCGCTTCCAGCATCGCCTTCGCCTTCAGCTCACTCTCCCTCAGTTTTTCCTCCGCCTCTTTCCTGTCCGTTATGTCCAGTTCCACTCCGTCCCATTGCGTGGAGCCGTCTTGCAGAAGGGTGGGATTGGAAACGAAGGAAGACCAGCGGATCGAGCCGTCGGGGTTTCTCAGCCGAACTTCGGCCCTGAACACTGACAGGCTGCTGTTGGCTTCTTCTTCCAGCCTCCAGACCTTTTCCCTATCCCCGTCAAGGACCCGAGAGTAGATAAGGTCCGGGTTCACCAGCGCTTTTTCCGGTTTTATTCCGTACATTTTCCTGACCGAATCGCTCAGGTAGGTGAACCTTCTCGAACCGTCCTTCAGCCGTAGGAGCTGGTACACCATCCCCGAAACCAGGTTGTTGTTGATGCTGCGGATAAGGTCTTCCGTTTTTTTGGCCATCTTTTCAGCGTTTTTCCGCTCGGAAATATCCCTGAAGATCCCCATGAGGACCGTCTGCCTGTTGAACCTTGTGGTCTGAGCCAGCACTTCGACGGGCACTTCCGTGCCGTCCTTCTTCAGGACTGATATTTCGGTCAGGTCGGAATGGCCGTAGCTCTGCGATTGGCCGAGATGAAGATAGAAGATCTCCCTGGCGTGCTCCCTGATGTCAGGCGGATGGAGCTCCGCCTGGCTCATCCTCAAGATTTCTTCTTTTCTTCTGCCCAGAAGGCGGCAGGCGGCTTTGTTGGCGTCCACGATCCTTCCGTTGTTGTCCGCGAGAAAAATTGCGTCGGGAACGCCGTCAAAAAGAGCTCCGAACCTTTCCTCGCTGTCGTACTGTTCTTCCTCCGCCCTTTTTCTATCTGTAATGTCGATGAAAGACGCCTGGAATCCGATGCGGTTCCCATCCTCGTCTTGGACCGAAGCCGCTGAACCGAACCCTCGGAAGGCTGTCCCGTCGAGCTTGAAGTCTGCGAACTCCCCCTCCCATCTCCCCTCTCTCTCCAGGGAGGCCATTATCGAGGCACGGTGGGATTCCGTCCTGATGAAATCTCCCAGCCTGCGGTTCAGGACCTCGCTCTTGCCGGAGTATCCCCACATCCTCAAGAAGGCGGCGTTGACATCCGTCAGGACCCCGTCGGGGTTCGCGAGCGCCTGCGCGCTGACTGAAGACTCGAAAGATCCGCGCAGGAAGGCTTCCTGCTTTTTTATTTTCGTTTCCCCCTGGTTCTTGCGACTGTTATCCTCCATCCTCTCTCCTCTGCCGCTTACGATCCCCCTCCGCCGCCATGTCATTTCACGAACATACGAACCAGAAAAAACACCGCTATCGTGATAATCGCTATCAGGGACCCGATGAAAAGGATCCCGTAAAAGGTCTCCCTGTTGGCCTTTCTCTCTCTCTTTTCGATCATGCTCTCGAACTGCTCAAGAGCGCTCCTCGCGTTCGCGCTGTCCTGGACGAGCTTCAATTTGAAGACCACGGCTTTCAGCCTGTCCCTCCCCGCATCGGAGACGGAGGGAGTGTCGGACTCGATCAGGGGGATGCACTTGATCCCCGCTTCGACAAGGACTTCGGGGGTTCCGGGCAGGTAGCCGTTCCGTATCGCCCCGGCCTGCAGTTCGCCGCTCTTTTCGCCGGCGGACCTGTGAAATTCCTCGAGAAGCTTCCGCTCCGAATCAACGCCGTTCAAAGCGTTCCCCCCCTCACTTCTCCTCTTCTTTTTCCCTGTGGAGCCCGACTTCGATCTTCAGGGAACTGAGCGACATGTTGATGTCGACGATGAACATTATAAGCGAACCTATGAGGCATGAAAGCGTGAGGATGAAAAGGGTGGCTATCCAGATCGGGAAGCCGAGCTGGAAGACGACGCTGATGAAAAGGGAAATTATCAGCACGGCCGTCCAGAAAACGCTCAGGACCGCCAGCGCCAGCGCCGCCCTGACCACATATGCCTGTTTCAATATCACCCTGAGCTGGGCTATCAGGTTCTTTCTTTCCTCCGCCGTGGCGGCCGGCAGTTTCGTGACGATGTGATGAGTCCTTTCGAAGATCCTGGTGTATCGGTTCGTCATCGAAAGTATCAGGAGCCCTATCCCTGAAATGAGTATCACCGGGCCAACGGCCGTCTGGAGTATCGGGATGAGGTCCTTCAGAAGCAGGGTGTCCATCGTTTCTCCTTCGTCAGCAAGCGGATGTCACTTTTTGAGCGTGAAGGCGTAGTTGAGGGTATAGTTCGTCTTCACTCTGAGGTTGTTCTTCATTCCGGGCGAGAATTTCGTCTTTTTCGCAGCCGCGACGCACGAGTCGAATAGCCCGTGGTCCGGGTTCGGGCCCCTCACGACCTCCGCGCTTGTCACACCCCCGTTCTCGTCGATCTCCACCTTCACGTAGACTCTCCCCTCGACCTTATTCTGCCTCGCGAGGGGCGGGTAGTCCGGTTCAACCTTGTTGACCTGCTGAGGCCTTACGTCTAGGGACACATAGTCAACGAAATCACCCTGCTTGACGGCCTGTTGAGAAGGCTGTTCCGGGGAGGCCGGCTGGGCTTCGGGCTGGGGCTCAGGCTTCTTTTCAGGCTCTTCGGCCTTCTCTCCCGGCTGGGAGTTCGCGCCTGCCGGCTGAACAAGCGCGGGCGAGGGCGCTGTGACGGCGGGCTTGGCTTCCGGCGCCGCCGGCTTCTTCACATCCTGGACGACCTTCTGCGCTTCGTCCAGTTTTTTCTTGGCTTCGTCGAGGGCTTTCTGAGCCGCAGCTTTCTCTTCCGGAGTCTTCGCCTGGGCCACCTGTTCTTCCTTCTGCCTGGTCTCGCTCTGAAGCCTGTCGAGCTGTTCCTTGAGCTGCCTGTTCTGCTCTTCGAGGGCTTTCATCTTCTGAGTTTCTTCTTCCCTGGCTTTCTGCTCCTTTTCCTTGTCGGCGCCGCCGCTGAAGATCAGCCAGCCTATCACCGCGATGACGATGACGGCCGCCACGGCGCCGATCCCGATGAAAAGCCTCTTCCTGCTCTCCGGTTCGGTTTCGGTCTCAAGCCCGAAAGTCGAGGGGGGCGATTCGGGCTCCGCGGGAGGAGGCTGCGCGGGCGGCCTCGGGAGTTTCTTTTCCGGCTTCGGCTCGAACGGCTTCCTTTCGATCTTCAGGAACTGCTCGTCCTTTTCGGCCTCTTTTTCGTCCTGGTCCCTGTAAAGCGTGTGGATCAGGAAAGCGGTGTTGAAGGTCGAAGGGCTGTATTCACCGGAGTTGACCAGTTCGTCGAGGTCCGCCTTCATCGACTCGAGGTCCCTGTAAGCGCCCTCCGAAGCGGGGTTCAGGCTCCGGTCGAGTATCCTCATCAGGTTCGCGGGAAGGCCCTCTCCCATCCCGATCCCCTTCCTGGCCTCATCAAGCCTGGCTTTCGGGTCGAAAGGCTGTCCCGGGACTTCGAAGGTCTCCCGGCAGAGGAACTCGAACATGATAAGCCCCAGGAAATAAACCTGGTCCCTGGGCTTGACCGGCCTCCCTTCCCTGAGGTCCGGCGGATAGGAACGGGTGAACCTCTCCACCGTAGTCGAGTGCTTCAGTGGCGTGGAGTGAAGGTCCCTGAACGCGCCGGGAAGCAGCCTGACCTCTCCTTCGAAGGTTACGAAGATCTGTTCGGTCGTGAGATTGCCGTAAAAGAAATCCTCGTTCTTGACCGAAAGAAGCCCCTCCAGGATCCTGGACGCCAGGTAGACGGCTTGGTCGAATGCGAGGGGGAGGCATTCCCTCGCGCATTCGGCGAGGAGATTTGAAAGGAGCCTTCCCCTTTCGTATTCGAAAGCGTAGAAAAGCTGGCCGTCCTTCTCCTGCCAGTCGGTCAGGTTGAGCGTGTTGATATCCTTGATCCTTTTCCATTTCTCGAAGCAGGCCTTAACCACGGTGGCGGTCTGCGGGTCTTTCCTTATTTCCTCGTTGAGCGTGTGGACAAGGAATATCTTAGGATCGCCTTTCAGAGGTATCGCCTTGAATATCTTGCCGAAAGCGGTTTCGGAGAATTCTTCGAGCAGGATGCAGCTTCCCAGAACCTTCATATCCATATCAAGTTCCCCCGAAGAAGTATACTTGCGCGAGCCATTCAAGTCAATTTCCGGCGGCTGATAGGCGGTTACTTGCAAAAGCGCACCTTTTTCTGGTATATTACCCATTTTCTTTTAGGAGTTTGACATGTCAAGAGTTTGCGAGATCTGCGGCAAAAAGCCCTCTGTAGGGAACAACATAAGCCACGCGCACAACCTTACCAAGAGAAGGTGGCTTCCCAACCTGAAGAAGGTGAAGGTTGAAGAGAACGGCCGTAATACCCACAAGGTCGTCTGCGCCAAGTGCCTCAAAGCCAACAAGGTCAAGAAAGCTATCTGATCCCTTTTAAAAACTGAACGATCTTTTCAGCGGCCCGGCGAGACGCTCCGCTCTCGCCGAGCTTCGCTTTAAGCTCCCTCTTTATTTCCACGGCCTTCCTTCTTTTACCGTCATGCGCTTTCAGAAGTTCAGTCAGTTCTCCTGCGAGCCTGTCGGGAGTGAAGTCGGCCTGGATCAGCTCCGTCATCGCTCCTCTCTCGAGGATTATGTTGGGAAGGGAGACATGCGGAAGCCTTACCAGTTTTTTTCCGAGGAAATAGGTCAGCGGGTTCAGGGAATAAAAGACAACCGACGGAAGTCCGAAGAGAGCCGCCTCCAGGCTGGCCGTCCCCGAGGCGACCGCGCCGATGTCCGAATAAGCGAGGACCTCGAAATACCGGTTTTCCACGAGACGGCAGTTGTCGGGGGGTTCGATCTCCCAGCAATTACGGGAAACTTCCGGTGCCTTCGGGACCACGAACTTCAATGAAGAGAATGTCCGGTTGAGCTCTTCAGCGCACGCCAGGAGGGTGGGAAGATGCGACCGGACCTCAGAGTCCCGGCTCCCCGGCATCAGCGCCACGAGCCTTTCCCCCTTCCGCATACCCATCCTTTCGAGGAAATCGTGGCGGGGTTCCAGAGAATACCTCCTGTCCAGTATCGGATGGCCGACGTAGGCGGCGTTCACGCCGTTCCCGGTCAGGAAAGGCTCCTCGAACGGGAATATGGCGAGCGCCAGGTCGACGTATTTCTGCAGGAACCTCACCCGTCCTTTGCGCCAGGCCCAGACCTGGGGGGTGATGTAGTAGATAACGGGTATGCCTTTCTTTTTAGCGGATTTCAGGAGCTTGAAGTTGAAGTCGGGGAAATCGACCACGACCAGCGCGTCGGGTTTTTCATCCTCGATGACCCGGCAGAACCGGCGGTAAGCCCCGTAGATGTCCCCGATCCTGGATATGACCTCGGAGATCCCCACTACGGAAACCCTCTCCATCGGGATATCCACCCTTACCCCCTCTTTCTCAAGCTTTTCCCCGCCCATCCCGAAGAACTTGACGCCAGGGTCGATGGAAAGGATCTCCGACACGAGGCGGGCCGCGTGCGAATCGCCCGACGGCTCCCCTGCCGAAACGGCAATTTTCAGACTATCTGGCAACGGCTCCTCCCTTCTTCATTCTATCCCTTTTGCATAATCTGGTAAACTATCCACCGGAGGTTTTGACTTGTTCATCACTTTTGAGGGAGTTGAAGGAAGCGGAAAGACGACCCAGATAAGGCTTCTCGAACAGTACCTGGCGGAAAAGCGCCTGCCTTTCGTGTCAACGAGGGAACCCGGGGGATCGCCGATCGGCGCGGAGCTGAGGAAGATCCTTCTTTCGGAACATCACGACATCTGCGTGAGGACGGAGCTTCTTCTCTACATGGCGGAAAGGGCGGAACACGTGGAAAAGGTTATAAAGCCCGCGCTGGCCGAAGGAAAGTGGGTCCTGTGCGACAGGTTCGGGGACGCCACGAGGGCTTACCAGGTTTTCGGCAGAGGATTGCCCCGCAGGCTGGTGGAGGACCTCGAATCTTTCGCGGCCTCGGACCTCGAGCCGGACATCACCGTGCTTCTCAGGCTTGACCCGGCATCGGCGCTGAGGCGCGCGAGGGCGAGGAACCAGACCCTGCCTTTCTCCGAGGGAAAGTTCGAAGCGGAGGAACTCGATTTCCACGGCAGGGTTTACGAGGGTTACGAGGCGCTGGCAAAGGAGTTCCCGAAGAGGTTCTCCGTCATTGACGCCTCGGGCGAGCCGCACGAGGTCTTCGCCCGGCTCCTTTCGGCCCTTTCGAGGAGAGGCCTCTTCTGATGAAGCCCAGGCACGGGAAGGAACCCTCCCTCGCGATGATGATCTTCTGGAGGATGGAGCACCTCGTCCTGCTGGCGGTAAAAGCCCTCCTCCTCTGCCTGCCATGGAAAACGAGGATCGCCTTCGGGAAGATGGTCGGAAGGGCCATATACGCCATGGATGCCAAGCACAGGGGCGTATCGGCCGCCAACCTTTCTTCCGCTTTCCCGGGGATGGAAAAAGAAAAGACGCAAGAGCTGAGCATCAGGTCTTTCGAGAACATCGGAAAACTGATGGTCGAAGTGATCTTCATGAAGAGGCGCGAAAAGACGCTTATCTCCTCCACCGCCATAGAAGGATGGGAGAACCTGCACGAAGCTTCGAGGGACGGCAGGGGATACCTTCTTGTTTCGGGCCATTTCGGCAACTGGGAGTGGGTCGCCTTCCTGCAGAGCTCGCTCGGATTCCCTCTTGAGATGGTCACCCGTCCGCTTGACAACCCCTACGTCGAGGGATTCCTGAAAAAGATACGGGAGGCGAAGGGCAACAGGGTGGTATACAAGAGGAACGCGGTAAGGGAGATGGTCAAGGCTCTCAAGGCGTCGAAAGGGGTCGCATTCGTTTTCGACCAGAACTTCGGCGAGGAAGGCGGCGTGTTCGTCCCTTTCTTCGACAGGCCGGCCGCTACGACCCCGGTCTTCGGGAGAATAGCCGCGAGGATGGATGTCCCGGTCCTCCCGGTGATGGCCTACCCCGAGAACGGGGGTTACAGGGTCGTTTACGGAAAGCCCATCGTTCCTAGAAAGGAGCTGTCCGTCGAGGAGAACTCGATGATGATAATCCGGGAATCCACGCTCAGGCTGGAGGAGGCCGTGCGAAAAAACCCGTGGGCATGGTTCTGGATGCACGACAGGTGGAGGACGAAACCTCCGGCGGAGTCTCACGATGGCTGAATTCGGAGTTTTCCTCGACAGGGACGGAACGGTCACGGAGGAGATCGGGTATGTCAACGACCCCGCGCGGTTAAGGCTGATACCCGGTTCTGCTGAGGCGATAGCCCTTCTCAATTCCAGAAGGATCCCCGCCATCCTGGCGACGAACCAGGCGGGCGTCGCAAGAGGATATTTCAAAGAAGAGATGATCGGCAGGTGCCACTCGAGGCTGGAGGAGATGCTGGCCGCCCTGGGTGCGAAGCTTGACGCTATTTACTTCTGTCCGCACCACCCCTCGGTCGGAGAACCGCCTTACAGGCAGGATTGCGGCTGCAGGAAACCGAAACCCGGGATGCTGACGAGCGCGGCGGAGCGTTTCGGCCTAGATCTTACGAGGTCCTTCGTCATCGGAGACAAGGCCAGCGACCTTGAGGTCGCGAAGGTCGTAGGCGCCCGTCCGCTCCTCGTGCGGACCGGATACGGAGAAGGAGAGATAGAGCTTGCGGGCGGCCGATGGAAGGTCGAACCTGAAGCGATATTCCTCAATCTCCTGGATGCCGTCAGATATATAGTCGAAAAGGAGGCCGCCGGTTGAAAAAGGACTGGAAGAAGCTGATCAGGATAGTCGATTCTTTCGAAAATACCCCGGTGATGGTGGCGGGAGACCTGGTTCTCGATCGTTTCTGGTTCGGGGCGGTGCAGAGGATCTCCAGGGAAGCCCCGGTGCCGATAGTAAGGCTTTTCAAGGCTTTTCTCGCCCCCGGATGCGCTGCCAACTCCGCCGCCAACCTCGCTTCGCTGGGCGCAAGGCCCATAGTCGTCGGGGTCGTCGGGAAAGACAACGAGGGGGGTCAGCTCATCAAGCTGCTCGAAAGCCTGGGAGCCGACACGGGAAACATCCTGCGGGAACCTTCATGGACTACCCCCACGAAGACGAGGATCCTTGCCGGAACGATCCACGGGCCGAAACAGCAGCTTGTCAGGGTCGATATCGGCGAGGACGCGGTCTTCACGGGGAAGGTCGTGGGCAAGCTCGAAAAGGCTGTCGAAAAGGCTGTTTCCAAAGCGAAAGCTTCGGTCATCTCCGATTACGGGTACGGCCTGGCCGAAAGTGTCGACCTGTTAAAGATCCTTGGAAATAAAAGGATCACGGCCGTGGATTCTCGCTTCAGGATGACCTCGTTCTCCGGCGCCACTACGGCGACGCCGAACGAGGAGGAGTTCGAGAGAGCTATCGGGAAGGCGGCCCCGGAGGACATCCGCAATTTCGACAGGGAAGCCGAAGCGCTCAGGCGCAGGCTGAAGCTCGAAGCCCTTCTTGTAACAAGGGGAAGCAGGGGAATGGCGCTCTTCGAGGGCTCGAAAAGGCCGGTCCACATTCCGGTCGTCGGAAAGGACGAGATCGTAGATGTCACGGGAGCCGGGGACACCGTGATAGCGGCCTACGTGATATCGCTGGCCAGGGGCGCTTCTTTCGAAGAAGCAGCGCACATCGCCAACGCGGCGGGAGGGATCGCGGTGCAGAAGCCCGGGACGGCGACCGTTTCCCGGGCGGAGCTTGCCGAATGGATAGAGCTCTGGGGCAGGGGAAAGATATGAAAGAACCGAGGGAATCGCTCTCCAAGCTGATCAGGAGAGAGGATGCGGGGGAACTGCTGGGTAGAAGGTCTCGGCGCGACATGTCCCTGGCCCTCGCCAACGGATGTTTCGACATGCTTCACATAGGGCACGTCAGGTACCTCAAGGCGGCGAAAGACACGGCCGACATCCTTCTCGTGGCGATCAATTCGGACGCTTCCGTAAAGAAGCTCAAGGGGGGCGGACGGCCTGTCGTTCCAGAGAAAGAAAGAGCGGAGATCGTAGCTTCCCTGGCATGCGTCGACCGCGTGGTCATTTTCGGCGAGGAAACTGTCAGGGAGCTGATCGCGGATGTCGAACCGGATTTTCACTGCAAGGGGGGGGATTACAGGGAAGAAGATGTCCCGGAAAGGGACGAGGTAATCAAGCACGGAGGCAGGGTCAGGATAGTCGGAGGAGAAAAGCTACGATCCAGCACGGACCTGATAGAAAAAGTCACTCGACGCTGACAGCGCCCGTCGGGCAGTTCTCCACGCACAGAAAGCATTCGGTGCAGTCTTCGGGCCTCGCCACGGTCACTTTCCCCCTGTCGATCTCGAAAACCCCCTCCGAACAGATGTCGAAACAGAGCTGGTTGTTCTCGCACATTACGGGATTGATGACAACATCCGCCATTTTGCCTCCAAGGTTCAAATGTATAATATGCCCGGAAAAAAGTAAAGGGGGGGGCAGATGAAACTTTCCAATTAAATGAGCCAGTTTGGTACTTGACATTTAACAATTACTATATATATACTACAGCTTGAATGGAGTATGAAATGAGAGGGGATAAAGCCATGAACTTCCGAAATTGGAAATGGTTTTCCGTTGTATTGGTGGTTATTCTGCTCACTTTAAGCTTCACGTCGATAGCCCAGGAAGAACAGAAGAAAGAGGAGCAGGCGGCCGCCGCCCAGGCACCCCCGGCCCCCCCGGACGTATCGAAGAAAGCGAGAGAATACAAAGGTTCGCCGACTCCGCCCAGGAACCTCGTTCAGCAGCCGGACGGACACTGGACCCCCTACTCTCCTCCGGAACCGAAAGAGGGAGACTACATAATCGTCCAGGGCGATACGCTCTCCGTCCTCTCCGAACAGAAACTGGGCAACTGGCTCCTCTGGCCGACCATCTGGGACCTCAACCCCTACATCACCGACGCGCACTGGATCTATCCGGGAGACCCGCTGACCATGCCGGCCGCGCCAAAGATCATCGGCGAAGATCTTGAAGATGAAGAGGAAGGCGGTCCGGGAGCCGGAGGCCTGATCCTGGAGGACGAAGCGGCTCTCCCTCCGATCAACGCCAAGGACGTCTACTGCTCGGGATTCATCAGCGACAGGTTCAGGATGCCCGCCCTCAGGATCGCTTCTGGAGCCAACAGGACCAAAGAATCGCTCGGGGAAGGAGACGTCGTTTACCTGAACGGCGGATCCAAGATCGGCATACTCAACGGAGCTGAATATTTCATCATAAGCGAAGGCCCGCCTGTATATCATTCGGTTTCCGGAAAATTCCTCGGTAAGCTTTACGAGAAGGTCGGCCGGGTGAAGGTCATCTGCGTGCAGGAGAAGACCGCCATCGCGAAGATAACGCTTTCCTGCGACGAGGTCAGGTACGGAATGGCCCTCCTGCCGTTCTCTCCTCTTCCGATCCCCTTCGATGTGAAAGTGTCGGAAAACCTGCCACTCTGCGAGATGGACAGCGGCAAGACCAGGGGCAAGGTGATCTGGACGGAAGACAGGCTTGAAGCGGTCGGCCAGCACAGCATTATCTACGCGGACCTCGGGGCGAACCAGAAACTGCTCCCCGGCGACAAGTTCTGGATCTATCGTTTCGCGGCACAGGAAGACACTCTCGTTGGCTCGGTGAACGACCTCTTCAAACAACAGCAGGTCGGCGTGGCGGGAAGGGACCTCTTCCGAAGCGATGTAAAGGATGAAGCAAGGATAAAGAACACCAACGACGAGTTCGTGAGGGACAAGAACGACAACAGGCTGCCCGAGGGCGCCACTCTCGAGAGCGAGAGCGGGTACACCAACGAACTGGAACCGGAGAAAACGGACAGCAGGCTTCCAGCCAATATAGACAGGATATATTACGAACCTATGGGCGGCATCGACTCCATCAGGAAATACGTCGGCGAGGCGGTCGTTCTGACCACCCAGGGCGAGACTTCATGCCTGAAGGTGATCTCCTCCACCGAAGAGGTCAAACTCGGCGACTCGATCCAGCTCGAATAGTTCTTTTTGAAAGCATTCAAGAAGGGCCCCTTCGCGGGGCTCTTTTTTTTGGGGGATGGCGATGGCTGTAAAGATACGCGGCGAAGGGATCGAAGCGGTTATCGAAGAGCGCGGCGCGGAGCTCGTCAGCCTCGCGGACACGACGACAGGCAAGGAAGCATTGTGGAGCGGGGACCCGCTATACTGGGCCAGACGCTCGCCGATCCTTTTTCCGATCGTCGGAAGGCTGAAAAGAGATGAATACGCTGTTTGCGGCAAGCCCTACACTATGAACCAGCACGGGTTCGCAAGGGACTCCGTTTTTAATATCATAGAAAAACACAGCGACAAAGCGGTCTTTCTGCTGAAGTCGACCGGCGAAACTCTTTCGAAGTATCCTTTTCATTTCTCTCTCGCAGTCACTTATGAACTGAAAGACGGGTCTCTCCTCGCCGGGGCCGCGATAAAGAACGAGGGCGACGGGCCCATGCCCTTTTCGATCGGCTTTCATCCGGGATTCAAATGCCCTTTTGAAGATGGAGATAAGCTTGGAGATTACGCGTTGTTCTTCGAAAGTCCCGAGGAGTGCGAAAGACTGGTGCTGGAGAGCGGACTTGTCGCGGGCAATGAGTTTCTCTCCCTTTCAGGAGGCGTAATAGCGCTGTCTGAGGAACTTTTCGAGCGGGACGCCCTGATCCTCAAAGGTCTGAAGTCGCAGAAGGTGACACTAGGCAGGATAGATGAAAGCGGGCGGAAGATCGAAGTGGCTTTTCCCGGAATACCCTATCTCGGCATATGGAAAAAAAAGGACGCCCCCTTCGTCTGCATCGAGCCGTGGCATGGAGTACACGACCGGAAAGAAGCCGGCGGAGACATTTTCAGCAAGGAAGGGATCATTGTTCTTCCTCAAAATGCCGAATTCAGCACAAGCTTCACTGTATCGATATTATAGAGTACCCATTACAACAAGTTCATCCTTGGGGATACTGATACTGGCAGCCATTGGAACCTCCTTTCAATTTACTGTTCAATTTCAGTTGTTCCATCAGAGTATGTAATTCCTTTCAACCATTCTCCTTTGTTGAAGCAGGAATCAACCGCCCTGACTTTCCAATAAGTCGGCCCCGGATGGCCTTGAAGCGGAATTGAAACCGTCGTTGAAGTCAGCCTGTTTCCTGGCTTGCAAGAAGTGTTGTTCGGGCCGATTTCTCCCTGGTAAAGGTCTCTGCTTTCATCCGCGGTTCCCGCGACGACTTCATAAGTGAGACTTTGTGGCGGGGTCCTATCATCCATCGCATCATACCAGAAAATGGCAAGCCGTCCATCTTTTTGAGTTGTATCTGAGAATGCCGCCTTTTGAGGAGGCAGGTCTATGCCTTCCGTTTCTGCCGGCTCATCATAGGCAAGCATACCGCTGTAGATGTCAATTGTCTTGTTAGAAACAGTTGCGAGATCTGAAATTCCGTCTGAATTAAAATCACCAACAGCCGCAGCAGTAACCAAGCCGGGGAATATTATGGCTGTCTTTCTGAGATTGCCAGCTCCATCGTTTTCCAAGAAACAGCTCTGTTGTGCCTGTTCTGTAACACAAACAAGCCCCGGACAACCTCTTCCTTCCAAATCCGCAAAAACAACTTCTCTTGCATTATCCAAAGTGAGGGAGTCAAGAAGCTGTCCCGCCTGCCATGTATGCGCCAGAGGTCTTACTCTCGGGTCATCGCCATAGTTCGGCACAAAGAGATAGATAAGCGGGTCATCCTTTTTCTGCCTGCCAACGGCAATATCCAAGAAACCATCACCGTTCGCGTCAGCTATATCAACGCAGCTTATTATGCTTGAGGTGATGACTATTTCTTCATCCCAGACAGCCGGATCATAGGCAGTGGTAGAAAAGATGCGCATGCCTTTTTTTCCACCGCAGGCAATATCTGTTAATCCGTCATTGTTCATGTCGCCTAATGCCACTGAACTTACGTCCAAATCGGTTGTAACGGTTTTGCCGACAATAAAGCCGTTGCCTGAAGTCAATTCAACCAAAGCGATTTTGTCTTTAAGGCCTGCCGCAATTTTCGCGTTGCCGGAAATGTTGAGGGGAATATATCCTATTGCGAAATCGCCTATGTCGCCGCCGAGGTCAACCGATGGTCCTTTGGTGAAAATTCCCGATGAGCTGTTGAATTCGACCCACATGGTATTCTTGTGAGAGATCACTCTGTCCAAAAGCCCATCGCCGTTCATGTCAAAGATTCTGATCCGGTCGCCATTTCCGGCGGTCGTGTTCAGCTTTGAACTTTCATCCGTAAACGTGCCATCGGGATTGGCTTTCAGATAGGCGCTTTGAAGAACAAGATCATAAAGCCCGTCACTGCTGAGGTCTGCAAGTTTTATATCTGATTGGGTCAAATTAGTGGAATATACCCCCAGTTTCTGTGGAGGCGGCGGCTCACCGAGCGTGACGGCCATAGTAGAAGCACTTTCGTTTTCGCCTATCAAGGCTGACACTTTGTAATAAGTTGAAGGTGTGCCTGATACTGGACACCTCGATGTGCGCAATGAATACAGATTACTGCCATTTGGCCGAACCTGCAGGGGGAGTTGCCCAAAACTGCTGCCGTCAGTGCTTGCGTAAACTTTGAAGTCGGTATAGGCGCACGCTTCATTAGGGTCAACAGCCCAAACAAGAGTATCGTTTCCGTCAGAGCAGAAATTGTAAACGCCGGTCGGCGGGGATGGATAAGTCGGCACTACTGTCGCGACTTGCGAATTGCTCCAGTCGCTGAAAGCACCGGTAAAAGGATCGTAGGCTCTGACCATTAGCTCGTATTCATCACAGGCTGACGGCACCTGCAAGTAACTGCCAACCAGAGATCCATCTATTTGGAAGTCAGCCATGACCACCGGAGTATAGTAATAAGTAAACTTGGAGGGCAACTTGTAGGCAAACTGATAAACCAAGCTCTCCGCTTCTTCTTCTTCCCAGATCAGCTCCACCCAGTAGTTGCCGGAAGAATCCTTGTCGGCGCTAGTCGCCGAAATGAGGCTTGGGGGAATAATGATAGGACCGGAATATACTCGGAAGGTCGCTGCGACATTTGAATCCTTGCTCATTGTGATCTTGTTGTTTGGAAGCGATGTGGGCACACCATTGACTGACCATCCAGCAAAGTAATAACCGGCACCGGGTGTGGCAGATAGCTGGACGATTGCGCCGTTTCCGTAACAATCTTGTTGGGGGGATTTCGCAACCGACCCACTTCCGATCCTGCTCAACAAAAGCGCCCAACCTGAACCAGATGCACATTTCAATATAAAATTGACATTCGTGATACTTGCGCCATCAATATATTTTTGCTGAGGGGGTAGATCAAATACGTATCCTGCCTTAGTAGGAGTTACAGTATAGTAAGTTATATTTGTAAGATTATCAAACTTGTAGAACCCGGTGGATAGAGTTGTCTTTGTAACGCCACCGCAAGTTACTGTCACGCCCCCAACACCAACACCGCCGCATTTGATATAGCCTGAGATTGAATAATTGATCGTGCCAGTGGCAGAAACGCTAAAAGCTGTGTTTGTTGTGTTTCCATAAACTCCCAAATACCAGTTGCCTTGCCCCAGTGAAGAGAGTGTGATTTTTTCAGTGCCAGTTCCAGCGTTCGATGATTTTGCGTAATAAATTGAGGTGGTCGGCACAGCATTCTGTTTTAGATAAAGATGGCCCCCAGTTCCCGTCAGCCCAGTGCCGATAATGTTTAGATTTGCTGTCCCAGCTTGAATAGGCAAAAGATAATAAACCCATTTTGTGCTCTGGACGGCGCATCTTACAGCCGAGCCGTTAATAGCGAGATCCGTTCTTGTTGAAGTGTCGCAGAAGGCGTCAAAATATTTCTGTAAGGTGCCATTTGTTATTTCCGGTGTTCGGTTGGGCGGGTCAAAATAATAGCCGGATTTAGTAGGGGTCAATTTGTAGTTCCCGTTGCCCAGCCTATCAAGGTTATAATAACCGGCCGAATCTGTGGTCAAGTTTTGAGTGCCCAATAGCAGGCCATAGTCTCCATATGTTTGTTCGGCCTTTACATTTACTCCCTGAAGTGCTGGAAAACTTGATGAGTTACCCTGGCACAGGCGCACATTGCCTTCTATCTTATATCTGCCGGTGGCCGTGAAATTCAATCCTGTCAAATCACCGTTGGTCAATGCAATCGGAATTGAAGAAGGGCTGTATGCAAAACTTGAAAAGGCCGGTTTGGTATCATAGGGAGCAATGGTATAGGTCCCGGAAGGCAAGTAGGATTGATAATTGCCGCTGGATGACGATTGGACATTGGAGCTGAAGGGATTTTCAATATCTGTCGGCTGAGCAAGGATGGGGAAATTCTTTAAGCTTGTTTCATAGGTGTTATCTTTTATTGCCCCGCTGACAGAAAAAAGCTGTTGAGGTAGATTATTTACACAAGGCCATACAGGGGTACCTGCAATATCACGGCAAAATACTTCAACTTCATGCCCAAAAAGAACCTTGTTTAATTCACTTTGTGTGGCATCAATTCTGAACCATCCTCTCTCACTTGTCAAGCCACCATCCTTGTCTATGCCCCAATCTGTGCCCCAACTGTTTTTACAGATGAAATATGGCGGGGAGTTTGTTGTATTGTATCCAAACACAGTCACAAGATGGCCACCTTTCCATGTTGTAGAGTTGCGTTTGTAAATACCAGAACCATAGGTTGTAAAATCATCATAGACATCCATATAAACCAATAGAGGAGCTTTATATTTGTACAGTGTACTTCTGATTTGATCCGCTGAAATTGCGGGAAATGGACCACCCGCCGCATTGGGTAAATATTTGTAAGCAGAATTGCACGGTGGATCAAAACATAATGTTGGATTTGGAGCGGGTGGTGTACAATGGTCAGCATCGCTTACAGTATCATAATTGATATAAGGGCAAGTTGTATTCGGGATAGCCCCTCCTTTATTTGCAAGATGAAGGGCGCCGGAGTTTGTTTGTCCACCACAGCAGCCAGTGGCATTGATAGCGTAAGGGCTGCAAATCACATCCTGTTCTGATAAATCAACGGATGTTCCTATCACCGGGCCAGAACCGTTTTCCTCTAATTGTCTTGCTATTATTGCTTCTATTGCAGCAATTGTCGCAAAAGCCCAACAACTACCGCAATGTCCCTGGTCTCTTACAGGTGACGCATAATTTAACAAATCAAGATAATCTTGCGGTATGTCATCAGAGACAGCGATTTCATTTGGATTTTGGTAAGTAGAAGGATCCGAAAGAATTGCTCCAAGACTCTTTTCTTCTTGTTGCCCGCAAGTTGAGACAGAGGCTGATAGAAGAAGAAACAAAATCAGCAGAAAAAACGTGGGAAAGCAATTTCTTTTCATTTTCCGCTCCTTATCTTGTAAATTCAAATGGCGCAGATGTCCCATTGTCGTCAACATTTGTTACAGTTATTTCAACTGTAACGCCTCTTGGAATAAGGTTTTTTAACGCCTTGCCGCCTTTTGCGATAATCGTTATATCATCCTTCCATTTCGTTTCAGAAACTTCCATCCCATCAATTTTAACTCTGGCAGATTGATGAAATTTCCGCCCCTTTATTTTAAGCCTAAATGGATCTTTCATAGTGGATACAGAACCAATTTGCGGAGGAACTACCACGGTCGCGCATATCGCATCGCTGAAGTCGCTTGACACCAGATTCTTATTAGGTATGCAGAATGGCGTGTTTTCGCATGAAACTGGATAGGTAACGGTTCTTACTTTGAAACAGTAATCCTTTCCTGGTTCCAGGCCCTCAATATCTTTGAAAGATGTCGACTTGTCCTCTGTCGAGCCATAGTATTGGTATTCATCTCCATCAGAGGGTTTATAGTAGATTTCGTAATAACCTGGGTCGCCTTGATATAGAATTGGAGCCCATATTAACCTTATGGGAACTTCTCCATACGTTCCTCCAGCAAGCCCTATTGGCGCAAGGGTCTGACAATAACGAAAGTTGCCAAGACAAAAACAGTCCCTCTCCGAAAGGTAGGCACTTACTGTGTCATCATTAGAGAAAAGAGCATTTTTGGCCAGTGAAAACAAGAATATACTGCCTGTGCATGGAGGAATTTGTAGGTCTGCAATTTCGTTGGGAACTTCTCCTTTCATCGAATTCCCTTCCAAGAAAAGAGAAATGAGATTTTGCAGATTGCCAATTTCTAGAGGAATATTACCTTCAATTGAGTTATTATCAAGGTAACAGCCAGAAAGATAAGTTAAATTCCCAATTTCAGCCGGAATGGCTTCTGAAAGGCAATTATTTGAAAGCTGAAGTCCGACCACATGAGTATCATCTTCATTTAACGAGACTCCATACCACTGTCCTTCTGTCCCTTCCGGTCCAAGCCAATTGTCGTTGTGCGTCCAGTTAGGACCTCCAAGGCTATTGTAAATCGCTATCAGCGCATCTCTTTCGGATTGGGGTATTGTGGCAATAGTTGATTTATCAAAGACCACCAAAGAAAGAACGGTAAAAATCACGATAGAAATTTGTTTTTCCATTTTTCCCACCTCCGCGCTCTTAAATGGTGTGCCTTATATTCTCAATTGTCAAGCTGCCTTGAATTTTGTGTGAAAAACATTTTGCAGGAGGTTCTCAGCACAGCCCACTGCGCGGCGGGGCGATTTTTTAAAACGGCGTCTGTGAATCGATGTGGCATTTGATGCCGAATGGCTCGAAGATCCGGGCTATGCGCGCCATGGCTTCCGCAAGCGGAGGCTCAAGCGCGGCGAACTTGTAAGCTTTCCCCATCTGCTCGTACTTCGACGCTCCCATCCGGTGGAACGAGAGAATGTTTATCTCATCGAGGCCGTTCTTCTTCATGAACACGGCCGTGGCTTCAAGGTTCTCTTCAGAGTCGTTGAACCCCGGGATGAGCGGCACTCTTATCACAAGCCGTCCTTCCCGCTTCGCCGCCGCCGCCGCAATGTTTTTCAAGATCAGTTCATTCCCGGCGCCGGTTCCTTCTTTGTGTTTCGCGGTATCCATGTGCTTTATATCGATGAACATGAAATCTGTCAGTTTCTGAACTTCCAGCAAAGTTCCAGGAGGAACGCAAGCGCATGTCTCCAACGCCGTGTGCATGTAGTTCTCGCGGCATTTTTTGAGGGCGTTTATCAGGAACTCTTTCTGTAACAGCGGCTCTCCCCCTGTGAAAGTTACTCCGCCGTCCTCTCCCCAATAACTCTGGTCGCGCCTGAGGACCCTCATCAGCTCATCGACCGAGATCTCCCTGCCCGCGATCTTCACAGCCTCTTTCATGCACGCTTCGGCGCATTCGAAAGTTTCGCATTTGTCGCAGATCGCGCGGTCGAAAACCGGGACTCCATTGTCCCCTGCCTGTATGGCCGTGTGAGGACAAGCCTTTCGGCAATGGTAATTCTTCGGGACACACTTCGTCCTTCTGAACATCATCTGCCGTTTTAATCGTTTCCCTTCAGGATTGGAACACCAGAAGCAGTCGAGCGGGCAGCCGCTCAGGAATACGAGCGTGCGGCATCCGGGGCCGTCGTGGACCGAGTAGCCCTGGATGTCGAATATCAGCCCTTTTTCCACGAGAACTGCCCGCAGGTGACACCGACAAGATCGGGATATGTCATCGGTTTGGAAGGCTCCGCGCCGCAGGAACCGAGGTGTTCTTTGCCGCCTGGCATATAATTTTCGCAAAACTTGCACTTCGGGACCTTTTCGAATTTATCGCACTGTTCCTCGTCGCCTAAGACCGCATCTTTCGTCAGGTGGCAGATCCCTTTGACGACATCTACGGGCGCGTAGTTCCTGCAATCGAGATGTTTCATTTCACACCCCCTCGTATTCGGTGCGGGCGATAACTTCGTCCTGTATCGGCTTTCCGATCTCAACCCAGTACTGAGTGAATCCAGCGACACGGACCAGGAGGTCGCGGTATTTCTCCGGAACTTTCTGCGCTTCTTTTAGGACCCTCGAATCGACGACGTTGTATTGGATGTGGAAGCCGCCCTTCCGCATGTAGGCTCTCGAGAGTTCGAGAAGTTTCTTCGTTCCCGACATTCCCTTGATGGCGCTCGGATGTATCTTCAGGTTTAGCTGGGAGTTCTGCGACTTCGAATGGTCCCAGCATGTGGCCGAAGCGAAGAGGGCGTATGTCCCGTTGCGGTCCGTTCCGGGATAAGCCGACATCGAAGCGTCGGCGAAGGTCGTCCCGGCGAGCCTTCCGTCGGGCGTCGCTATCGTCGCAGCGCCCATGGGGGCGTGGGTCGAGACCGATATCTGGCAGGCGTAATAGGGTTTGGCGTTCAACGATTCGTATCCGTAGCACATCGCGCAGAACCAATCCTCCCATTCCTTGAGAATGGCGTCGGCGAAGGGTTCGTCGTTGCCGTATTTCGGGGCGGTCAGGCACTGGAAGTGGATTCTGTCGAACTCGTCGCCGCCCTCCTTTTTCTCCTGGTCCTCCATCGAGTAGGAGCCGACCTCGGCAGCTGTCTTGAAGCCGAAGTTCGCGAGAAGCGCCTCTCTGATCTCGCTCAAAGAGGCTGTCTTTTCGTCGTACACGATCTTTTTCAGCGCGGCGAGGCTGTTGACCAGATTGATCGTTCCGCACGATTCAACGTTGTGGGTGGCGTTGTACCTGTACCCCATTTCATTGATCAGGTGGCCCTTGTCGAGGCAGTCGGGTTTCAACATCGAATTGAACACAGCCATGTTGTTCTTTCGCCAGATATCGTGCTGGATGTTGTTGGTCAGAGCGAGGACTTCAACCGCTTTGGCGAAATATTCCTTCACTTGTGCAAAAAGCTCTTCGTATGTTTCGAGTTTTCTTCCGTGCGCCGGGAAGACCCGTGTTTTCGTGCGTTGATCGACACCGTCGAAGAGCGTCAGTTCAAGGACCTTGGGAAGCGATATGAAATGGACGCCCACGCTCGTCGGCTGGCCAGAACCTCCCGGGACCCAGTATCGTTTGCCGTTGAGGTCCAGCGGCAGCCACGAACAGGGAGAGGTTTCGAGGCAACCTCCTATGGCTATCGCGCGCGCCTCTTCGAGCGTCATCCCCTCGTCGCCGTAATGCTTCAGGAGGAACTCGATCGCGTTCCTGTTGTTGATGAAAGCCGGGTAGCCCGTTCCCGTCTTAACGCACTGAGCCGCCTTCAGCAGGAAAGATTCGGGGAGCTTGTCGTCGTAAAGAAGGGAAAGCGTGGGCTGGGTAGTGACGCAGTTCGCCCCGGCTTCAAGAATGAGCTCTTCGAGGCGGTTGCACGCCGGCTCGCCGTCCTTTGTCAGACCCCCGAGGCTGAGGTTGTTGAAGGTGTTTCCCGATAGGACGCCGCCGACGACCCCCATCGAAGCGAAGCAGTCGAGACAGGTGAACTTCACTCGCTGGCATTCGAGAAGCTCGATGACCTCATCTTCGGTGGTCCGTCCGGCTTCGATATCCTGCTCGAAATAGGGGAAGAGCACCTGCCCGAGCCTTCCCGGAGACATGCCGGAAATGGCGTCCTCGTTCACCACGGCGACATGCATGGTCCAGCAGATCTGGATCGCCTCGCGGAAGGTGCGGGGCGGGTTGACGGCTATCCATTCGAGGCATTCGGCGATCTCTTTGTACTCTTTTTTCTGAACGGGGTCGGCCTCCATCTTCTCGAGACGGCGAGCCTCACGGGCATAATTGAGGATCCAAGCCTTTATGCCTTCGAGCACGAGGATCACCGCTTCATAGTTGTAGAGGCGGTTCATTCCGCTGACGCCGTCGCCGCCGGCATTTCCCGCCACTTCGGCTTTCTTTCCGGCCGCCATGTCCATGAGACCCTGGAAGCCATACTGGAGAGGATAGTAATAATTGATGACCTCTCTCCCCTGCGGAAGGGTGTAGCCCGAATCGAACATGCAGACGACCGATTTCATTATCTCTTCCTTGATATCGTAGCCCGGGACCATCTGCTCGTACTTGTGGCCGAGGTCGTCGACCGACTTGCCGACCCACTCCCTTGCAACCTTGAGGAGAGCGGGGACCTCTTCCTGCCTGATGCCGAACTTTCCCGCTATCGAGATGACATTTCCGAAATTCTTCGTCACGTTGCCGCCGCCCGAGCCGAACTTTGAAACTTCGTCGGCGCTGGCGCTTCCCCTTTCGAGAGCCGCCTTGTAAAGCTCGTCCTCCTTCGCCATGTAGTAGCCTTCGGAAAGCCACGGCATCGGGAACGAGCCTCTGTAGTAATTGGCCTTGCCCATGACGATCAGTTCCCCGGGATAGATGACGGGCGTCAGATGCGAAAAAGCCTCCCTGAGCGCCATCGCCCGCCGGACCACCGGAATCTCGCCCGGGTGCTCCGCGTACTTTCGCGTGTACCAGTAGGGGAACTCGTTCGAGGCCGACGAGTAGCAGTTGTAATAAAGATCGCGCAGCCTGGCGGCTCTCGGGAACGGCCGTCCCGCCGATTCCCTTTCGGTGATCTTTTCCGGCGCGCTCCCGCACGCCTGAAGGCCCAACGACAACCCCGATTCCTCAAGCACCTGGGACAGCTTTTTGCTCATGTCACGACCTCCGGAAGAACTTTGTCACAGATTCATCCCGCCCCCCGCGGAATGTTACTCTCCAAGAATGATAATGATAGCACAGGAACCCGCCCTGGACCCCGGGTTTGCCCCGGGCCTCAACTTGCTATAGAATGACGGCTGAAAGTGAAGGTTTTTTGCAATGATCCTCGACAAAGCTCAGGAAAGATCGGCCAAAGCAAGGGAGTTCCTCGAGAACGGCCAGTACCGCGAGGCGGCCGCCGCGTTCATCTCCATAGGCGAATACGCCTCCGCGGCGAGGGCTTTCGTCTGCATAAAGGCCTACATGGATGCCGCCCAATGCTACGAGAAGGCCGCGAAGCCGCTCGACGCCGCCCGTTTGTACCTTCTCCTAAAGGAATGGGCTAAGGCCGCCACGCTCTTCTCCGCCGCAGGCGACGAAATGAGGGCGGAAGTCGCCCGGGAGCAGCTCCGCCGGGAACAGGTAGAAAAACCGGCACATCCCGAACTTCTTGCGGTGGAAGAAAAACCCGCTCCCGCCAGAAAAGAACCTGTTGTCTGGCCTGAAGGCGATATCTGGAAGGCGATCTCCCTCGCGGAAATGGACCTCGCGGTGACCCTCTATCTAAAGCCGGGCGCGAAATCAGGCTGGATCCTCATGCAGGAAGCGAAAGGACAGGAAGTCACGAACGCGCTTGGCGAGGTTCTTTTCCTCGCCCGCGATTACGCCATAGCCGCGGACGCCTTCAGAGCCGCCAAGAACGACATCAAAGCGGCTCAATGCTACAGTCTGGCGGGCCTCTTCGAAGAATCGGCGGACCTTTATGTCCGCTGCGGAGAAAAAAACCCCGCCGCCGAGAACCTTGAGAAAGCTCACCAGTGGTCGAGGGCCGCCGACATCTACAACGAGGAAGGAAAATTCGTTGACGCCGCCAGGTGCTTCGAAAAGATGAGCGAACCAGTCCGCGCGGCGGGAATGTTCCTGAAAGCCCAGAAGGCCGATATGGCTCTGCCCCTTCTGCAGTCGGTCCCGCCGACGAGTCCCCATTTTGCCCAGTGCAGGCTTCTGGCGGGAAAGATCCTTTTTCAGAAACAGCAGCGCGATCTCGCCCTTGCCCTTCTTGCCCCTCTTAACGACACCGACACCTCCAGCGATTCCTCTTTCGACATACTCTACCAGCTCGCAGGTTTGATGGAATTCGGCAGGGAATTGGAGAGGGCGAAAGACATCTACATGAGGATGCAGACCGCCCGTTTCGGTTACAAGGACGTCGAGAAAAGGCTTGAGGCTCTCAAGAACGCCATGGCCCACCAGGCCCGGAAGACCGGATCGGAGACGGACGCTCAACCCCCGAAGCCCCCTTCAGGCAACCTGCAGATCGACACATCATCGTTGAGGGACTGCAGCCTCCTGCACAGGCTGGACCTTAACGATCTGAGGCACCTCTGGAACATAGGAAATATCCTCGAACCGGCGCAGGGTGAAATAGTCCTCAGAAAGGGAGACAATTCCGACGGTCTTTATTTCATCCTCCAGGGAGGGCTTTCTATCACTTCCGACCCAAGCAACCCCAGCCTCGTCGTGGGTTTCCTGGGAAGGAGCGATTTCGTCGGGCTGGGATCTCTCATCCAGGGCCCGCCTCAGCCAAACTACATGATCGCCCAGAAAGAGACCAAGATCCTGTATATACCGAAAGGCACGATAGAGCGGGTCGTTTCAACGGAACCCGAACTTGGCCTTCGGCTCTTCAGGTCGATATCCGAACATCTCGTCCAGAAGCTCATAGAGATGTCCAAGCCAAAGAAATAGAAGCCCTTCCGCTGGTCTTCTTTCCGATCTCCCGATCTATTACTTGCTGAACAGTTTTCCCACGATCCCGAGCACGTCGTCGGCCGCGGAACCGTCGCCGTCCATGTCGAGAAGGCTGCCAAGAGCTCCCATCATGTCGGGATTTTCTTCCTGAGCCCGCTGCGACTGCCCGCCGAGGAAATCGGCAAGGCCGCCGGCGTCGAAGTTCTGCTGCCTCTTGTTGCGGCCGAGGAATCCCATGACCAGGGGAGCCGCGATTGTCAGAAGCTTTCCTATCTGCGCCATGTCGAGGCCGGTCCCCTGGGAAAGTCCCTTCGAGACAACCTGCTGTTTGCCGCCGAGGATGTGGCCGAGGATTCCCGCTCCGTTCGCCTGTTCGGGATTTCCCAAAAATCCCGCCAAGTCGTCGAGAACGGATCCGTCATGATCCCTGTCAAGAGCCCCGAGAAGCGACTGCGCCCCCGACTGCTGCGAAGTGTTCCGGGAAAGAGCCTGAAGAAGCATCGGTATCGCCGCCGACAGGGCTGATCCCGTCGTCTTCTCATCCGCGCCGATCTGCCTGCTGATCTGCGAAAGTCCTCCGCCCGCGAGCTGCTGCATGAGCATATTGGTCAATGAATCCATCTTTCCCTCCTTTTATCAGTATGCTTTGAATGGCCCGGTTTCTCCGGAACCGGCATCTTTTCCATCATATCACACGTCGGCGGAACAGATAAGGAAATCAACCTGAAGACAGACAGATCCTATTTTATGACCGCGACGGGATAATACAGAGGAAGCTGCCACGAGATCGCGCAGGTCAGGCCCCAGATCAGGGAAACGATGCAGACAGTCCAAAAAGCAAGTTCATCGAACGTTTTCTGCTTATCCTCGTCCCCGAACCTTAGGAAGATCACCGCGAAAGCTATCAGTGGCAGTACGTATCCGGCGTAATGATACCTGCCGAAGAATGCCGTGAGCACGGGAAGATGGTTCATGTCGAGCTTGTGGCCGTATTGAAAGATGTTGACCTGCAGAAGGCTGTGCCACTGGGCGAAAACAGCTGCCGTCAGCGCTAAGAGGAAACCCGCGATCTTTCGTATCAAAGCCGTTCTCCTTTCATCCTTCCTCCGCGTCCATTCAAGCTCACCCGATGACCCCCTTCACCAGCCTGATCATCGCGAGGGCGTTGAGTGCCCCATGGGCTATTATCCCCGGCCATGTGCTGCGCCTTCTCTGGCAGACATACGAGAGCCCCAGAGCGCCGGGAAGGATCAGGGCTATGTCGTACAGGAAGAACACGTGGAACAGTGTCCACAACAACCCCTGCACGATCCAGGCCCATCTGCCGTGCTGAAGGATCTGCCTCGGAAATATATAACCGCGCCACCAGAGCTCTTCGCCGGCGATGTTGAAAAAATAGCCCGCGAAGAAAACCCCGAGAAGCCACCAGTTCCCGGCAAGTTCGAATCCGGCGAAATGTTTTTCGTTTCCCAGAACCTTGTCCAGGACGTCCGGACTGGGAGTATATTCATACAAAAGGTTGGCAAGAGGGACCATGGAAACATAGCTGACTATGAAGAAAATGGTGAGCCCCAAAGACCATACCCAGTCGCCCCGGTTCATCTTATTCAAGCGGAACCTCTCCCTGATCTCCGGCCAGGAGATCTTTCTTCCCTCCAGGCGGAGCCCGATGAAAGCCGCCGCGAAGAGAAGGATCATGGGGAACGAAAAAACCGCGTAGTTAAGCATCGGGTGGAGCCCCCGGCCGTCGAGCCACGGCATGATCCTGTACATCACCAGGATCTCCAGGAGACAGGGTATCCCGAAGAGCGTGACTGAAAGCCAGAGCGGCATCGGCCGGATCTTGTCATTCATCTCCGCTTTCCCTTCATGGATCATGCGATCACCGCCGTTTCAGCTTTCTCATCAGCCCGGCTATTATCGTGTGCCTGGGCCCCCGGTGTTATTTCCTGTCCCTGCATTCGAGAACGCTCACCTGCCCCTGTCTCGCGATGTCCGCCGCATTGGCAAGTATCCTGGCGCTCTCCTGCGGAGCGTGGAAACCCATCGAATTTTCAGAGGAAATGAAATCGAGGTACCACTGCGCCTTGCGCTGCAACTCGAGACCTTCCTTCAGCTGTTCATCCGTCGCGCCGTCCTCCCTGGCCTTCACTATCGCGGCGACGAGGTCGGCCACGGCTTTTCCCGCGTTCTGAAGAAGTTCGTAATTGCGGTCCTGTATCTTGTCGACCCTTCCCTGCAGTTCCTGTTCAGGGACCGAATGACATACCTGACAGGCACGATTGATGTTCAGCAACGGGCTTCTCACCCAGTGGTCGGATATCTTCGTCGCTCCGGATCGGACATAGGGCATGTGGCAGTCTGCGCAGGCGACTCCCGCCCTCGAGTGAACGCCCTGGCTCCAGACCTCGAACTCCGGATGCTGGGCCTTCAGGATCTTTGCCCCTGTCAGCTTGTGCTTGAAATCGTAAAAAACCTCTCCATCCGGGAAGGTCTTTTCGTTCCAGTATTTCTCCACTTTTTCGACAGCCAGGCCGTCGCCCCAAGGGAAAGTGAGAGGCATCTTCCCCGAACAGTAGTACTCGACGTGGCACTGCCCGCAGACAAAGGAGCGCATCTCGTTGCGGGTGCCATCCTTGTTGGGATCGTAAGGGGCCTTCCGGCTTCCCTTCCTCCAGAGCTCTACGGAAGGAAGATGCGGAACCGGCTCTTCCGAGGCGGCCAGTTCGCTTATCCCTCGAATGAACCCGGGGCGGGTGACCCTCAGCTGCATCGTATTCGGGTCGTGGCAGTCGACGCAGGAGACGGGGTACCCGTGCCCCATTTTCTTCAGCTTTTCGTTGACCTCCTTGTAGGACAGCTTGTAAGTCGCGTCAAGTCCAGCCATGACATCGTCTTTGCCAAGATCCCTGTATAGAGGCATGACCGACGCGTGGCAGTGAAGACAGGACCCCGACTGCGGGACCTGCTGTCGGAGGGTCTTCTCCTGGTCCTCCAGCATGTAGGCGTGTCCCCTTCGCTCCCTGTAATCGATAGCGAATGCGTAACCCTGGTATATCGTCGTGAGCCAGGGGTACTTCTCCGCCTTTTCCGGTGGCATGGATTCAGAGCCTCCGTGACCGCCGAACCTCGTCCTCGTGGTCAGAGAGGTCCTGTTGTAGAGGTCGTACTGGGTCGGCCAGTTGCGCCCCCACACCGCTGGGTCGGTCGTGTCCTCGCCGACCTCCACAACCCTGACGAACGGCAGGGCCGCCTCAGCCTTCCTCTGCTGAATGTTCATCATGAGGGCGCCGACGGCGACGGCACCGATGACGGCGCCGATGAAAACCAGTACCAGTAAGTAGCGGAAGGGCACCTGAATTCTCATGGAATGATCTCCCCTTTTCTATTTATCTTGTACCCGCCCCCGAGACCTGCGCGCGGACCGTGACCGACGGACGAATGGCAATGCACGCAGTCCACTTCCATCCTTGCCCCTCCCGCCTCGGGTCGCATGTAAGCAACGAGGTCAGCGTGACACCTGACGCAGTTGGCTTGGAGTATCTCGGAGTTCTTCTTTTTTATCATTATCGGTTCATGGAAATCCTGGAAAGTGAATCCCTTGGAATGATGATACCCGTTCTCGGCCTTGGCGATGTACTTGCCCGGAAAACCGTGAGGAAGATGGCAGTCCGCGCACACCGCCGAATGGTGATGACCCGATTTCTGCCAGG
This sequence comes from Acidobacteriota bacterium, assembly GCA_029559035.1. Lineage (GTDB taxonomy): Bacteria > Acidobacteriota > UBA4820 > UBA4820 > UBA4820 > JAKQCT01. The sequence continues at coordinate 67,188 of JAKQCT010000017.1, forward strand.
AATCGTACTGTAGGTTCATTATGTGGCAATTCGCGCAAACCTTGGGGTCCGAGCTCATGTAGGAGAATCCTTCGGCGTAGTAGAAGGTATAAATCCCGAGACCGGAAGTAAATCCCACCAATAACGCCAGGAGAAGACCGGTCCTTTTGCCGACAAAATCCTCGGGGTTCGAGAGAAAGGTTTTTAGCTTATGCAATAAAGTCCCGGCTTCTGCCCGATCGACCATCGTTATAATTTAACCTTGCACGACACGGCGTGTCAATCGGAAACGCTGTATTTTTCGCTGTGGACGGGGTGTTTCTTCCACCAATTCAAATTTTTGGTTGATAACCATGGTTTCAAGATGTACCTGGAACCCCTGATACTTCGGATCCATGCGGATCTCCGGCGGGACCATCCTCTCTTCGAGCTTTTCATAGTCGAGAGGAGTCGCCGCGACAGCGAGCTGTTTCTCCGCCGGCATCATCTCCACCCTGACCCGCTCTCCTTTCAGCAGCCTTCCCATCCCCCCTCCTGTGTAGGGGGCCTTCCAATGTGTCGTGAATTCCACGTCCTGGTCTTCCATCGACTCGTAAACATCGCCGTGCCGGGGAAAACGATAGCCCGACGGCACCAGGCTCAACTCGTATTCCTCGGCCCAGTTGAGTTCGGGCCGGCCCAGAGATGTCCTCTTTCCGGCTTCAACTTCCGCGTACAGGTCCTTGAGCGTCAGCTTCCAGTCGGCCGGCCTGGGAGGGACGGGGACAGACGCGGGATCGGGCCCGAGCAGCAGATCGAAGAACTTCTTGATCAACCCCATTTTCAGCCTCGCTTTCAGGGAAAATTATATAACCATGGAAAGGAAAATCAAGAATTGTCACCGCCGAACGCCTTGTACCCGACGATCGTGCTATAATCGTATCTGCTGAATGGGGGTTTAGATGCGCCTGAAATTTTTTTCCCTGGTGGTCGCAACGTTCTTTTTCTGTTTTCCGGCCTTCCCCGACACCTTCGATACGCACACTCTCTGCGCCGTCACCGTAGCCGAAAAAGGAGATCTGGAATTCCTTTACAAGATCCGGGCTGACATCGTCGGCCGGAAGGGCGATGTTTACAAGGCTCTTTTGACGGACGGACAAATTTGCCTGCTCCGCGAGCACGATGTCAAAGTGGAAGTGCTTTACGATGAAATGGCCGCGGAGCGCGCTCTTTTCGCAACTCCGGGATTCTGCAGCAACACCGCATGGCCGTGCTACTACACGGCTTCGACCTTCAACACCGCCAATCCCCCTTCAGGGAGCCTCATGAGGCACATGCTCGACCTTTACAACGCGCATCCTTCGATCGTCCGGCTTTATGACATTGGCAATTCGGAGGACGGAGCCTACGACATCATCGCCATGAAGATAACGGACAACCCGGACATCGAAGAAGCCGAGCCGGAGATCAGGATCTACGGGGACATACACGGAGACGAAGTCAGCGGGATGATGGTCGCCTGCGACGTGCTCGACTGGATCCTGGCGAACTACGCGACGGATGCCGATGCGCAGAAGCTCGTGAACGACGGCGAACTGTGGTTCATCCCGCAGGGGAATCCCTGGGGGCTTATGAACCAGACAAGATACAACAGCAACGATGTCGACCTTAACCGCAACTTCTGGGGACCTGACGGGAGCAGCGACGGCAGCGGCGACTTCTCGGAAGCGGAAACCCAGGCCATCCGCGACCTGACGGAGGTCATGGGAAAGAGGTTCGTCACATCGCTTTCCTTTCACGCCGGGGAGATCTGTTTCAATTCGGTTTACAACTACGCTTCAACGCCGACTACCGACGAACCGATATTCTTCGAATCGCGCTCGGGCGGCCCGGAAGGCTATGCCGATCCCTCGCCTTTCGGCCTGGCACAGGCATACTTTGACGGGTGCACGACAAGCGGATTCTGGTACACCAACGGCGCCGACTGGTACATCACCAACGGAGACACCAACGACTGGTCCTATTACCAGTGGTCCGACCTCGACACCACGCTTGAAGTCACGACCACCAAATGGCCCGACTCGAGCCAGATACCGGCATACACCTCCCAGCACCGGCAGGCAACTCTCAATTACATGCTAAAGACCTTCCAGGGAGTTTCCGGCCTGATGACGGACCAATCCTCCGGCACGCCGCTCGACGGGACGGTCACCGCCACATGCACGGCTACTTCCTCTCCCTACGTTACGGTCCCGCATGCCTACAAGGATGTGCTGACCGACCCGGATATCGGCGATTTCCACCGCGTTCTCGAGCCGGGGACTTACACGATCGAATGCAAGGCGGCCGGTTACCCCACTACCACTTTTACAGGCGTAGTGGTGAACGCCGACCAGACTACGACCGTAAACTGCCCCATGTGCAGCACAAACCTCGTCTATCTGTCCTCGACGGTAAACGACCTGTGCGGTGGTGTATCGGGAGACGGGATCGTCGATCCCGGAGAAACGATCGAACTCCAGGTGACCCTGTCCAATCCGGGAACGGTCGGGGCGACGGGAGTTTCCGCCACCATAACATCCGGCACGTCAGGCGTGACCATGGTCGACAACGCATCCGCATTTCCCGACATCGCGGGAGGAGGCACCGGAGCAAGCATCGCCCCCCATTTCCGGTTTAGTGTGGGTGAGGGCGTTGCGTGCGGGACAGTCCTCTCCTTTTCGATACAAATGACATGCGCCCAGGGATCCTGGAGCGGCGCGTTCAACCTGACCGTGGGCACGGTTGTCGGAGGCGGAACCACAACGGACTTCAGCGAAGATTTCTCTTCCGGCAGCGCGTCCGGATGGACCTTCAGCAAGACGGGAAACGGGAACAATTGGGCCGTGACCCCATCATACTATTGCGGCTCTGCAAGCGGTCTCTATTATCCATACAATTCGAGCTACGCTGCGGACGCCTGGGCTTTTTCCCCCGGCATCGCGATGACAGCGGGGACGACCTACACTCTGGGATTCTCGCAGAAAGTCCAGTCATCAACCTGGCCTGAAAAGTTCGAAGTGAAATGCGGAACTGCGGCGACGTCATCGGGACAGACAGCAACGATTCTCCCTTCAGCAACCTATACGAACACCACATGCACTTCGAGGGCTCCGACCTTCACCGTTCCGACGACGGGAACATATTACCTGGGCTTCCACTGCACGAGCGACGCGGACATGTATTACCTCATAATAGACGGCATCCAGCTTACTCACACCGGCATCGCAAGCTGCACTATGCACCCCTGTTCCGAGACCGTCGAAGCTCCCGAGGATGAGGTCATCGAATCCTCCGTAAGCGCGGGAGGTTTCGGTTGGAGCGCCACCGATGCCGAAAATTACAGAGTCGTCAGAGGACTCCGCGCAAACCTCGCCGCTCTCGATACCGGCTCGGCGGATTTCTCCTGCTACAAGTGGGGCACGAACGCCGCGCTCAGCGTGGATATTTCCGGAGACGATCCTTCCTCCGTTGAGGGGAAGTGTTTCTATTACATCATCCAGGGATACAACGGCTCCGACCCGGACCTTTATACCGGCCCGGCCGGGAATTCAACGGCGGGAGCCAGACAGGTGAACACACAAGCCGCCTGCGACTGAAGGATTTCATCTATACGAACGAAAGGCCCCGGCAACGGGGCCTTTTCTTTTTCCGAAATGAAACAGTCCTGAAACAGTGGCGAAAAAACGGGCCGTTACACTTCCGCCTTGTGAAAGGAGGAAGTTGTAATGAAAAAACTTGCATTGATGGTTATGGCTGCGGCGGTGCTGGGGAGCCTTTCGCCCGTGTCCGCCCAGGAAGTCGACCCGCTGCTCCAGCTTCTCATCGACAAAAAGGTCCTCACGCAGGACGAAGCTCTGACCGTCCAAAAAGAGTACGACAAGAAAAAGGAAGCGCAGAAAGAGGAAACCAAGAAGGCGATGGACGACGCGACGAAGCCGATGAAGTCGGTTTCCGACGCCCTCAAGGGACTGAAGATCGGAGGCACATATTATCTTTCCTACCAGAACGGCTCGTCCTTTAGCGCGTCCGAAGCCGACGGGCTGAAGAGCTACAACAAATTCGTCCTGAAGAGAGGCTACCTCGACGTCAGGAAAGAGATCGCCCCCTGGCTTGCGACCCGTTTCACGACCGACGTCCACCAGGATTCAGAAGGCAACTATCTCGCGAGGCAGAAATACCTATACGCCGATTTCAAATGGAAGGGCAACAAGGTCTTCTCGAACCCCCATTTGGAAGTGGGCCTCATCCACACCCCGTGGCTCGACTTCGAAGATTCGATAAACACCTGGAGGATGCAGGACGCGCTCTTCCTCGACAGGGAGAAGATCCTCGCCAGCGCTGACTCCGGGATCATGTTCGGCGCCAACTTCGGCCCGGCTCTTCCGAAATCATACCAGGACGAAGTTTCCAAGGGCTTCCCCGGGAAATGGGGCTCCATGGCGGTAGGGATCTATAATGGCGGAGGCTACAGCAAGGGCGAGAAGAACATGAACAAGATTCTCCAGTACAGGGTAAGCTTCCGGCCCGTTCCCGCCTACATGCCCGGCCTGCAGCTGACGGTGTCGGGAGCAAACGGCAAAGGCAACCTCGAGCCTGTCAACTATGACAAGGACGGCATCTTCCTCAACGAGAGGATCTATCCCGACTTCAACCTGATCAACTACATGGTCTCTTACCAGCACGCCAGGTTCACCCTCGCCGGCCAGTGGTTCAAGGCCGAAGGCAACCCGACGGGAAGCGGATACTACACCCCCGCCCAGTACATTCCGGGGAAAGTGGAATATTCGGACATCTTCTCCGGGCCGAAGACCAAGGGTTACAGCTACTTCGGCGAAGTGAAGCTCGACGACGCGAAAAAATGGACCCTCTGGGCCCGCTACGAAAAGTTCGACCCCGATACCGAAGGTATTTTCGAAGCGGTGAAAGAGAACAGCGAAGACGTCCGCAAAAGATACATCTACGGCATCGCTTACAAAATCTACAAGGACAACATCATCCTTCTCGACTACGAAAAGAACTCCCACACTAAGGAATACGGCAACATCCTTCACGGCGACACCGTCATCCCCGACGAGGAGCGGATCCAGCTCACGCTCCAGATAAAATTCTAGCGAAACCACTCCATGACCTCTTTTCAAACCATAGGGGGGCTGAAAAGCCCCCCGCTCTTTTTTTGGTGGTAGAATTTATGGGGAGATGAAAATGCGAAAACGTATCGGGATACTTACCAGCGGAGGCGACTGCCAGGGACTGAACGCCGCGATAAGAGGCGTCTGCAAGGCCGGCCAGGAAAGTTACGGGATGAGCTTTCTGGGGTTCAGGAACGGCTTCAGGGGTCTCGTGGAAGACAATACCATGGAACTGGAAAGCGGCATGCTTTCAGGCATCCTGACCCACGGAGGGACGATCCTCGGCACCAGCAGGGACAAACCCCACCGGATGCCTTCAAAGAACGGGACAAGGGACATGACCTCTGAAGCGGTGAAGACCTTCCGGAAGCACAGGCTCGAAGCGCTCGTCTGCATCGGAGGAGGCGGCACGCAGAAAAACGCACTTGTACTCAAGAACGCGGGGCTCAACGTGATCACCCTTCCCAAGACCATCGACAACGACCTGGCAATGACCGACGCCAGCTTCGGCTTCGACACCGCCCTCGGGATCGCCACGGAGGCGATAGACAGGCTTCATTCGACCGCAATGAGCCACGACCGCATAATCGTGGTCGAGCTGATGGGTCACAGGGCCGGGTGGCTAGCCCTCGGCGCGGGCCTGGCGGGCGGAGCCGACGTGATACTTATCCCGGAGATACCTTACAGGATAGAGAAGACCGCCGCCGCGATACTCGCGAGAAAAAAAGCGGGAAAACATTTCTCAATAGTGGCGGTGGCGGAAGGGGCGATGTCGAAACAGCAGGAGAAACTCGTCAGCCGGCTCGTCTCCGCGAAAGGAAAAGCTTCATCGAAAGAAGAAAAGAACAGGGCGAGAGCGGAGCTTGACAGGTTCCACTTCGAGCACCTTTCGCACACTCTCGAACTGACGAGGAACCTCGAAAAGCTGACGGGAGTCGAATCGAGGCTTACGATCCTCGGCCATCTGCAAAGGGGAGGCACGCCTTCGGCTTACGACAGGATACTCGCGACCCGGCTCGGCAGCGCCTGCACGGAATTTCTCGACAGAAAGCGGTACGGGATCATGGTCGCTTCCAAGGGAGAGAAGGCGGAGGCCGTTCCTCTCGAAGAAGTGGCCGGAAAGAAAAACCTTGTTCCTCCGGACCATCCGTGGGTGAAATCCGCCCGCGAGATCGGTACTTCCCTCGGAGATTGATTGAACAGCCAGGATGTCTCCCTTTTAAGGAAGCAGGCGATCAGGTTCGCGGTCCTGCTGGGCGTCGTCAGCCTCTTCAGCGACGTCACCTACGAATCGGCGAGGAGCCTCAACGGGCCATATCTGGCCATGCTCGGAGCGAGCGCCACCGCTGTCGGCGTCATATCCGGCCTGGGAGAGCTGATCGGCTACGGGCTGAGGCTTGCCTCCGGATTCCTCGTCGACAGGACCCGGAAATATTGGCTCATGACGATCACGGGTTACGCTGTCAATCTCCTGGCAGTTCCCCTGATGGCTTTTGCAGGAAGATGGGAGTTCGCGGCGTCCCTGATCATTCTGGAAAGGCTCGGGAAATCGATAAGGACCCCCGCGAGGGACGTGATGCTCTCACACGCGGGAAGCAGCATCGGCGCGGGATGGGCCTTCGGCCTGCATGAAGCCATGGACCAGATCGGCGCTACGGCGGGGCCTCTTATCGTATCGGCGGTGCTCTATTTCCGGGGCGATTACAGGATGGCGTACGCCTTCCTTTCGATCCCGGCCGTCCTGGCCCTTTCAAGCTTGTTCATTGCCAGGCTTTCTTTCCCCGAACCTTCCAACCTTTCTGCGCCGTCCCGCAAGGTCGATCCGGCAGACCTGAGAAAAGGGTTCTGGCTCTACATGGCGGCCGTAGCGTTTATAGCTGCAGGATATGCCGATTTCCCCCTGATCGCTTTTCATTTCAGGCAGGCCGCGGTGGCGGACGAGCAGTTGATCCCCCTGTTCTATGCCGCCGCCATGCTTGCCGATGCCGTAGCGGCGCTCCTTCTCGGAAAGCTTTTCGACCGCTTCGGGCTATTCACCGTCATGGCGGGAGTGCTCTTCTCAATCGCCTTCCCGCCTCTGGTATTTTTTGGCGGATGGATATCCGGCCTGGCCGGAATGGTTTTCTGGGGCATCGGGATGGCGATGCAGGAATCTGTCCTCAGGGCGGCGATCTCGACGATGATACCTCTGGAAAAAAGAGGCTCAGCGTTCGGTATCTTCAACACCGGTTACGGCATTTCCTGGTTCCTCGGAAGCGCGGCGATGGGCTTCCTTTATGACCTTTCCGTCTCATACGTGGTCATCTTTTCGATGGCGTTGCAGGCCATCTCCATCGTTCTTCTCCTGTCTGCCAGAAAGATATCAAAAAGCTGAACTGACCTATTTCGTGGCCTGTTACGGTCGCAGCCCTATTTTCCTTAGGGTGTCGGCTTAGAGCCTATCCGGAAATAAGACATAGCCGCGACGGTTGCTGTCGGATGTGCATGGCGAGGAAGCGAACGAAGGCCGATGTCTGGCGCATCGGATGAGCGAGCTGACAAAGCCGGGCGCGCTGGCAGCCCCGTCCCGAAGGGCGCGGACGGCGGGCTTCGCATAACTGTGTTGTCCTCCTTTGAAAGGCAGACCAGCCTTACTTCAGTCAGCCGCCTTGTTCTGCTCGCCCGGCGTTTCGCGCGCGACTGTGTCCTATTTCCGGATAGGCTCTTATGGCCGGTTCAAGCCTCATCTTTTCCAAAAGGAAATATTTCTGAAAACCTGGCGAAACATTCGGATTCTATCTTATATCCTGGAGGACAGGAAAATGACCGGCACGGAAACCGAGACCGAAGAAAGCAAGATCGTCCTTGTTCTGAAAACGGTCCTGCTGGCCGTCCTGATCGGGTTCATCTACTGGGGGACGCTCATGCTTTTCAGGACGATCATCGGATCGCTTTCGCGGCTTCTCCGCTGACCGCTGACCTTTGAAAGGAGGACCTTATGAAACTGGATATCGAAAGATCGGGAGGTATTGTCGTGATGCGGGCGCAGGGCAGGATAGCACTCGGTCAGAACGAAACCACGATGAGGGAGAAGCTCAGGGAACTTCTGGAGGACGGGGAAACGAGGATCGTACTCGACCTTGGCGAGGTGACCTTCATGGATTCGTCGGGCCTGGCGGAGCTCATAACCGCCCACGTGACCGCGGAAAGGTACAGCGCCGAGGTCAAGCTGGCGAGCGTCGACAGGAACATCGCGAAACTGCTTGACATCACGAAGCTCAGCTATGTGTTCGAGATATTCGATTCCCCGGAGGACGCAGCAAGGTCCTTCGAGGAGAGAAAGATCGCCTGATCTTTCAAGATTTGTTTTTTGTCTTCTTTCCGCCGGCTGTGGCGGCTTTTTTATTCCTGGTTATTTTTCTCAAGAAGATCGGAAATGACCGCCGATACCTTTTCTTCTACTTCCCTTCTCGCGTTCCTGAACGCCGCTGCCACCTCTTCCTCGGAGCCCCTCGATTTCGAGGGGTCATTGACGGGCATGTGAACCCTCTTTATCGAAGGAGGGGTCGCGGGACAGCTCTCTTCCCCATCGCCGCAGAGGGTGACGACGCAGTCCATCTGCAACAGGATATCGGGATCGATGATCTTGGGTTTCTGGCGGCTGATGTCTATTCCGATCTCTTTCATGACCTCGACCGCCAGAGGATGGACGTTCTCTTCCGGCCGTAACCCTGCGCTCAGGGCGATCACGGAATCGCCGAACCTTTCCCGCGCGATACCTTCCGCCATCTGCGACCTGCAGGAATTGCCCGTGCAGATAAAGATGACCTTCATCATTTGAACAACAGGACCGCGAGGCCGTATGAAGCAGCCGAGATGATCGCCGAGGCCGGGATCGTGATTATCCAGGCCCATACGATCCTGCCCGCCACTCCCCACTTGACCGCGCGCATCCCCTTGAGGGAACCGACGCCCATGATGGCGCCCGTTATCGTGTGAGTCGTGCTGATGGGAACGCCCAGGGCGGACGACCCGAACAGCACGCACGCCGCCCCGGTTTCGGCGCAGAAGCCGTCGACGGGAAGAAGGTGCGCCAGCTTGTTGCCCATGGTCTTGACTATGCGCCAGCCGCCGAAAACAGTACCGAGAGCTATCGCGCCGTGGCATGAAAGCACTATCCAGAGCGGGACATGGAATTCCTTGCCCAGGTACCCCGCGCTGAAAAGAAGGCCGGCTATTATGCCCATCGTCTTCTGCGCGTCGTTGCCGCCGTGGCCGAGGCTGTAAGCCGCCGCCGAGATGAGCTGCCCCTTACGGAAGATATGGTCCACCTTCCTGGGCGTGGCCCGCCTGAAGAGGTTATAGACGATGACGCCCAGGACCAGTCCCAGGATCATACCGACCACGGGCGAAATAAAAATGAACGCAACGGTCTTTAGAATTCCCTTCCATACAAGCGCACTTGTCCCGGCCTTAACGATGGCTGATCCTACCAGACCGCCCACGAGAGCGTGGGATGAGCTGGACGGTATGCCGCCGTACCAGGTGATGATGTTCCACGAGCAGGCGCCGACGAGAGCGCCGAAGATCACGAAGCTGTCCACCTGAGTGATGTCCACGATCCCTTTTCCCAGGGTGTTGGCGACATGGAGCCCGAAGAAGGCGAAGGCGATGAAGTTGAAGAACGCGGCCCATAGGACCGCGAACCTTGGCGACAGGACCCTGGTTGCAACTATAGTCGCGATGGAATTGGCGGCGTCGTGAAAACCGTTGAGGAAATCGAAGAAAAGGGCCAGTATGACAAGAAATATTATCGCTATCAGAGTGATATCCATAATGCCCCTCTCCTATTTCCCGCCGCCGTGCCTCAGCGTGACGCCTTCCGCCATGAACACGATGTCCTCGCAGATGTTCGTAGCGAGGTCTGCTATCCTTTCAAGCTCCCTCGCCGTCGAGGTGACCGCAAGGGCTTTCTCCCTTTCCATCGCCTTAGCCTCGTCGCCCCAGAGCGCGAGGTTGATTATCTCCTTCAGCAGGGCGTCTATCTGGTCGTCCTTGGCGATGACGCTTTTCGCGAGGGCCGTGTCCTTGGCTATGAAGGCCGTGATGACGTCGGAGAACATCGTTTTCGTGATCCCGCCCATCTGTTCGATCTTCATGGATATCGTTTCAGGCAGGTTCGCCTTTATGGTCACCGCCCTTTCGGCGATGTTGATGGCGTGGTCGCCTATCCTTTCTATGTCGTTGTTCATCTTCATCGCCATGGTGACGGTCCTCAGATCGTCCGCCTCGGGCTGGTAAAGCGCAAGGATGCGGAGGCACTTGGAGTCGTTCTCGTTCTCCATCCTGTCGATGAGATGGTCCTTCTCGTCGAGCTTCTTCAGTATGTCCTCCGCGCCGCCTTTTATCGCACCGAGGGCTTCGACGAGGACGGCGTTCACTTCGTCCGCCATCGTTACTATCGATTCCATCAGCTTCCTGATCTCTTCCCGTTCTCTCATGCCCGCCCTCAACCGAACCTTCCGGTAAGATAATCCCTGCTTTTCTGCTCTTTAGGATTGGTAAAAAAATCGTCCGTCCTGGAGAATTCTACGAGCTGTCCCAGCCACAGGAAGGCCGTGTAATCGGAGACCCTGGCCGCCTGCTGCATGTTGTGAGTGACTATCACTATGGTGTATTTCTCGCTTAATTCTCCGATCAGCTCCTCGATCTTCGCCGTAGCTATGGGATCCAGAGCGGAAGCCGGCTCATCCATGAGGAGCACTTCCGGCTCGATCGCGATTGCCCTAGCGATGCAGAGCCTCTGCTGCTGACCTCCCGACAGGGAAGTGGCAGGTTCGAGCAGCTTGTCCTTGACCTCTTCCCAGAGAGCGGACCTTCTCAGGGAAACTTCGACTCTTTCCCGGATCTCCGAGCGGGTCATCTTTTTGTAGAGCTTCATCCCGAAGGCGATGTTGTCGTAGATACTAAGCGGAAAGGGGGTCGGCTTCTGGAATATCATCCCTATCTTCGCCCTGAGGTCGGGAAGGTTGACCCCCGGTCCGAGGATGTTCTCACCCTGGAAGATTATCTCTCCTTCAGCCCTCTGCTCGCGGTAGATGTCGAAGATCCTGTTGAAGCACCGGAGGAGTGTCGATTTGCCGCATCCCGACGGGCCGATGATAGCGGTCACTTTCCTGTCATAAACGGGAAGGGAGATGTTCTTCAGGGCGTGGGAACTCCCGTAGTAGAAATCGAGGTCCCTCACTTCTATCTCCACGCCCCCGGGAAGCGACGCGGGAACGACTTCGCTTTGAACGCTTGTGCTGGTCAACGCTGCGGCTTTATCCATTCTTAACCCTCTTGAAAAGCACCCTGGACAGTATGGTGAGCGCCAGGATGGACATCGTTATTATGAAGGAGGCTCCCCACGCGATGCTCCGCCAGTCGTCGTAGGGAGACATGGCGTAGACGAACACGATGACGTTGGCGGTCGCCATCGGCTTGAAGAGCGAAAGGTTCCAGAAAGAAGAGTTGAGCGAGGTGAAGAGAAGCGGGGCGGTCTCCCCGGATATCCTCGCGAGCGCCCCCAGGATGCCGGTTATCACTCCCATCTTGGCGCTTTTAAGGCAGATCTTCTTCACTACGACGGGGTAGGTGACGCCGAGGGCAAGCCCTGCTTCCCTCAGAGAATCGGGCACCATCAACAGCATCTCTTCGGTGACCCTGTGGATCAGGGGGATCGTGATGACCGCAAGGGCGAAGGCTCCGGCTATCGTCGAAAAGCTTTTCATCGGGATGACGAACACCGCGTAGACGAAGAGGCCGATGACGATGCTCGGGACGCTGGAAAGTATCTCGGTCGAGAAATGGACGAGGCTTCCCAGCTTTGTCCCTCTTCCGAACTCCGCCGAGTAAATGGCGCTCATGATTCCCAGCGGAACGCCGATCAGGGAGGCGAGGACCGTTATTGCCGCTGAGCCTAAGAGAGCGTTCGCTATCCCTCCGCCGGATTCGCCCGGAGGTTTGGGAAGGTGGAAGAAGAAATCCCAGTTGATCGCCGAGTACCCTCTTTTCAGGACCTCTAAAAGGACCACAAGGAGGACAAGTATCGCGACGACAGCCGCCGACCAGGCGAAAACCCTGAAGGTTAGGTCGATGGCTGTCCTTTTGAACGTTACGACGGCCTTCATTTTCTGCCTTTCGCGGCTTTCTCGGAGGCGTATATGAGCCACTTCGAAAGCGATATGACCGCGATGCTGAGGAAGAAGAGCACCAGACCCAGAAGCACGAGGCTGCTCACGTGGAGCTTCGTCAGGGCTTCGGAAAGCTCGTTCGCGAGTGTCGAGGCGATGGTGCTCGACGGAGCCAGGAGGGACGCCGAGATCTTGTGCTGGTTGCCGATGACGAAAGTCACCGCCATGGTTTCCCCCAGGGCCCTGCCCAGAGCCAGGAAAGTCGCGCCCACTATGCCCTTCTTGGCGTAGGGAAGGAGTATCCCGAAAGCAACCTCGGCCCTCGTCGAGCCTATGGCATAGGCGGATTCTCGCACGACGTTCGGTACCAGCAGCAAAAGCTCCCTGCAGATGGAGACTATCAGCGGAAGGACCATTATCGAAAGGATTATGCCCGCCGTAAGGACGCCTATCCCCATGGGCGGCCCGGAAAGCAGCTTCGCCTCGGGAAAGCGTTCCTGGAGCGGTTCGTAAACTCTTTTTGAAAGTATCGGCGCGAGGACGAAAAGCCCCCACATCCCGTAGATTATGCTCGGGACGGCTGCGAGGAGCTCAACCGCCACGGATATCGGCCTGCTCAGGAAAGGCGGGGCGATCTCGGTCAGGAAGAACGCCGTCATTATCCCGACAGGGAAGGCTATCGCTATGGCTATTACCGAAGTTGCAAGCGTGCCGTAGATCTGCGGCAATGCGCCGTAAATGTCCCTGACCGGGTCCCATTTCGCGGTCGAGAGGAACTTGAATCCGAATGCCCTTATAGCAGGAATGCTGTCCACTAAAAGGGACAGGAAGATGACGAATATTATCGAACATACGACGAGAGCGGAAAGAAAGGAAAGGACCTCGAACAGGGTCCTTTCCTTTTTTCCCAAGATCGAAGGTAATCTCATTCAATAAGCCCTATTTCGCCCAAACTTTCTTTCCGCCGGAAACGATCTTCTCAGCCCAGACTTTCTCGATCTGCGTGTAGACGCTTTCAGGGATCGGGATGTAGTCGAGCTTTTCCGCGTAGGGCGCGCCGCTCCTGAAGCACCAGTCGAAGAACTTCAACATCGTCGCGGCTTTGTCAGGGCTTTCCTGGTTCTTGTAAATCAGGATGAAGCTGGCTCCGGTAACCGGCCAGCTGTCCTTCCCCGGCTGATTCGTAAGAACGAGGAAGAAATGGTCGGCCTTTTCCCAGTTAGCGTTCGCCGCCGCCGCGCCGAATGAACCGCTCGACGGAGAAACGAAGTTCCCGTCCCTGTTCTTCAGCTGGGCGACCTTGAGCTTGTTCTGGAGGGCGTAGGCGAATTCGACGTAGCCGATCGAGCCGTCCACCTGCTTCACATAGGAAGCCACCCCTTCGTTGCCCTTGCCGCCCACTCCCGCGGGCCATTCGACAGCGCTTCCGTACCCTACCAGGTTCTTCCATTTTGGGCAAACCTGCGACAGGTAGTGAGTCCAGAGGAAGGTGGTCCCCGAGCCGTCCGCCCGGTGGACGACCGTTATGGCTTTCGCGGGAAGGTTGACGCCGGGGTTGAGTTTAACGAGCCTGGGATCATCCCATTTCTTGACATCCCCCGCGAAGATAAGACCGAGAGTTTCTCCGTCAAGTTTCAGCTGTAGGTCTCCAACGCCCGAAAGATTCACTACGGGGACAGCTCCGCCGATTACCATTGGGAACTGGATCAGCCCCTTCGAATCGAGTTCCTCCGCTTTAAGGGGAGCGTCGGAAGCGCCGAAATCGACTGTCTTGTTCGAGATCTGCTGGATACCTCCGCCTGAACCGATCGATTGGTAGTTCATCTTGACGCCGGAGATCTTCTCATATTCATAAGCCCATTTCCCGTAGATCGGATATGGGAAGGTCGCACCCGCGCCTGTTATACTCTTGGACTGGGCGAACATCGCGACCGCGACGGTGAGGGCCAGGATTGTCAGCGTTAGTTTCTTCATTTTCGGTCTCCTTTCCTTTTTCATCAGGTATCATGGTAGAAGACCCCTATTTCAGGAATGTTTCAGGAATATTTCAATTCTGAAATAATTCTATTCGGGCAGGGTCAGAATGAACTTCGAGCCTTTGCCTATCTCGCTTTCGAGCCTGACATCGCCGCCCAGGAGCTTCAGCGAGTGCTTCGCGATCGAAAGCCCCAGCCCCGTCCCGCCCCTTTCCCTCGACCGGTGGGGGTCGACGCGGAAGAACCTCTCGAAAACCCTTTCGGAGTACTCGGCCGGAATGCCGTCGCCCGTGTCCTCTATCTCAAGCCTCACGGCGCCGTTCTCTCTTTCCGCCCTTATGAAGACCTTCCCGTTCTGCTTGTTGTAGCGGATGGCGTTGTCGAGGATGTTCTTCGCGGCGTGCTCGATCAGGGCGGAATCGCCAGTGACAGAAAGCTCATTCTCGATGTGACATTCGAATTCTACGCCGAAAGTCTTCCGAAGAGGTTCGAGGGAATTGAGGATATCTTCGATCAGCGAGCTAAGGTTCACCCGTTCGTTTTTCACCGTTATCTCGCCGCTTTCAAGCCTCGAGAGGGAAAGCAGGTCCTCGACAAGGCTGGACATGCGCCTCGCCTGTTTCTTAAGCCTCTCGAGGAAATCGGCCCTCCTGCCCGGTTCTACAGCAGGATCGTCAAGCACGTCGCATATGGATGAGACCGCAGATATCGGCGTCCTCAGCTCGTGGGAGACGTTCGCGACGAGGTCGGATTTGACCTGCGCCATCCTGGCTTCCGAGGTTATGTCGTGGATGATCAGCGCCCAGTTGCCCTCTTCGAGAGGGACATAGGTTATCTCGAAAATGCGGCCCCTACCCTTTTCGCCCTCCTTGAGTTCCCGCGTCTGCCTCTTGCCGCTCTTTTTCGCTTCTTCGAGGAACTGAGGAAGGAACGGGATGTCCAGCGACGCTATCGGGGCGTCCTTCCTGAAATGTGCGAAATTGCCGCTCATGTTGGCGTTGGCGAGAAGCATCTCGCCATCGGGGTTGAAGAGCATCAGACCGCTGTTGACCGAGTTTATCAGGGCGGTAAGCCTCTTTTCCCTGTTCTCGTAAAGCTTCTTGTACTTCGCGAGGTCCTCCGCCAGCTCGTTGAAGACGACGGCGCTCGCCCTGACGTCTCCCCCTTTCACGTCGTCGAGCCGCGCCTGAAGGTCTCCGCTTTTTATCCGATGCAGGGAAGCTTCGAGCTCCTTCCACGGCGAAAGCGAGAACCTTTTCAGCAGCGCCGCTCCCGCGAAAGCCGCGCAGACGATGAAAAGCCATTTTCCGTAAAAGGGAAGCCCGCCCGCTAAGACTACGGCGGCGGCGAAAAGGACAAGGAAAACGAAAAAGGTCCTGTGGTAGTTCAAGAAGACTCCCTGACCCTGTAGCCGAGTCCGCGTATGGTCTCGATAAGTTTTCCAGCCTTGCCCATCTTCTCCCGGAGCCTTGCTATGTGGATGTCCACTGCCCTCTCTTCCACGGAATCGGAGTCCTGCCAGAACTGCTGAAGGATCTGCCCCCGGGTGAAAAGCCTGCCCGGGTTCGAAACGAATAGGGAAAGCATCCTGAATTCCATCGGCGAAAGTTCGAACTTCCCGTCTCCGTCACCAGACTGGAAGGTCGCCTTGTTGATCCATACCGTTCCCAGTCTTGAAAGATCGTTCTTTTCCTCTTTTACAGGCCCGTATCTCCTGAGAACGGCCTTGATCCTGGCGAGAAGCTCTTCCTTCCTGTAGGGTTTCACCATGTAGTCGTCCGCGCCGACGTTGAGGGCGTCCACGATGTTCAGCTCTGAGGATTTCGCGGTCAGCATAACGACGCCGCACTTGGCGAACCTGGAGTCGTTCCTTATGATCTTGAGTAGGTCTATCCCGGAGATCCCGGGCATCATCCAATCGAGTATCACAAGGTCGGGCACATCCTTCTTGAACCCGAGAAGCGCCTCCGTGCCGTCCTCGTAGGCCGAAACGGCGTAGTCTTCCCGCGTCAGGACGACCTTCAGGCTGTCCCGGATGTCCTTTTCGTCCTCGACCACCGCGATCTTCTTATCCATTCTCCGCTCCAAAGCACATTATATTGATTCGAATCAAAAACGCAAAAAGAGAGGCGCGGACACCTTTCTACTGGACGAGCCCTTGATCGCCGCCGCCGAACAGGTCGAGAAGTTTCTTGCCCTGGGCGTCCCATTCTTTCGCGAACTTTTCGTCGGAAAAAGCCTTGCTTTGCAACTCCAGCGCCTCGTCGTCGCGGCCCATGTCGAAAAGGACGAGCGATTTCGCCATGAGGTGTCTCATGTTTCCGGGATCGGAAGTTATGAGCCCGTCATACACTACGATCGCTTCTTCGAACCGCTTGAGTTCCCTGAGGCAGTTGGCCCTTCTTTCGACAGCCTCCCTGTCGCCGGGCTGAAGCGCGAGGCAGGACTCCCACATTGAGAGGGCTTCCTCGTGTCTTCCCAGAGCGCCAAGGGCGTAAGCCTTCCCACGGAGACATTTCTCCTCTTTCGGGTTGGATCCGAGGACGGTTTCGTAGCATGAAAGCGCTTCCTCGAAACGGCAGAGAGACCGGAGAATGTTCCCCTTGTTCTGGAGGATCGGATGGACATTGCCCAGAAGATCGTAAGCCTTGTCGAAACATGGAAGCGATTCCTCGTTCCTTCCCATGTGGCTCAGGGTCGTTCCCCTGTTGAGCCAGTTCTCGCCGTTGAACGGATCGGCCTTGAGCCCTTCCTCGTAGTCGGCAAGGGCCCCCGCGAGGTCGCCCTGCATCATCCTGTTCCAGGCTCTGTCGCCGTATTGCCTTCCCAGATCGGGGTTCAACGACGCGTCCGGATTCTCGACGATCCAGAGAAGGCGCCGCGCCTCCATCGCGCTCTTTCCCGACCATCCCGGAGCGAGAGAACAAAGATCTTTCAATTCAGCGATAGATTCGCCCCCTCTCCCCGCTCTTCTGAGGACATCCGCCCTGAAAAGCCTGATGTCGTAGTTGCCGGGGTCGGCCGCCAAGCCTTCGTCGAAGCTCCTTATCGCGCCCTCCTGGTCTCCGCTCATGCTTAGGAAGATCCCCCTGCGTTTTAAAAGCTGAGGGTTTTCCGGGTTGGCCGAGAGGCCTTTTTCCAGCACCAGGATTGCTTCGGACAGGCGTTTTACTCTCGCCAGCGACACGGCCTTGTGGTCCCAGTTCTTAACCATGGAAGGGTCGAGAGATATCGCCTTGTCGAAATGGACAATCGCCGAGTCGATGTCTCCCATGAGGCTGAAGCCTGTGCCCGCCTCGCCCCACGCCTCGGCGTTGTCCGGAGTCATCTGCAGGATGCGCTTGTAAACCTCGATCGCTCCCTGCATGTTGCCCGCGCCGGCCAAGTCTTCGGCTTTCAGCTTTAAGCGCTCGGGAGTGTTCTCAAGTGCTTCGAGCCGGGCGCGGATACTGCTCTTGAGGTCTTCATCACTGCCCGCCCTGTAATTCGCCGTATTGTAGCTGGCGACGGCGTCATTGATCCGCCCGAGCTTTTCTTCGAGTTCCCCCTTGTGGAAGGAGGCTTCCGCCGTCGAACCCGGCATAGTTGAAACTTTGGCGAGAGTTTCGACAGCCTTTTCAAGAGAACCTGAAGCCTCCTGGCACGCCGCGACGCCGAGCCACGCCGGAACGAGTTTTTCATCGAGAGATAGGGCCAGCCGGTAAGTTTCGAGGGCTTCGTCCAATCTGCCTGCGCCCCTCAGTGCGTCAGCCATCAGGAGATGAAGCTGCTTGTCACCCGAAGATCGCTCATAGATCCTTTCGAGACAATTCATTGCTTCGGCGCTCCTGCCGAGAGACTGGAGGACGCGGCCCTTTCCCAGCCACGCCGCTGCGAGCGACAGGTTTGCCATCAGCGCCTTGTCGTACCAGAGTATCGCGTTCTCCTGCTGGCCCTTCATGCCCGCCGTCAGGTCTCCGAGGCGGACCAGTATCGCTGCGGAATCGGGCTTGAACTGGAGGGCTTTCCGCGCGAAACCGGCTGCCGCTTCAAGCCTGTCGGGCTTCGATGCCAGCAGTTCCGCCTGCTCCATCCACTCGGCCGATTCATCACGCGGAGCGGGCGCCTTCCCCCGCTGGCGAAGCACCGCCACGATCTCCTGGAACTGCTTGAAGATGGCCTGCGCCTTTCCCTGCTCGGCCCTTTTCGAGTAGCAGGCGAACGGCAAGAATTCCAGACCGTCAGGCCAGACGACCGAGCTTTTTTTCTGCTCATTGTTGTCCGCTTTCCAGGAACCGCCGAACTTTTTACAAAGAAGTTCGCCGAGATAGCATCCGACGCTCCATTCCCTCTGGGAGAACCTGAGTTCGCTTTCGCTCTTGAGCGGCTGGCCGTTCGTCTCTATGAGCTCCAGCCACCCGTCGATGACGGCGAGGCTGGCAGGTGTGTCGTTGGGTATGCCTCCGAACCGTTCGACTTCTTTCCTGATGAGGTCGCTTCCCGCGGAAAAATCAGGTGGAATTTCATCAGCGACGGTTTCAGGAGCCTGTGCTACCTGTCCGCTGTCAACCCGGGCCAACCTGCTTGCTTCGGCCTCCGCCAATCTTCTCGACCCGCTTACTCTCAAGCGGTCCGCATCCGAAAGCGGCAGAGCTAGCGCGCAATCGTAGAACTTGAGGGCGTGGTCGGGGCGCTTTACTTTCTCGAAGTGGCCCGCCTGTATGAGCCAGCACTCCAACTCATCGGCCTTCGGCTGATCGCCGAGAGACTGCCTCAAGGAGAGAAGCATCGGGTAAAGAGCGTCCGTTGACCCGTTCTTCAGGCGCTTGAAAACCTTGGAGATTACATACAGATGGTCTCCGGACGGAAGCGCGACGGTCGTCCAGAGGGGATTGCCGTCCTGGGCCTGGTCCTCCTGCCACCTTCCGTTGTAGCGGCGCCTGATCACCTCTCCGAAGTAGGAGCCGAAATTCATGATCACCGCCACCTGACCCTGGTTCGCGGTCCAGTCTTCGTTGTTCGGAGAATAGCCTTCCGTGCCCCACATCTCGTCGAAGAAAACATCTAGGGCCAGGACGCTGGCAGGAGAATAGTCCAGGTCCAAATAGACCTTGTTGTGCTCGACGGCATCCGCGGCGATCGCCGTGTAATCGAATTTCGGCTGCGAAGGTGCCTGTTGCCTCGCCGAAGGAGTCACGACCTGTTTGCAGAAGGGACATTGAGTGAAGGAAGCGTTGATAAGCCTCCCGCAACGCGGACATTTCACCGGCGGGACCTTCGGCTTCTCCCTTGGAGGTACTGGTTCCTTGCAGAAAGGGCACCGGTCGAATTCGGCGCTGAAAGGCCTCCTGCATTTCACACATACCTGAGTCGGCGTCGTCATCTTTCCTCCTGTTACCGCTCTATTTTAGGGCAGGAAGGAGGCTTTCTCAAGAGCAAATTTTTGCTCAGGTTTTACGTTTGATTTTTATGCTAAAATCTGGACTACAGGAGGTGCATTATGCCGAAAATTGTTAAGAAGAGCGACGCAAAGGCTGCCCCGAAAAGGAAAAGAGTCATTCAACCCGGCCTGCCTGAGGTTGACAGTGTGTTTGATGAAGAAATTGCCGAAGATACCTGCGGTCTGGAAGCAGACAAGATAGCCAAAACAAAAGCCGGCGGCAGTTATTCAGTCGACACGATCATCAGCGATCTCTCGGAACTCAAGGTCAAAATCGCGAAAGGGCTTGCCGACCTTGAAACCGGCCTTCTGGGAAAAGCGAAGGTTCTTGAAGAACTGGACGGCAAAATTGACGGCCGCGTGGAAACACTCAAACGGCTCTTCAAGATCGAAGCCGAAGCCGGCAAGCTTGAGGAGCTGATCAAGGCGCAGGAAGATAAATCCAAGGTTTTCGAAGCAAAATCCTCCGAGGAACGCGCCAGATGGGAAGAAGAACGAGCCGCGATGAAAAGAGAGCGGGAGCGGGAGGAAGAAGAGTACGAATACAACAAAAAAGTGAAGAGGCAGCGAGAGGAGCAGGAGTTCCTTAAGAGGAAGGAAACTCTTTCAGCCATGGAAGACGAGCTCTCGACTCTTCGTGAACAGGTCGCAGAGTTTCCCGGGTTGCTTGCCGAAAAAACAACGGAAGCCGAGAAAAAAGCTGTTGCCGCCTCGGAAGAGCGGATGAAAGTTGAAAAGATAATCCTGGAAAAGGACATGGAGAAGGAAAGGGAGATCTACAAGCTCACGCTCAAAACCCTTGAAGATAAGGCAAAAGATCAGGAAGCAAGGATAAAAGCCCTTGAAAAGGACCTCAAGGATTTGATGGCTCAAAACCAGTCAGTAGCTTCAAAGGCGATCGAAGGCATAGCAGGCATGAAAGCCACCTCCCAGAGCGAAAAACCGCAGGGGTGACACACAGAAACTTCTTCACCGCGGCTGGTGCCTTTAAGGCGCTGATAACTTTCGCGGACAAGGAACGGGCGAAGTCATCGCTCTGGTTTTTCAAGACCGGCCCGGGAGAGTACGGCGAAGGCGACCGTTTCCTCGGCGTCGCCGCGGCCCCGGTCAGAAAACTTGCGAAGGAGTTCCGCGAGATGCCCCTCGATGAAACCATCAAGCTCCTTCACAACCCCTGGCACGAAGCGAGGAGCCTGGCCCTACTGATCATGTGTCTCGCCTACGCCAAAGGGAACGAAGAGAAACGCCGGAACATCTATAAAACCTACCTCGGGAACACCCGATACATCAACAATTGGGACCTGGTCGACTGCTCCGCCGAGCACGTCGTAGGCGCGCACCTTGAATCAAGGAGCAGGGCCCCGCTTAAAAAGCTTGCCAGGTCGAAGTCTCTCTGGGAACGGCGCATCGCTATCATCGCTACTTTCCGCTACATCAAGAAAGGCGAGTTCGGTGAAACGCTCCAGATCGCGAAGATCCTTCTGAATGACGATCAAGATCTGATTCACAAGGCCGTCGGCTGGATGCTCCGGGAAATAGGCAAACGCGGCGGCCAGGCGGAAGAAGAAGCGTTCCTCAAAGAGCACCTGAAGACGATGCCCCGCACCATGCTCCGCTACGCCATCGAAAGATTCCCGGAACCGCTTAGGAAGAGGTACATGGGAATGCGCCCCCGAGGTGGAAGAGAGAAATAGGCTGTCTGGCAAATTATTGTTCAGCTTGCTTCTTTTAACGCTCTTTCAAGAAGGTCGGTAACTTTGAGTTCGCCCGCCCAATTCCGAAGGTATTTGACATCGATCTCCCCAGAACCGGCTTTCAGTACCCCCAGAATGTCACGCCATTGACGATCAGAGCCTTCGCCACCCGCCCTGAACCATCTCAGCTTGGAAAGGATCGTGTCTTCCGGGCTTGCGAATATGGCGCCTGCGCCTATTTGAAAAGTGAAAGTATGGAGTTTCGCGCGGGAGAACTGGGATCGAAGATAATCACTCGGGACAGGGACGAAAACATCCACCTTGAACACGCATTCTTTATGTATAAGGTTGAAGCTCTTATTATACCGGATCGATTCGCACATCATTTCCTCGTCCAGGTAAAATTCTTTCGATAACGATTCGGCGAAGGGTTTGACATGATCCGCATTCATTTCGGCAACGATGTCGGCGTCCTGGGTGGAGCGTACCATGCCGTACAGTGTGCTGGCGAGCGAACCTGTTATGAAGTAGGGGATATCCATTATTTCCAACACCCTGGTAACTTTCAGAGTCACTTCGAGAGGTTCATTTGGCATAGATGGCCTCTCCGTAAACCTTCCGAGCCAGATCCTTCCCCAGAATAAGATCTGCGAGCCTGCGGCGAAGCTCGGCCTCGTCCGCGCCCGGGTGCCGTTCCCGCAGCCCGGCAAGCGCCAGCAGCCGCGCCGCGGCGTTGAGCTCCGCGACCATCTCCATCTTCCGCGTGGGGCTGGCTTCCCGCCACAGTCTGATCTGAAGGGCCTCCATTTTTGGGTCAGTATCAGAAAACAATGAAGTCATCGTCCGCCTCAGGGGTATTCTATATCAAGGGAAGGGGGATTGAAAAGGGAGGATTCGGAGCATCAATCTATTTGGCAATATCGATTATCTTGGAATATAAGTGATGCGGGCACGTATTTCTTATAATAATGCCAGTATGCAAGACTTGACACCATTATCAATGCCCCGCACCATGCTCCGCTACGCCATCGAGAGGTTCCCGGAGAAAAAGAGGAGGGAGTATATGGAGGGGAAGACGGTTAAATAGTGGGCAAGATATTATTCAAAAAAAAGCCAGCCAATTCCTGGCAGAAGGACTGGCAATGCCAACAATATATAATATGGTTTCTATAGTCAAACAAAACCATGCAAATAAGCGTAATGTGTCGGGGCCATAATTTGAACCCCATGCATCGCGAATAAGAAATCTCATGAACCATTGGTGAGCCCACTTTTCAGCGTTCCTATTTACTAGAAGCCATACCCAAATAGAAGCTGTGGCCAGATACAAAATAGTCCATACAACAACGGACATGAGAAACCTCCTCTAAGTAATTATACCCTACCCTTTCACAATCCAAGTTGCGAAGGTCGACCTTCCCTAAAAACAAAAAGCCCGCCTTTTGAGGGCAGGCTCTTCGTAATATATCACTGGGCTTTTCCATTAATTGCTGAAAGATGCAACGAATAAGTGATCAGCGACGCAGTCGCTGGCGTCCCGACGCCGATGGACCAGTTACGAGGAAGATGAGCCGGCCGCACCTGAAGCATCTAAAGCCAACTGCTTGGCTTCAAGTCAGCGAGGGCTCTGTTCCAAGCGTTCACAAAAGAATTGAGCATTTCAAGCTCCGACGGCTGACGCCGCAGATGGCTCGTCGCGGTCGGCGCATGTTAGCAGGGTGTGGAGAGAGCGCAGATGTCCAGACGCGGGAGTGCTGCAGCCGTAGGCGGCAAGGCGAAGGAAAAGCTTTTGAAAAGCTTGCTTATCTAAAAGCGTTGACTTTGCCTGGCCGAACGCGGAGCGTTCCACTTCCCGCGCCGGCAATATCATTATGATCTTTCAGATTGTTTTTGTATCGCGGATCGGGCGGCGCCCGAAAAATAAAAAAGCCTGCCGTTTAAGGCAGGCTTTTTTCGTTTAATCCCGGCGGCGTCCTACTCTCCCACGCAGTCACCCACGCAGTACCATCGGCTCTGGAGGTCTTAACTTCCGTGTTCGGAATGGGAACGGGTGTTGCCCCTCCGATAAGGCCACCGGAAAATCCTTCGATTTATATCAACCAGTGATCGGGAATTACCATAACGGAGTAAAGAAATTTTTATTGCCAAGCCTCACGAGTTATTAGTACGGGTCAACTGAATGCATTACTGCACTTACATCTCCCGCCTATCAACCTGGTCATCTACCAGGACTCTACAGCCCAATAAAGGGAGGGAAACCTAATCTTTGGGAGGGCTTCGCACTTAGATGCTTTCAGCGCTTATCCCACCAGAGGTTGACTACCCAGCACTGCTCCTGGCGGAACAGCTGGTACATCAGAGCTCTGTCTCTCTCGGTCCTCTCGTACTAAAGAGGGATCCCATCAAGTTTCCTTCGCCCGCGACAGATAGGGACCGAACTGTCTCGCGACGTTCTGAACCCAGCTCACGTACCGCTTTAATCGGCGAACAGCCGAACCCTTGGGACCTGCTTCAGCCCCAGGATGCGATGAGCCGACATCGAGGTGCCAAACCCTGCCGTCGATGTGGACTCTTGGGCAGGATCAGCCTGTTATCCCCGGAGTACCTTTTATCCTTTGAGCGACGGCCCTTCCATACGGGACCGCCGGATCACTAAGCCCGACTTTCGTCTCTGCTCGACTTGTTGGTCTCGCAGTTAAGCTTCCTTATGCCTTTACGCTCTACGGCTGATTTCCAAACAGCCTGAGGAAACCTTTGGGAGCCTCCGTTACTCTTTTGGAGGCGACCGCCCCAGTCAAACTACCCGCCTAACATTGTTCCTGACCCGGATTACGGGTCGAGGTTAGAGCTCCAACGCAACGAGGGTGGTATTTCACATTGCGACTCCACCGAAGCTGACGCTCCGGCTTCAAAGTCTCCCACCTATACTACACACGCAGCGTCAAAACTCAATGTTAGGTTGCAGTGAAGGTTCACAGGGTCTCTCCGTCTAGTCGCGGGTAACCGGCGTCTTCACCGGTGCCACAAATTCGCTGAGCTCCTCGGGGAGACAGCGCCCAAATCGTTACGCCTTTCGTGCAGGTCGGAACTTACCCGACAAGGAATTTCGCTACCTTAGGACCGTTATAGTTACGGCCGCCGTTTACCGGGGCTTCGGTTCAAAGCTTCGCTTGCGCTAACCTCTCTCCTTAACCTTCCGGCACCGGGCAGGCGTCAGTCCCTATACGTCGTCTTCACGACTTTGCAGAGACCTGTGTTTTTGTTAAACAGTCGCTTGGGCCAATTATCTGCGACCCTTTTCAGCTACGGCCGCGGGGCTTTCACTTACTTGGGGCACATCTTCTTCCGAAGTTACGATGTAATTTTGCCGAGTTCCTACCCGAGGAATCACTCACGCACCTTTGGATACTCTCCTCGCCCACCTGTGTCGGTTTACGGTACGAGCTCCTCAAAGACTCACTACGAGGTTTTTCTAGGCAGCGTGGAATCGATCAGTTACCCCTTGTCCGAAGACTTGAGGCCCCATCAGCTCTCGATGTTAGTAGCCCGGCGGATTTACCTACCAGACCCATCTACGACCTTGGACCAGCACATCCATCAGCTGGCTGACCTATCCTCCTGCGTCACCCCTTCGTTCAAACGCCTTTAAAGAGGTACAGGAATATTAACCTGTTTTCCTTCGACTACGCCTTTCGGCCTCGCCTTAGGACCCGACTAACCCTGGGGGGACGAACCTTCCCCAGGAAACCTTAGGCTTTCGGTGTGGCGGATTCTCACCGCCATTATCGCTACTTATGCCGACAGAGTCACTTCCTACAAATCCACCGGTCCTTACGGTCCGACTTCATCTCTGTAAGAACGCTCCCCTACCAAATCCAGTAAACTGGAAATCCGCAGCTTCGGTATCTGACTTGAGCCCCGGTACATTATAGGCGCAGAAC
>JAKQCT010000018.1 GCA_029559035.1 Acidobacteriota bacterium
AAAAGAAGAAGGCCAAGCGGATGTCCGGCGCGATGCCTGGATCGTGCCGCGCCAGGGTCGACGAGGTGCTGATCGACACGGAACTGGAGAACGGCGCTCCCGACTACACCCTGGCCGCCGAGGCCGCTTACGACTGGTTCAACGCCAACGGTGCCCAGTTCTTTCACACCCTGCAGGGCGAGCCGTTCATGTATTTCGACAACGCCATCTACTGGATGGATTCGCTGGACCGAGGCCGCAAGCGCCATTACGCGGCCATGCTTTACAAGCACACGGGCATGGTGCCGACCACGGGCGGCGGACGGACATTTTTCGAGGTACTGCCCAGCCTGGCCATGATCCGTGGCCAGGTGCGCGACCATTTTTCCTGGCTGCACACCGATGTGGCCTCCTACACCGTCTATTTCAATCTGAACAATCCGGAGCACGAAATCGCCAAGATCACCCCGGACGAGATTCAGATCATGAAGAACGGCGGCAACGAGGATGGCATCATCCTGGACGGCTCACGAAAGATGAAGCCGCTGAAATTCCTGCCCGACGCCGACCTCGAAGAGGCGGACCGGCTCCTGGTCGATCTGCTGGTGGGCAACATGACCTGTCCGCAGGGGGATCGCTTTCTCATCCT
The DNA here is from genome assembly GCA_029559035.1 of Acidobacteriota bacterium. GTDB lineage: Bacteria > Acidobacteriota > UBA4820 > UBA4820 > UBA4820 > JAKQCT01. The sequence goes on from JAKQCT010000018.1 coordinate 629, forward strand.
TTCCTGGCTCTCCTGCTTCCTGCTGATCGATTTCGCCGGGACGCGGCCCATGACCCGCTTCGAGGGCTCGGCCGGATCGGGCAAGACTACCGCCAGCAAGATCACGTCGACATTGCTTTACGGCGAGCCCCAGCACAAGAAGGCCACCGACGCGGCGAACTACACCGATGGCTCGCAGAACCCGCTCATCGTCCTCGACAACATCGAGGTCAAGCAGATGACCGAGGATCTGACCACCTTCATGCTGACCAGCATCACCGGCATCGCCAAGGAGAAGCGCAAGAGCGGCACCGACAGCGAGACCATCACCGAGCGGACCAAATGCCTGCTGAACACCACCGGCATCGAGCCGCTGTGCGGGGAGCTTTCGGAGATACTGTCAAGGTCCTTCGTCATCAACTTCGACCTCGCCAACCAGGCCAGCGACTGCTTTCTGGAATCGGAGGTCATCTCGGCCATCCAGCAGAACCGGGATCTGATCATTTCGGCCATCATGAAGCGAACCAGCCATGTGCTGGCAATGATCCGGGACGGAGCCCAGAAACAGGTCATGCGCCTGCTGCACCGAACCATGCCGACCCATGGCAAACGCCGGTGCAACGATTATCTGAGCCTGATGTACCTGATGATGCTGGCCGGGTCCGAGGAACACGAGGTGACCACCGGACTCGAGGATCTGAGCCCGCTGTTCATCGAGCAGATCCATTCCATCAACGACACCAGCCAGGAGATGGCGCGGGAGTCGAACCCCATCGCAACGGCGCTGGCGTCGCTCTTCCACGCTTATCAGAACGCGGTGGAGCTGGATGAGAAGGCCCGCTACGGCGAGGACGACCGGGCAAACCATGTGGTGGGGTTCATCGAACGCTACCAGGTGAGGTTCGAGAACGAGAACACCATGGAACCGGTGTCGGCGGGAAGACTGCTCGCTGCGCTGCGCAGGGTCGGCCGGGAATTCAACCTCGAGTTCGAATACAAGAAGCCCGCTCAGCTCGGTCGGCGCATCAGCAACGACCTGGACGTCATCCGGGACGCCGGGTTCGACATCGACCGGCAGCGCAACGCCCACACCAAGAACTTCGAGTACCGGATCTGCCACAAGAGCAGGTAAATGGAATTTTTTTGCCCAAACTGGATGATATGACGACACTGAACTTTATCAAAATCAAAGGCAAAACTTGACGCCATCATCCTGTGATGCTAAGTTAGAAGTAAATTTATATGGAGGTATACCCTTGAGAATCTAACGGAAACGAGCCTTCACGAAATTTTCGTGTTCCCATTTTGGATCGTTAAATTATCCAAAAAATGGCGTTCTGTTTCCGTAGATCTTGGGTGGCTTCAGCGTTTATGATTTGAATGCCACGTTTAAGACGTGGCATTTTTTATTTTAGCTGATTCCATGGGAATGGGACGTCCAGTATGTTTTGTTACAGCATGCTTGGAGGTCAACAATGTCAATATCTTTTCAAAACGTTACCTTTTCTTATGATAGTGCAATATCCTCATTGCTTGAGGATATCACAGTTCATCTTGCGGAAGGATGGACAGGAATCGTAGGGCCAAACGGTGCAGGGAAAACGACTTTTCTGCAACTTGCGGCAGGACATCTACAGGTACAGCAAGGGACTATCAAACGGTCCGGACATATAGTTTTCTGCCCGCAGCGCACTGACGATGTTCCGGCACAGCTATCACTTTTGATTTCTACGGTTGAAGCAGAGGCATGCGTACTGCGTGGAAAGCTAAGGATTGGCGATGATTGGGTAAGTCGCTGGCAGACACTAAGTCATGGCGAGCGTAAGCGTGCTCAAATTGCTGTCGCTCTCTGGCAACAACCGGATGTCCTTCTTCTTGATGAACCGACCAATCATATTGATATTACGGCCCGTGAGCTGCTTATAGAAGCGCTTACATCATTTCGTGGTATTGGTCTGCTGGTTAGCCATGACCGAGATTTGCTTGACCTTCTTTGCCAGCAATGTATTTTTCTCGACCCCCCTCAAGCCATAATACAACCTGGCAATTATACGAAAGCTGCCGCAGATGTTAAACGGGAAGAATCAAGTTTGCAGGATAGACGTCATAGTTTGCAACAAAACCTGGAACGATTAAAGGACGAGTCGAAACGTCGCTGCGCTAAAGCCTCACGCGCCAACAAAAAGAAATCGAAACGTCATTTGGCACGTGGTGACAGCGATGGGCGTGCCAAAATCGACCTGGCTCGTGTTTCAGGACAGGATGGTCATGCCGGGCGTCTTGCTAAGCAATTAAAAGGTCGTATAAAGCATGGGCAGGAACAAATTTCTGAGATAAAAATCAAGAAACGCTATGCAACTCATTTCTGGATCGATGGTTCCGTCTCTCCACGTCGAATCCTCTTTACTATTCCTGCTGACATAATCGCTCTCGATGAATCAAGAAAATTGCATATACCAGAGATTTCAATGCTACGTGACGATCGTATTGCTATTACTGGAGCAAATGGAATGGGAAAGACAACTTTTATTCGACATATTCTTAACCACATAGATATTCCTAATGAGCATTTGGTATATTTACCGCAAGAGATTGACATGATGAAAACCCGAAAAATCATGGCAGATGTAAATCACCTTTCCCATGAACAACTTGGTAAAATCATGACAGTGGTGAGTGCTCTTGGGTCACGCCCTGAACGACTGTTACATAACCTTGATATCAGCCCAGGTGAATTGCGCAAGGTGCTATTGGCGCTTGGAATTATTCGTCAGCCGCATTTAATTGTTATGGATGAACCGACAAATCATCTCGATCTTCCAGCAATCGAGTGCTTAGAGAATGCCCTGAGAGATTGCCCCTGTGGCCTGTTGCTGATCAGCCATGATTTGCATTTCCTCCAACAGGTCACTAGTAAACGGTGGCACCTGGGTCAACATGAAACGAACGTTATGATTTCTATAGATAATCGAAAGACAACGGATTGAGTATTCGCAGCTCCGGTTTTGCGGTGGTGCGGTGATCACCGCTGTCCCTTGCGGTGGATGACCACCGCACGCCAAACCCTTGCCAGACAAGGCTTTCATGGCCTTTGCGGTGGTTGCGGTGGTAAATCCAGAGGTCTCACCCCCTATGGGTTGAAATATTTTTTCTACCTACCAACCCGACATCCCACGCCAGGCAAATTCCGGCCCAGCGTGAGAGACATTCCCCAAATACCACCGCAACCACCGCACTCTCTCTTCTCTTTCTTCATAACTATCTAAAAACAATAAACAAACAACGCACAACCCCCTGCGGTGGGACGAGAAAATCTTCCACCGCACGACCACCGCAGCCACCGCACATATCCACCGCAGAACCTGCCGGTTTCTCGAAAAACGTTTAGAGACCTAAAAAAACAGTTACAAAACGGCCTCTCGCTCAAAAAACGATTACAAGCGAAGGCATCAGTCCGCCGTCATCTGGCTTTGGGCTCCGGTAAGTAACGGGAAAAGCGATTAACCCGTATTTCTGGAGCGTGAAGCCATGAGCCTTCTGAAAACCATGATCAAGCACACCGCCGGAGGGCAGGAAGCCTCGGCCGGATGTGAAACCCCATTATTACCACCGCAACCACCGCAGCCCGCCATCTATGTCTCCACCGGGCTCGACATCCACGAGATCGAAGACGCCCGCGACTGGCCTGAAGACATGGAGATCGACGGCACGCTGTGTCGCTGTCTGTCGCCTGAATACTTTGCCTGGCTACGTTCCCGCATGGTCACCGCCCAAACCGCGCACAAGGCCGGAAAGCTCCCCGAGGATGCCTGGAACACGCTGCGGAAGCGATTCAACGCCCTGCAGGCGCTGGCCATCCGGGAGTTCGGCAAGGAACTCCTGCAGGAGGTCCTGCACTCTTTTTCCCCGAAGAACTATCGGCCACCCGCGCTTCGTCCCGAGGCCCAGGAGAAACCTGTCGAAGTTGACACAAAGGACTGGATTTATCCCGGCAACCAAGCTTGGAAATGTAAGCAGCCGGTGACTTCCCAGGCTGTCGCCAAGGTCGACGCCATCCGTGAGGAGGCCATAGCCAAGGGCTGGTCCGAGGCACGCCTCTATCAGAACCAGGGCCGATTCCGGTTTCCCTGCGGCGAGGACTACGGCCTGGTCTGTTTCGTCGATGGCGATGAGGAGATTGGCGAGGTCACCGAGCGTTCTATCGAAATTATCCATGGGCCGAAGTCCGGGCGTCCCAGCACGCTGCGGTTCTACAACCCGGACGTGCCGCAGCCGTGGATGAAGAAAGTGGAGGATTGAGCCGTGAAGAAAAAGAAACGCTACGCCAACGCCAAGGATGTCCTGCCCGAGGAACTCTTCGAGCAGATCCAGAAGCACTACACCGGAATTCTCTGGGTCCCGGCACCGAGCCGGTTTTACCAGGAGCGCCGCGACCTGGTGCTTGCCCTTCATCTGCAGGGGATCAGCAGCCAGGAGATCTCCAACCTCGCCGGAGTGACCACCCGCCGGGTCAACCAGATCATCGCCGCCGAACGAAAACAGGATCGGGACCGACAGTTGGCCGCCGCTTCCGGTAAGTAACCCCTGAACCGGCGGGAGCGCGTTTGGAGGCTAAATCGGCCTCCCGCCCCGTATCCCGGCTTGGGAAAACAATATTCGGCAGGATTTCCACGTGGCACTGAACAAACCGGACAAAGAGACGCTGGACCGCTGGCACCGCAACGAGGGTAAGACCGAACCGCCCCGGCGCGGGCCTGGTGCGCCCGAGGGCAACCAGAACCGGCTGCGTCACGGCATCTTCGCCGACCGTTGCCTGACGCCGGAAGAGAAGGTCATGTTCGACGCGATCATCGACCGCCTCAACCAGGACTTCGAGTTCAACAAGTCCAGCGACTTCCTGCAGGTGGAGCTGGTGGGCGTCTACTCGGTGAAGCTGGTCCGCGCCCAGATCGAGGGGAACACCGACGCCGCCGA
>JAKQCT010000023.1 GCA_029559035.1 Acidobacteriota bacterium
CCGATGTCTTCTGGCGCATCGGATGAGCGAGCTGACAAAGCCAGACGCTCCGACAGCCCCGTCCCTAAGGGCGCGGGCGGCGGGCTTCGCATGACTGTGTTGACCTCCCTTGAAAGGCAGACCAGCCTTACTTCGGTCGGTCGCCTTGTCCTGCTGGCCCGGCGCCACGCGCGCGACTATGCCCTATTTACGGATAGGCTCTTCATCGCCGTTCAGCTAGTTCGAAACAGTCATGTCTTGACAAGCAGTTTGTGGCGGCATAAGATAATGCCTTGCAATCAAGGGAAATGGCGTCCGGGCATGGCAGGAGGGTTACCCATGGCAGTCAAGATCGACCGGGAGCTGAGAGACGGCTACGCTTTCGTCAGGTTCGAAGGGCAGGAATCGTACGAAGACGCACTTTGCTTCTGGAAGGAACTTCTGCAGGAGAGCGAAGTAAGGGATGAAAAATATTTTCTTGTCGTGGGCGAGCCAAAAAAGCCCCTTACCCCTTATGAAGTGCAGATGCTCTGCCTGGAGATCGCCAGGATGGGGAAAGGAAAGACGATAGCCTATGTCGATCCCCACAGGGAAGATTACGGGGCGAACATGGCCGGGGAGAAGGTTGCGGTTAACCGGGGCATGAACACCCAGGTCTTCACGAGCGAAAAAGACGCGAAGGAATGGCTGGAGCTGCACAGGGAGAACCAGCCGGGCTGAAGAGGCTGGTTTTTTCTCCTGCATCCCTTCCTGCGCGGGCTGATGAACGGTTCCCTCCGGCAGGCCCTGGCGGCGAGGCGATGATATTTTCCTTGACCGGCAAATCCAGGTAATCTAAAATCGGAATGCGCACAAGGCGGAGATAAAAGAACCGGCGCGGGAAGGGTCGTTCATGGCTGTTCTGTCGAATGCGAGCTGAAGGACGGATATGTTCTCGTGAGATCCCGGGGGCAGGAATCATATGAGGACGTCCATCGTTTCTGGGAGAAGCTGCTGCTGGAAAGCGAGTTCAAAGACATGAAACGGTTCCTGGTCGTGGCCGAGCCAGTACGGAGCCTGAACCTTTACGAAGCTGCCGGGATGGCCAGGGGAAAGGTCATCGCTAACGTGGACCCGTACGAGAAGGAATTCGACAAGGTGGTCGCCGGGGCGAAGATAATAACCAACAGGGGAGTCGACAACAAGGTCTTCAACAGCGAAAAAGATGCCGCGGATTGGCTCTTGGAATACGCCGACGTCGGATAACCGGAGAGCATGAGTGAACCACCAACACGGCGCGGAAAAAGGGCTTTACTTCACCGTCATCCTGAACGGGCTTATCTCGGTCGTCGAGTTCGCCGCGGGAGTGATGACCAACAGCCTCGCTCTCATTTCCGACTCGGCTCACAACATATCCGACTTCTTCGCGGTGCTCATCGCCCTTATCGCGAGGATCGCGGGGAGGAAACCGCCCACATTGAGACACACGTACGGCTTCAGGAGGCTCGAGGTGATAGCGGCGCTCGTCAACGCCCTGACCCTCGTGGCCCTCATGGCGATACTCCTGAAAGAGTCCGTCGCCAGGCTCATCTCGCCGGTGGAACCTCCAGGCCAGGCGGTCATCGTCATCGTCGCCTTCTTCGCCCTGCTCGCCAACTCTTTCTCGGTAATGCTACTGAGAAAACACGGGAAGGAGGACCTCAACACGAAGAGCGCCTTCCTTCACATGCTCCAGGACGCCCTGGCATCGCTGGTGGTGATGATCTCGGCATTGTTCTACAAGACAAGTTTCGGCCGCTTCGTCGATCCCGTGGCCACCATCCTGATCTCCCTTTTCGTGCTCAGAAGCGCCATATCGATCTTGTGGGAGACCTTCATGACGCTTCTGGAAGGGGTTCCCGCGGACATCGACATAAAGGATCTGGTGGAAGGAGTGGAAAAAGAGTTCGGAGATGTTTCGATCCATCACATCCACATCTGGCAGAACGGCCCGGGAGACAGGCTCCTGACCGCTCATCTTCACTTCAGGGAAAAAGCGGGGATCGCGGAAATCGAATCCAGGATCGCCGGGGTCAGGGATCACCTCGAAAAAAGATGGGACATCTCGCACATCACGCTTGAGCCGGAATCCGAAGGGTGCGGAGAGAACGGCATTCTCCCCGGAGGGAAGGGGAGCTCAGTCGGCAGGGCGCACCGGTCGCCGTGAACCGCACGCCCAATAAGGAATATTCAGCATAAAAAACCCTCCCGGTTTTGGCCGGGAGGGCTTGTGAAACAGCGAATCAGGTTTTTTCAGCCGCTCTTTTTGACGAAGTCTTCCATGAACGAAACCAGAGCCTCGATATCGGAGACGGAGACGGCGTTGTAGGCCGAGATCCTTATGCCGCCCACGTCGCGGTAGCCCTTGACGCCGACCATGTTGTTCTTCTTCGCCTCGTCGATGAACTTCGTCGTGAGCTCTTCGGTGGGGAGGAAGAAGTTGATGTTCATGTAGGAGCGGTCTTCCTTGACGGCGACGAATGGCTTGTAGAAGTCCGCGTGTTTGTCGATGCATCCGTAGAGGAGTTCGCCCTTTTTCAGGTTGTTCTTGTAGATGGCGCCGAGCCCGCCGATCGACTTGTTGTAGGCGAGGACGTTCCTCAGGATGTAGATCGAGAAGCAGGGAGGCGTGTTGTAGAGGCTGTTCTTGTCGGCGTGGATCCTGTACTGGAGCATGCTCGGGAGCTTGTCGGAGCACATCTCGAGGAAATCGTTCCTCATGATTGCCACGACCAGTCCCGAGGGGCCGAGGTTCTTCTGGGCGCCCGCGTAGATGAAGGCGAAGTCCTTGACGTCGATCGGCCGCCACATTATGTCAGAGGACATGTCGGCGCAGAGCGGGATCCCCTTGGTGTCGGGCCAATTCTTCCACTGGGTGCCGAAGATGGTGTTGTTGGAGCAGATGTGGACATAGGCCGCGTCGGGATTGATCTTGATCTCTTCGGGCCTGGGCAGGCGGTTGAACTTCTCGCCTTCCATGTTGCAGACGCACCTGGCGTTGTCTCCGGCCACGATCTTCGCTTCCTTGAACGCCTTCTTCGCCCACTGGCCCGTCACGATGTAGTCGGCCTTTTTCCCGCCGTGAAGTATGTTCATGGGAAGCATGGCGAACTGGAGGTTGCCTCCGCCCTGCAGGAGCATGATCTTGTAGTTGTCGGGGACTCCGAGGAGCTCCCTGGTCAGCTCGATGGCCTCGTTGTGGACCTTGTCGTATTCCTTCGACCTGTGGGAGATCTCCATGACGGACATTCCCGTGTTCTCGAAGTCCAGAAGCTCCTTCTGCGCCCTTTCGAGGGCGGGGAGGGGAAGTCCTGCCGGTCCTGCGTAAAAATTGATCTTTCTAGCCATTTCACACTCCTTTTGAAAGAATTTCGCAGATCTTGTCGCCTATCCTGAGCAGGTTCTCGTTGGAGTTGGCTCCGATGTGGGGGGCCATCAGGACATTGGGTGCGGAGAGCAGAGCGTATCCTTCCGGCGGGGGGTCGGACGGCCAGACGTCGGTGGCGTAGCATCCGATCTTTCCCGACTTCAGCGCCTCGAGGAGAGCATCCTCGTCGAGGACCTTCGCGCGTCCGGTGTTGACGATTACGACGCCGTTCTTCATTTTCGCGAACTTCTCTCCGTTCAGCATGCCGCGCGTCTCGTCCGTAAGGGGGGTGTGCAGGCTGATGTAGTCGGCCTGCGCGAGCAGTTCGTCCAGCGTCACCATCTTCGCGATGGGGTGCTCCTTAACGAACGGGTCGAACGCGATGACTGTCATGTCGAAGGCTTTCGCCCTCTTCGCCACTTCGTTGCCGATCCTGCCTATGCCGATAAGGCCGAGGGTCTTCTGGAAGAGCTCGGTCCTCTTGAGCTCCTTCTTCATCCACTTGCCCTCTCTCATCGAGTTGTGAGCATCGACTATCCTGTTCGGAACCGAGAGCATGAGGCAGAAGGCAAGTTCTGCCACCGCGACGGAGGAAGCTTCGGGTGTGTTCATCACCTTGATCTTCTTCGCTTCGCAGGCCTTCTTGTCCACGTTGTCGAGGCCGACGCCTCCGCGGATGACCAGCTTGAGGTTGGGCGCTTTCTGGACCAGCTCCTCGGTCACCTTAGTCTTGGACCTGACAAGAATCACATCGGCTTCGCCGATCCTTTCCATTTCGGTGAAAACTTCTCCGAACTTGGAGAGCCTTCCGGGTAGAGATTTGTCGAATGAATCTGCCATAAGGATCTTCATCTTCTCCTCCGATCTACTCCTCCAGGAGTCTGACAAAAAGCCCCGAACGGAGCTTTGGTTCGAACCACGTCGATTTGGGCGGCATCACCTTCTCGGCGTCCGCCACGTTGAGCAGCTGGTCAAGGGTCGTGGGGAACAGCGAGAACGCTGCGGCGCAACCCTCCGAGACCCTTCTTTCCAGTTCCTTCATTCCTCTTATCCCGCCCACGAAGTCAATCCTCTTGTCGGTCCTCGGGTCGCTGATGCCGAGGATAGGCGCCAGCAGGTTCTCCTGAAGGATCGACACGTCGAGGGAGCCTATGGGGTCCTTTTCGTCGAAAGTCCCTGTCCTGGCGGAAAGCAGCCGCCACCCGCCGTCGAGGTACATTCCGAAAGTGTGGGCCTTCTCCGGTTTTTCGGACTTCATTTCGGAGATGTCGAACCTTGCGGAGACCTTCTTCAGGAACTCTTCCTTTGACAGCCCGTTCAGGTCCTTGACGACCCTGTTGTAGTCCATGATCCTGAGCTGGTCGTGCGGGAAGAGGACCGCCATGAAATATTCGTGGACGGCTTCGGGATCGGTGCTGCCGGTCTCTTTCCTCAGGTGCAGGCCCATCCTGACGGCCGAGGCGGTCCTGTGATGCCCGTCGGCCACGTAAAGAGCCGGGATCGAGGAGAAGAGCTTTTCCAGTTTAACGACCGTCTCCTCGTTATCCACTACCCAGAGCTGATGGACAATGCCGTCGTTCGTCCTGATGTCGTACACGGGAGGGTTCTTCTTCGCGGCGTCCACAAGTTCATCTATCGCCCCGACCGACCTGTAGGTCAGGAATACCGGTTCCCCGTTGGCCTTCTGGGTCATCACGTGCCTCGTCCTGTCGTCCTCCTTGTCCTTCCTGGTGTATTCGTGGATCTTTATCTTCTTCTCCTCGTACTCCTTCACCGAGGAAAGGCAGACGATGCCGTCCTGCCCGCGGCCGTCCATCACCTGGCGGTAGATGTAATAAGCTGGCTTCGCGTCCTTCTCGAGCCAGCCGTTCCTGATGAAGAGCCTTAGGTTCTCGGCGCCTTTCGAGTAGACGGCGTCGTCGTAAAGGTTGATCTCTCCGGGAAGGTCGATCTCCGGCCTGGCGACGTGAAGGAAAGAGTAGGGATTTCCCTTCGCCATTTCCCGGGCTTCTTCCGAGTTGATAACGTCAGGCGGGGAGGCGATCTTCTCGGCGAGGTTTCTCGGAGGGCGGTATGCCCTGAAAGGTTTCACTTTTGACATTGTTACCCCCTTTTCATCTAATTTTTGCCTTTCACTGCGGGGATCGAAAGACAGATTCAAGGATAACGCAAAAATAAAAAAAAAGGAAGCGTCAAGGCTCTAACTTGAAGAAAGGGAAAAAGTTAGGGGACGGGAGCTAAAAAGCGACGATCCTTGCCCGGCCGGTCTGCTTCGCCCTGTACAGAGCTTCGTCGGCGTCCTTGATCAGGGATTCAAGATCCTTGTGGTTGGCGGTCTTAGCTGCCAGGCCCCCGCTGAGCGAGAGTTTGTGGTTGTTGACGCATTCCATCTTTAGTTCCTGGACGCTCTTCTCGAGCCTTTCGGCGACCTTCATCGACTGGATGAGTTCCGTCTGGGGGAAGATTATCGTGAATTCGTCCCCGCCGTACCTTCCGAAGATGTCGTAATCCCGGAGGGAGTTGTCCACGACCTTGCACACGGCGAGAAGCACTTCGTCGCCCGCCTGATGCCCGTAGGTGTCGTTTATGGTCTTGAAGTGGTCCACGTCTAGGATCAGCATCGTCAGCTGAAGGCCCATCCTCGACGACCTTTCGAACTCCTTCCTCGCGAGCTCCAGGAAATGCCTCCTGTTGTAGATCTTGGTCAGGCTGTCCGTCGTGGACAGTTCGACCAGAAGTGCGTTCTTCTGCCTGAGTTCGTCCTGGAGGTGCTTGATCTTCAGGTGCACGTTCGCCCTCGCCACGAGTTCTCCCGGATGGAACGGCTTCGTTATGTAGTCGTTGGCGCCCTGTGACAGCACTTTTATCTTCTGGTCGACGTCACCGATCGCGGTCAGCATCAGCACCGGGATCTCGAGAAGGTAGGGGCGGCTGGCCCTCATCTGCAGGAACTTCGTTCCGTCAATCTGCGGCATGACCAGGTCGCAGAAGACGAGGTCCACCGGATGGTCGAGAAGGATCTTGAAGCCTTCAAGGCCGTTGCCCGCTTCGTAAAAATCGGCGTCGATCCCGGCCTTGTCGAGGACCTCGCGGATCTCCTGCCTGAGGGATTTCGAATCGTCGATGATCAGTATCCTGTCTTTTCTAGCAGCCGCCATGACGACACCTCAAGTAATCCGCCGCCCTTCTCGTCTCGTCTTCGGAGCTGACGAACAGCGCGATGTCGGCTCCGCACTCCAGGGACTTCCCGGCCAGTCGCTCCAGGGGCCCGTATTCGGAAAGGGCTCCCATGGTCAGGTCGTCTGTGACTATTGTACCACCGAATCCTATTTTCCTCAGCAGTTCGTAGGTCCTCGGCGTTAGAGTGGAAGGTGACGGGTCTTCCAGGAACTCGTAACTCGCGTGCGCGACCATTACGAATTCTGCGTCAAGCTCCCGGTAGGGGCGCAGATGCGCCTCTCTCTCGGACGGATCGCCGCTTATGACCGGAAGTTTCCGGTGGCTGTCGACCTTTGAACCGCCCAGACCGGGGAAGTGCTTCAGGCAACCCGCTATTTCCCTTTCTTTGAGAGCTTCCAGGAACGCTCTCGCGCATTGGACCACCACGGTATCGTCCGAGGAATAGAGACGGGTCTCGAGGCCCGTCCCCTGTTCCGCCGGCCCCAGGTCCACTACCGGGGCGAAATCGACGTCGAATCCCAGTTCGGAGAGCGCCGCCGCCATCTCGGAGGCCGTAGAGCGCGCTTTCCATGGATCGCCTGCGCATGACTCGGCGCTGCGGAACTCGTATCCGAGCTCCCTCAGCCTGCTCACCCTGCCGCCCTCCTGGTCCAGGGCGATGCGGACCGTTCCGGGCGACCAGCTTCTTATCGCTTCGGTCAGTTCGGAGACCTGCTTTTGAGACTTGATGTGGCGCGCGAAGAGGATTACGCCAAAAGGGACGGTCTCCCGGAGGAACCGTTCGAGTTTTTCATCCGGTGAATATCCGTCGATCGTGACCCATATGGGGAGCCGGCCGCACGGAATCATGGCAGGTCGACCAGTATGAGAGAAGGCTCGGGGAGGGAGTCGAAGGATAATATGGCCGCTTTCGTCGGGGAGAACCCTGGGGCTGTTATCATCTCTCCTCGCTCCAGCCGGTAATCCCAGAGCTCCGTCCCCTTCGATTCTTCTAAAAAAACAAGGTGGCTCCCGCCTGCAGTGGCGGTCAGGAGCCCATTGGAATGCGTCCACAATCCGAGGGGCCTTCCCTGGATCCTCGTCTGCCAGAGGATCCTTCCCTTCAGGTTCATAAGTCTAATCATGTGATCCGTGGACGCGAAAGCGAATCCTTCCCCCGAGTCGATTATTGAAACCACCTTCGATCTCGTGATAAAGCGTTTTTTTGCCTTCCCTGTCGCGGAGTCCAGGAGAACCAACGCGTCGTCCGTTCCGACGGCGATTCGATCCCCCGCCACGCACGCGGCAACGACTGTTTTGCCTTTGAAGGGAAACCTGAGGACGATCCTCCCTCCGGAGAAGAGGAGCGCTTCCATTTCTCCGAAGACAAGCAGGCCGGGCCCGGTTCGGAAGGCTGAAACTGCATGAAAAGGAAGCGGAAAATGACCCGATCCGGGGAAGAGCATGCGGTTCTCTTCAACCACCGCGGCTTGGCCGTCAAGTTCGAATATGCCGACCGGTTTTCCTTCCATCCTTGCAGTTTCTTCAGGAATCCCGTCCGCCATCTGGTAAAGGGCCCCGGAAGAGTCCGCCACGAAAACCTTGCCATTGACACACACGGGTTGGACCGCCGGTTTGAGAGACATCAGGTTGCACGACGGAGCGTCTTCGGCCGGATCGAGGGTCTGGTTCCTTCCTCCCGCAGCGAAAAGATGCACTCTGTCCCCGCATATCACCGGAGAAAATGAAACCGCGATCTCCAGCGGGAATTTCTTTTCCCCGCCGCGGACCGCGGCTCCGAAGATGATCAGGATCAGGGCGAAAAGTAGTCTCTCAGCTCCCTGTCTGGGGTTCATATCTCTTCAGGATTTCCTGGTTGACGCTTATCAGTCCCTTCGCCTCGAGCTCGAGCTTTTTCCTCGTAACGTAATCATCGAGATAGTTCTGAGCTTCCTTCTGGGCTTCGCTCTCGGCAAACTGGAACTTGTCGGCCCGGAATTTATCCATTTCCGCGGGCTTCTTTTCCATCATGAAAGCCAGGATGCAACCGTCCTTGGTCTCGAAGGGCCCCGTGACCTGTCCCACTTCGCCTTCGAATATCTTCCGGCAGAGGGCCTTGTCTTTTCCGACAAAGGGAAGAGCGTCTTCCATCTTGAGTTCGGCGGTGTCCTGCACCTGGAATGACTTTTTCTTGGCCTCGTCTTCGAAGGTCTGGAGATCCTTGGACATAGCTTTAAGCTCCGACGAGGCTTTCCTGACCAGCATCGAAACCCTCTCGTCCTTGAGCCTCTTCTTGATATCCTCTTTCACCTCGTCGAATGTCGCAGGGTGGGGGGCGGTGACGTTCGTGACGCAGAAACGGATCGTGGACATCGGCATCTGGTAGACCCGGCTCCACTCGTTCGTCTTGGCGCTGAATACCAGGTCGAGGAGTTCCGGTTCGGTCACGAACGGAGGGACCGGTTTGTTCTTGTCGAGCCCTTCTGCGTGGGATACCTGGAGGTTGTATTTTGCAGCGAAAGCGGAGAGTTCCGTCTCGTTGCCGGCCTTGTCGAACTCGGCGGAAGCCGCCTCGAAGGCCTGCTTGGCCTTATCCTGGTATTTCTTCTCGCTGAAGAGGACCACGTTCTTGATCTGGGTCTTCATCTGCTCGTACGGCTTGTTCCCGAACCTGTCCTTGTGAGCTTCGTAATACTCCCTCATCTCCCCCTCGGGCACTTCGAGGGTATTCCTCATGGCGGGCGCCGAGATCAGGTAGTACTTGACGTCCCTTTTCTCCGGGACCGCGAGCGTGGCCTTCTCCCTTTCGAAGACCGCCATGGCTTCCGCGTCGCTCACTTCACCAGCGTCCTTGGCGAAGTTCCTGGCGTTGACCGCGACGATCTTGGCTTTGAACTTGTTGTTGGCGTCCTTGAAACGGGTCTCGAGGTCCGCGTCCCCGAAAACGAAGCCCGCGGCAATGAAACTGAGCAGCTTTCTCCTCGTGAGGTCGGTTTTCCATAGAGCTTCGAATTCCATGGCGGACACTCCGCGCGTCTTCAGCATCATCTCGTACTGGGAGGCGGGTTCCGTGAACCTGAAAGCCTTCATTATCGAGTCGGCGACTTCCGCGTCGCTGACGCCGATTCCGTACTCTTCAGCGAGATAAGAGAAAATGAGGGCGTCGACGAGGCTGTTGGTTATCGTTTTGGGAGCGTCCTTCATCAGCTGTTCGACATACTCCTGGCCGAGGAGGTTGCGGATCTTCTCTCTCTGGAACTGCATTGCCAGAGTAAGGGCCTGTGGAGGAAGCGTCTTGTTCCTGACCTTTACTATGTAATCCGGGCCGAGCCCTTTGTCGGACGTCTGGCCGCCTCCGCCGTAAAAGGCGAAGATCCAGATGATGAACGAAAGGATAACGAGCCACAGCAGATATTTCAGGATCGCCGAACTGCGCATAAACTTGAGAACGTTCATAAGCTTACCTCCAGATTGAACAAAACGGGAATTTTAGCCGATTTTTGGATTAATGGCAAGCGTCTTGATATTTTGACCGCGGGCTGTTATGATAAAACCTGTAGAAAAAACGAGGAGTGCCGATGGATATAGCAGTATTCCAGAAACTTCTCATGAGCGCCATTCAGAAGAACGCTTCCGACATCCACCTCCAGGTGGGCTACCCGCCCCTCTTCAGGATCAACGGGGAGCTCGTCGAGATAAAGTACCACCCGCTGGAAATGGACGAAACGGAAACGATCGTCGCGGAGATCCTCGCCCACACCTACCAGCGGCCGAAGGCCCAGGAGATATCGGAACTTGACGTCTCGTACGGGTTGGAAGGAGTTGGTCGTTTCCGAGTCAACATATACAGGCAGCGGGGAGCTTTCAGCATCGTGTTCAGGGTCATACCTATAGAGATCAAGAAGATGGAGGATTTGGGCCTTCCGAAGGTTCTTGAACAGATATGCATGCTGAGGCGGGGCCTCATCCTCGTTACCGGTGCCACCGGCCAGGGCAAGTCGACCACCCTGGCTTCGATGGTAGAATACATCAACAATACCCGGAGAGACCACATACTTACCATCGAGGACCCTATAGAGTTCCTTTTCAAGCACAAAATGTCGGTGATAAGTCAGCGGGAAATAGGTTGCGACACCCCCAGCTTCAGCACCGCACTTCAGTCGGCTCTCAGGGAGGACCCGGACGTGATCTTCATAGGCGAGATGAGGAACATGGAAACGGTCGAGATAGCCCTGAAGGCGGCCGAGACCGGGCATCTCGTACTTTCGTCGCTCCACACGCCCGACGCTCTGAGGACGATCAACCGCCTTGTCGGGATGTACCCCCCGGACAAGGAGCAGATCGTAAGGTCGAGGATCGCCGAGAGCCTCATGGCGATCGTGTCCCAGCGGCTCCTTCCGAGGAAAGGCGTGCACGGCAGGGTGCCGGCCACGGAGATTCTGAGGGTGACGAGGACGATCCAGGAGTGCATCAGGGACGGCTCGAAGACATCCGACATTCCGGACCACATCGAAAAGGGCGGAGACATGTACGGGATGAAAGTGTTCGACCAGGACCTCATGAGGCTGGTGAAAGAGAATCTCGTGGATATCGAAGTCGCGAAGCTGGCGGCCACAAACCCCGCGGAACTGGAACGCAGGGTGATGCTGGAGGGCTGATCCCGCCCTCTTCAGAAATACTCATACGGAACTCTCAGCTGTAACTTTTCAGGATGGACGAGACCCTCCCGACGTCCTCATCGCTTATTTCCCTGTGAGTCACGAAACGGGCAACGGAATCGGAAATAGGGGAAACGAGCACACCTTTTTCGCGCAGCCCTAGTGCGAATCCGCGGGCGTCCAGGGGCGGATTCACCCTTACCATGAAGATGTTGGTATCCACTTTATCCGGGTCGGCCTCGAGCCTGTCGTTCTGAGCGGCGGCCTCCGCTAGCTCCCTCGCCCTTCGATGGTCGTCGGCGAGCAGCGGGACCACATCTTCGAGAGCCACGAGTCCCGCAGCGGCAAGGATCCCCGCCTGACGCATGCCGCCCCCGAGCATTTTTCTGAATCGCCTCGCCAGCACGATCAGTTCTTCCGAACCTGCAAGCAGGGAACCTACCGGAGCGGAGAGCCCCTTCGAAAGGCAGAACATCACCGAATCGAAAGGTTCGGCGATCTCCCGCGCTTCGACATCCAGCGCGGCTGCGGCGTTGAAAATCCTCGCTCCGTCGAGGTGGCATTTCAGCCCCAGCCCGCGAGCGGCGCTGCAGAGCTCCCGCGAGAGCCCGACAGGCATGCATCTTCCTCCTGCCATGTTGTGGGTGTTCTCGAGGCAGAGAAGGGTCGTTCTGGAAAGATAATAGATGTCCGGTCGGACGGCTTCCCTGACCTGCGATGCCTCCATCATGCCGTCCCTGCCGGGCACGGATCTTGGAAGGACGCCTGAGATCGCGGACATCGCGCCGAGCTCGTAGTTGAATATGTGGGAAGAGGCTTCAACGATGACCTCATCGCCCGGCTGAGTATGGCACTTGATAGCCACCTGGTTGCCCATAGTCCCCGAGGGCAGGAATATGGCTCTCTCCTTTCCCATCAGCTTCGCGGCCTTTTCCTGGAGGAGGTTGACCGTGGGGTCCTCGCCGTAGACGTCGTCGCCTACTTCGGCGCGGGCCATCGCTTCCCTCATCCGCGGAGTGGGCTTTGTTACGGTGTCGGACCTAAGGTCGATGATTCGTTCGGCCATTTCTTTCCTTTCCTTCCGGTAAAAGGACCGCCGGTCATCCGCATGTCATTTCCCGCCGTCCCCTTTTCCCTTTTCCGGCATCCATTCCGGCTGGCGGCCCTGGTCGGCGGAGTCCATTCCTTCCCGGCCCTCCTTCGAAGCCGGGGCTTCGGCATTCTGCATCGCTGCGAACTCTTCGATCCCGTTTTCGGGAAGCGGGAACATCTTCAGGAGAAGCAGTTTTATCTTCCTCAGGGACTCGGGGCCGCACGAGAGGAGGTCTCTCTCGAGGGCAGCCGTTTCCTCGCGGAAGCTGCCTCCGGGCGACACCCTATGGATGAGGCCCATTCTCAGGGCTTCGCCGGCCGACAGGCTTCCGCCCCTCAGAGTCATCGCCGAAAGCCCGGCGAGGCCGATCTTTCTGCCCAGGTAAAGGCTGGCTACGGCAGGCACCAGTCCCGAGCGGGCTTCAGGAGTGCCGAATGACGAGTTTTCCTCGGCCAGGACATAATCCATCGAGGCGATAAGGCCGGCGCCGGCTCCCATGGCTCCTCCTCTTACAGCTGCCGCACTCGGGAAAGGGAGAGCCGAGAATTCCCTGAAAAGCCTGGCGAAAAGGAAAGCCTCCCGGATGCTGTCGTCGCCAGGAAGCTCTCCGGCCCTCCTCAATTCTCCCGTATCCGATCCCGAGCAGAAGTAATCGCCTTCACCCTCGACGACCAGAAAACGAAGCTTTTCCGGGGGCTCCCACTGGAGGGATTCAAGGTGGCCGATCAGCTCTCTTATCATTTCCCCGGTGAGGGCGTTCCTGTTCTCGGGCCGCGAAAGGATAAGCCTCGCTATTCCGCTTTTTTCCTTGACTAGTCGTATGTGACCTGCCATCGACCGTTCCTTCCGCGGGCGACGCCGGGACCTCCGCCCTTCAATTCCGAGACTATATCCTAAAACGATCCGTGTCAACATGTGCGGGACCGGGGGAGAGTTGTTCTATAATGAATGTTTCCGGGGGAGGTTGGATGGACAGGCTGCTCAAAACCCTGCGTCTTTTCCCAAGGTCGTTCTGGTGGGCGATCGTGATCGAGCTGCTCCACTGCCTTGCGTCCTACTCGATGATGGCCTACCTCGTCATCTACCTGGCGAAGGACCTGGGCCTCGGAGAGGCGCGGGCCGGTTTCCTTATGGGCATGATGTTCTTCATGGGGTACTGCCTGCCGATCTTCATCGGCGCTGTGGCTGACAGGAAGGGGTTCAAGGAGACGATGACCGTCTCGCTCCTGTTCATGTCGGCTGGCTACTTCTACGCTTCCAAAGCCGACAGTTTCTGGACCATATTGATCGCGCTGCTGTCGCTCTCCCTCGGCGGGGCCGTGATGAAGCCCGTGATCGCCGGCACGGTCAAGTTGACTTCGACCGACGAGACGCGCACCGTGGGGTTCTCGATCTACTACATGATGATCAACGTGGGGTCGTTCGCCGCGCCGTTCCTCGCGAACTTCATAAGGACCGCGAGCGGACATCCGGAATACATCTTCGTGGGCTGTGCCGTGATAGAAGCCTCCGCTTTCCTTCTCTCCCTTCTTCTTTACACGAACCCGGAGATGGCGGAGCGGAAGGATTTTTCCCTGGGCAGGACGCTCGCAGACATACTTTCGGTTCTCGGGGACCGCCGCCTCATGCTCTTCATCTTCATATTTTCCGGGGTGTGGGCGCTCTACAGCCAGATCTGGAGCAACATACCGCTGTTCATAACTCAGCTCGACCCGTCGATGACCCAAAGGATCGAATGGTTCCAGGCCGTTGACCCGATCCTCATAATCCTGCTCCAGGTTCCGATAGGCAAGCTGATGTCGAGGTACAGGCCGATACCGTCGATGATAACCGGCATAATCATTTCAATGGCGGCGGTTTCCTCGGTGGGCTTCCTGGGGACGAACTTCGGGGCGCCCTCGATTGCGTTCGCCCTGGCCTTCTGGGCTGTGGGGGAGATGATGTTCTCTCCGCGGTCCGTAGAATACGTGTCGATGATAGCCCCGAAGGAGAAACTGGCGCTCTACATCGGCTACGGGTTTCTGCCTCTGGCCATAGGCCTCGGAGCGGGACCGACCCTCGGGACTCTTCTGAAAAACTTACTGGAGAGGCTCGAAGCGCCGGCTCTTCTCTGGCCGGCTTTCGGAGTTTTCGCGGCGGTCATCGCTCTTCTTCTTTACGTCTACGACAGGTTCGTGGTGCGGGAGCGGAACTGACCGTCCCTACCTGCTCCTCTTTTCCTTCGGGACCCACCAGTCGAGCAGCGCAGGATAAAAAGTAAAGAGCCCGTAACCTTTCTCGCTGAGGTCCACTCCCTGGAACCTGTTGTTGACGGCGGCAAGACTCTTCGGGACTACGAGGAATGTGTACGGCTGGTCTTCGTGTATGATCCCGTGGATCTTCCAGAGTATCTTCTGCCTTTTTCCCGGGTCGGTTTCCAGAAGCTGTTCATCAAGGAGCCTGTCAAGGTCGGGGTTCACGTAGCTCACGTCGTTCTCGCCCTTTCCTTCTCCGGAGGGAAGAAGTTCCGCCATCGACGAGTGGTACATCGAGTAGGGGTTCGGGTCGTCGCCGAAGGAGTATCCCGAAAGGAAAGCGTCGAACTTGTGCGTGTGGGTCCGCTTCAGGAAGACCGACCACTCCACCGGCCTCAGCTTCATGGAAACGCCGGCTTTCTTCAGGTCCTGCTGGAAGAACTCCAGGAACCGCTGGTAATCCCTCGCCTCCTGGGCATAGATGCATTCGAACTCGAACTCCACTCCCGCCTTGTCCCTGATGCCGTTCCCGTTGGTGTCCTTCCAGCCCGCCTCGTCAAGAAGGCGGGAAGCTTCAGCAGGGTCGCAGGGCAGGGGAGATACTGACGGGTCGGAATCGCCGCTTCCCGGGAAGAAGGGGCCGGTGCATGGCAGAGCGTGCCCTTTGAGTATCTTGCTGATGAACGCCTCCCTGTTTATCGCCAGTGTCATCGCCTTACGGACGATCCTGTCCGCAAAGAACGGGTTGCTCCCGTCCTGGTTCCAGCCGATGTAGAAATAGTTGCGCGAAGGATACTCGAGAAGATGGGCCTTCTGTTTGAAGGCCGGGTCGGCCGAGGTTTTCTCCCACATTTCTGGTGAGAGTCTCGTCAGGTCCAGAGTATCCGTCAGGAATGCCGAGTGTTCCGTCTCCAGCAGAGGCATAATCCTTAGGACAAGGCTGTCCACCCGGGGCCGTCCCCTGAAATAGTCGGGGTTCGCCGAGAGCTCTATGGATTCTCCTCTCTTCCAGGAAACGAATCTGAAGGGTCCGCTGCCCACCGGGGACGCGTTCCTTTCGTGGCTGTTGAACTTCTTTCCCTCGCCTTTCGGATAGCCGTAAACATGTTTCGGGACGATGTAAAGAACGAAATCGAAGATCGAAGGAGCGTATTTCTCCCTGAACTTGATTTCCACGGTGAAGTCGTCAAGCTTACTGTAGGAGGCCACCCTCTCGAGAGAAGCCCTCTTGTTGATAGCTTCGACCGAACGGTCCCTAATGGCGTCAAGAGTGAAGATGACATCGTCGGAAGTGAAAGGCCTGCCGTCGTGCCACTTCGCGTTCTTCCTGAGGTTGAATGTCAGGGTCAGCCCGTCGGGAGACATCTCCCACGATTCGGCGAGGACCCCCGTGAGCTTCATGTCCTTGTCCATGTCGAGGAGCGGGTCGAAGATCCACTTGTAGGCCAGGTAGCTGGTCATGTCGGCCGCGACCACGGGATTCAGGGTGACCGGTTCTGACGGGAGGGACCTTCGGAAGACCCCGCCGTTCTCGGGTTCCCTTTCTTCGAAACCTCTTGTATAGAGCCTGCCGTCTTTTATTACGGTCGATTCTGCGGGGGGAGGGGCCTTCTTGTCCTCTCCTCCTCTTCCGCAAGCGAGCAAAAGGATAAAAATCGTTATCAATGATAGTTTTTTCATCTCTTCCTCCGACAGGGATTCTATCAAAAAATCGATTTCATGACACTATTTCAGGGACGATCCCCCGGGACTTTTTCGACATGGGCGGCACGCGGCCTTTAGAGTCATCTAACTATTTGACAAGAAAAGGCTCTATTTGGCATACTTAATAACCTGTTGTCCCTGCTAACCTTTCAGAAAAAGGGGGGAGAAAAGTGAAAGTTCACGAGTATCAGGCAAAGGAAGTCTTGTCGAAGTTCGGCGTCCCGGTCCCGAAGGGAAGGGTCGCTTTTTCAGCTGATGAAGCTTTTTCGATCGCGAAGGAGATCGGAGGGACGGTCGTCGTGAAGTCCCAGATCCACGCGGGAGGAAGGGGAAAGGGAAAGTTCACCAGCGGTTTCCAAGGCGGCGTGAAGCTCGCCAAGACACCGGAAGAGGCGAAGGAGCTTGCCTCAAAAATGGTTGGCAACATCCTCGTGACCCACCAGACCGGCCCAGAAGGAAAGAAGGTCGAGAAGCTTTACATCACCGAGGCGAGCGACATCAAAAAGGAGTACTACCTTGGAATCGTGCTCGACCGCGCGAGGGAGTGCAACGTGATCATGGCCTCGACCGAGGGAGGGGTGGAGATCGAGAAGGTCGCGGCCGAGACGCCTGAAAAGATCGTCAAGGTCTGGGTCGATCCGATGCTCGGCCTCCAGAAGTTCCAGGTGCGGGAGCTCGGCTTCGCGCTGGGGTTCGAAGGAGATACCATGAAGAGCTTCGGCGGCCTGATCGAGAAGCTCTACGCGGCACACGAGGCAAGCGACTCGACGCTTACCGAGATCAACCCGCTTATCACGACGCCCGACGGGAAGGTCATAGCGCTCGACGCGAAGATGAACTTCGACGACAACGCGCTCTTCAGGCATCCGGACATCGCCGCTCTCAGGGACATCACCGAGGAGGACCCGCTGGAAGTCGAGGCGTCGAAGTTCGATCTCAACTACATCAAGCTCGACGGCACGATAGGCTGCATGGTCAACGGCGCGGGGCTCGCGATGGCGACGATGGACGTGATAACGCTCGAAGGCGGCGTCCCGGCGAACTTCCTCGACGTGGGCGGCGGCGCGACGACTGAGAGGGTGAAGAACGCCTTCAGGATCCTTCTCTCGGACAAGAACGTCAAAGCCGTCATGATCAACATCTTCGGAGGCATAGTAAGATGCGACATCATCGCCGAAGGGGTCATCGCCGCCGCGAAAGAGATCGGGATCAGGCTGCCCGTTGTCGTGAGGCTCCAGGGCACGAACGCGGAAAAGGGCATGGAGATGCTTAAATCCTCGGGCCAGAACTTGCTGACGGCGTCGAGCCTGCAGGAAGCGGCGGCGCTTGCAGTCAAAGCTTCGAAGGGGGAGTGAGATGAGCATTCTTGTTGATAAGAGAACGAAAGTCGTGGTCCAGGGGCTTACGGGGAAAGAGGGTTCCTTCCACGCGAAGCAGTGCATGGATTACGGGACGAACATCGTCGCCGGGGTGACGCCGGGGAAGGGCGGCACCAGGTGGGAGGAAAAGGTCCCCGTGTTCAACACTGTGAGGGACGCGGTCGAGAATACGGGCGCGGAAGCCAGCCTGATCTTCGTCCCGCCGCCTTTCGCGGCCGACGCCGTGATGGAGGCGTCCGACGCGGGAGTGGCTCTCGTGGTCTGCATCACGGAGGGGATCCCCGCGAAGGACGAGGCGAAGCTGAAGAGTTTCATCAGGTCGAGGGGGACGAGGATGATCGGCCCCAACTGCCCCGGGATAATAACTCCGGGAGAATGCAAAATGGGCATCATGCCCGGGTATATTCACAAGAAGGGAAGAGTGGGCGTCGTGTCGAGGTCGGGAACATTGACCTACGAGGCGGTCTGGCAGCTCACGGAGAGCGGGCTCGGGGAGACGAGCTGCGTCGGGATAGGGGGAGACCCGGTCCCGGGAATGACGCACAGGGACGTGCTTGAACTGTTCGCAAAGGATGAAGAGACGGAGGGAGTGGTCCTTATCGGCGAGATAGGCGGAACCATGGAAGAGGACGCGGCGAAGTTCATAAAGACCATGAACAAGCCCGTAGTCGCCTTCATCGCCGGCCAGACCGCGCCCCCGGGAAGAAGGATGGGCCACGCCGGCGCGATAATCGCGGGCGGCAAGGGAACGGCCCGGGAAAAAATGGATGCGCTGTCGGAGGCGGGAGTCAAGGTTGTCAAATCCCCGGCCGAGATAGGCGCGAAAATGAAGGAACTTCTAAAGTAAGGGAGCGAGATGAGCAAAGACCTTGAGAAGAAAAGCGGAACTTATGAAGAAGGGATCGATGTGGGCTCTGCCAGGCTGAGCGGGATCAGCAAGGAAAAATGCTCGGCCAGGGGAGTAACGAAAAAGACGAAGAAGGAGGTGCAGATAACCGTCATAACTGCTCACTGCAAGGGCGGACTCTGCAACATCTGCGTCAACTACTGTCCGGAGAAGGTTCTCGCGATGGGATTCAGGACCGTCGAGGTCGTTGACCCGGATTCCTGCACCAAGTGCATGCTGTGCGAACTCAGGTGCCCTGACTTCGCCATCTTTGTCGATTAGAGGAGTTGAAATGACGGCGGAAAAAAAGACCATCAAATTTTTATCAGGGAACGAGGCCTGCGGCGAAGGCGCTGTGGTCGCGGGCTGCAGGTTCTTCGGGGGCTACCCGATAAGCCCCTCCTCGGAGATAGCGGAATTCATGTCGAGGAGGCTGCCGCTCGTCGGCGGCTCCTTCATCCAGATGGAGGACGAGATCGCGTCGATGGGGTCGATCCTCGGCGCTTCTCTCGCGGGAGTGAAGTCGATGACCGCAACGTCTGGCCCGGGGCTCTCGCTCATGCAGGAGAACATCGGTTTCGGCGCCATGGCGGAGATACCAACCGTGGTCGTCGACGTGATGAGGGGAGGCCCTTCCACAGGGAACCCCACGGGGCCCAGCCAGTCAGATGTCATGGCCATAAGGTGGGGAACGCACGGGGACTATCCCGCGATCGCCCTCTGCCCGGAAAGCGTCAACGAGGTTTTCCTCCTCACGATCGAGGCGTTCAACATCGCCGAGCAGATCAGGACACCTGTCATCCTCGCGATGGACGAGATAACGGCCCACATGAGGGAGAAGGTCGAGATCCTGAGCCCGGAGTCCGTGAAGATCGTCAACAGGAAGAAGCCGGGATCCGGACCGTATCTCCCATATGAGTACGGCGACGACCTGATCCCGCCGCTTCCCGGATACGGCGAAGGCCACAGGTTCCATGTTACCGGACTAAACCACGACAAGACCGGTTTCCCGACCAACAAGCCCGAGCTCATGGACGAGGGGAACCGCAGGATCATGGACAAGGTCGACCGGAACCTGGACAAGATCATAAGGCACGAGGAATTCATGACCGACGACTGCGATGTCCTCGTGGTGGCGTTCGGCTCATCCGCAAGGGCATCCAAAAGAGCGATAAGGAACGCGAGGGAGAAAGGCATCAAGGCAGGGCTCTTCAGGCCGATAACGCTCTACCCTCTGGCGAACGAAGCTCTGATAAAGGCGGCAAGGAACGCGAAAAAGATAATCGTTCCCGAGATGAACCTCGGCCAGTACATCCTTATAGTCGAGAGAGTAGTCGGGCACAAGGCGCCCATCATCGGGATCAACCAGGTCGACGGCGAGCCGATAACGCCCGCGAAGATCCTGTCGAAGATAGAGGGGTAAAAGATGGCTACCAACTATTTCCAGTACCTCAGAAAAGAGAAGATGCCCCACATCTGGTGCGCCGGGTGCGGGCACGGCCAGATAGTCAAGTCGATAATCAGGGCGATCGACAAGCTCGGATGGAAGAACGACGAGGTCGCGGTCGTCTCGGGGATCGGATGTTCGAGCAGGACACCCGGGTACCTCGATTTCCACACCCTCCACACGACCCACGGGAGGTCTCTCGCTTTCGCGACGGGAATAAAGCTGGCGAAGCCGCACCTCAAGGTCATCGTGGTCGGCGGCGACGGAGACATGATGGCCATCGGGGGCAATCATTTCATCCACGCCTGCAGGAGGAACATCGACATCAAGCTGGTCGTCTACAACAATAATATATACGGCATGACCGGCGGTCAGGCCTCCCCCACGACGCTGCCGGGCATGAAAGCCACCACGGCGCCCTACGGCTACCAGGAACAGCCGTTCGACGTATGCAAGATGGCCGCGGCCTCGGGCGCTTCGTTCGTGGCGCGGGCTCTCGACGTGGACGTGCCTCTGATGGACAAGGTTATCCTCGAATCGTTCAAAAGCAAGGGATTCTCGGTCGTCGACGCGTGGTCGCAGTGCCCGACATACTTCGGCAGGTTCAACAAGTGGGGCAGCGCCATTGAGATGATGGACAGGTATAAGGTGATGATCTACAACGTCCGGTTTGCGGATTAGATGCAGGCG
>JAKQCT010000003.1 GCA_029559035.1 Acidobacteriota bacterium
CGTAATCATAGCTTTCATGGATCTCCGCGAATGTGCTCTCATCGGTTGTTTTGGCGAAGGACAATTTCCCGAGGCCCTTGTTGGATGCGCCGTCATAGATCCATTCGTTCAGTCGCGCAAGAAAATTCCCGCTTGCGTCGATTTTTTCCTTTACTCTTATCCTTCCCTTTGCGTCGTAGGTGTTCTTGATTTTATAACCACCCGCAACCCCGTTGGCATCCTGATATCGAAGTATGTTGCCCCACACATCGTAGCCGTCATAGGGATCTAACGGGTTATCTATTGTCACCAGTCCGTTTTCAGGGTTTTCAGAAGAGGTCAGGAACCCGAGATTATCGTAGGTGAAGGTCCTAATCTGTCCGTCAAGGTCAACCTTTACAAGCCGATCCTGGCTGTCGTAAAAATATTCCGCGTCGGCGCTTTTGATGTTGTCGTTGTTGGGAGCATCAACAAATACAAGCCTGCCGAAGGCATCCTTTTCGTAGGTTGTTAAGGAGTTTCCCGTAACGCCTTCTATGTTGTGCAGTGCCACGGTGTAATTATAACCGTCATAAGTCGTGTCCGTATAATTGCCATCAGGCTTGATGACTTTCATGACTCTGCCGAGGGGGTCGGGCTGGCCGGATAATGTCAATTGCCCGCTGGTTGCCGAATAAGAGAAGCCTGGATATATGCTGGAGGCTGTCCCGAACAGGAAATCGCCGTTTTTCCGGGGCAACGATGTGAGCGCATAAATCACATTAGCATCATCGAAGCTGACGTAACCTGTACGGCTTACGTCACCCTCTTTAAAGGGCTCTGATACGAAGAATTCCCTTCCGTTCGGATCATATGCCTTTTCTACGACTGAATAGCTGCCGTCGGCCATTATCTCTTTCGATTTGGTAAGCCTTCCAAGGCCGTCAAAATGGAAAACCTTATGGGTTGCAAGATTTCCGAGGGTATGATTTTCTCCCGTTGGATCGGGATTATATCCTCTCCCGTATTCGATTCTCTTGGTATAACCGCCCTCAACCGGGTACCAGATGTATTCCGCCGCCTCGCTTTGAGTGGGAGCGATCTTTGTTAGACGCAGAAGGTTGTCGTAGGAATAGCCGGCGCCGATTCCATTGGCATCATGCTCCGACAAGATCATGCCCGTATTTGGGTCGATGCTTCTTTCTGCTTCCTTGTAACCCATCCCTAAGAATTGCTTTGATTTGACTACGCCGTATTCGTATTCGTACTTCACACCCTTCGAGGTGTCGCCTTTGTATGCAAGATGGATCTCTTCGATGGTGCCCCTGTATTGCTTGTTCGTTGCATCTGTCAAATTGTAGGTGCGCGTCTCGACCCAGTCATCGCTGCTTGCCATATAGTTCTGGGCGTTGCCGAAGCCTTCCCAGTAGAGATAATTATAATTAGTCGGGGTCGGATCTGATATTTTATTTTTTAAGGAAAAACTTATAGTTGTTGGGATGGCTAAAGCAATCCTCTTATCCGCGCTGCCGGTATTGTTAAGCTCCGGGTTTTCGTCAATACCGTTATGCAATGCAGTTTCAAGAAACTGGCTTATTCCGGCGGTAACGACTTTTTTAGCAGAAGCATCATCTGCAACACTTATGTCATAGCTTGGGCTTGGCGAAGGATCATTGCCGCAATCCGCGCAATCATCAGGAAGAATGCCGGCAAATTGTGTCGGCGGAGGTGTTGCAGAATAAAAAGTAGCTTCAAATTCTTCCCTGTTTCTAAGATTCGCGCTGGCGTGCGGAGGAATATACTGCCTGATCGTGATTTTATATGGGGGTTGACCTGCCTGGATATGTGAACCTGTATCCGATGTCAGAAGAAAATGGCCATGACCATCCCAGATGGCATTTCTCACTTCGCTCCATGCAAGAGTACTTCCGGAAGAGGAATTCTTTTCCTCTGTCTTGCTGTCAATTACCTGCCAATTCTCACTGTAATTTGCATTTGGGATGCCGCTAAAAGCCATCCTCTTCCATGTATTTGAAACGACACGCACCGGGTTGACAATGTCACCGGGAGAGCTGTCATAAGAGCATCCGGAGTAGGTATTGTATGCAAAGCGGCGGGCTCTCTCCCAACTAAAAGCACTATCATTCGCAAAATAGAGCGTATACAATTCATAGCCTGCACCACCCTGTTTGCTGGTTGGAATTTTATAGAGATGCAGGATTTTTTGTCCGTCTGGCAATGTTTCCTGCGCAAATCCAAAATCATCGCAGGTGGTACTATTGGGATTGATATACTGCATATCGAATCTTTCCCACTGCCTGACGGTATTATTAGTCCCATCATTCTTCTTAACAGTTGTCACGCCAAATCCACCAACCCATTTAACTTTGACTGATTGGCCTGGCTGTTGTGTGTCTGGTTTTGGGTAATACGAAGTATTAAAATCGTAAATGTACGAGGCATAATCATATTGAGTATATCCACCCGTGGGGTAAGTTATCCTTTGGAGAGCTGATCCTTTTTCATCAAAACCTGGAATGGAAGGATCATGGCTGTAATAAGAAAACGACATGAACAGATTGTTCGAATCGGTGATCTTCGCCTTCGGAAAATCAATTCTCGAAAGCCTTGCAACACTAGAACTGGACTGCCCTTGCAGAGTAGTGAAGTTAAAATAATAATCGGCATATCCGGGATTCCCACCATTTAAATACGGCACTGGAACCGAAATTGAACTAAGCAGGTTCGTAATATAGCCTGTGGGGGAACTGGAGTAGTCAAAATATATTCCTCTCCCACTGTTGTTATTGGGCGAACTGTCGTAAATGCTTGTTATATTGAATCTTTGGACATTCGTCAACATATCAACAAACAGTTGGTTTACGATGGAATAGCTGTTTCCAAAGCGATCAGATACTTTAGTTACTGCCCATGTTTTATCTGCTGTATAGCCGGGACATCCAGAGCAGGGGACCGTATCTCGTGCCAGAGAATCAGCCAATTCCACGATTTTACCGTCGGGATAGTATAAAATCCATACGCCATTGCCATATTCCGCTTTGATATTGGATCCATCCAAGGTAATTCCATTGATCTCATCGGCCATATACAAAGCATGGGGCGTTCCATCAGCGTCATAATAAGTCAAATTGCACCCACCACAAATCGGGCTGCCACCTGAATTATCATTTGGTGCGTATTGTGGTAATGCAGTCAAAGCGCCATAAAATACGGTCCACCCACCGGCGTTGTCAAATCCAAAAGCTTCCCCCGATCCCGGTCCCATATACCTCAGCTTGGCTTGGAAGGAGAGTTCAGGGCCCACAGGTATCGCCGGGCCTATCGGGTAAATGACCGTCAAGTTGCCGTTGTAGATGTTCACGTTCTCATTTTCGCTTATCGTCGCAAAGGGCATCTGGGGAACAAATCCCGGCGCCGCTGTCCACGAGTCTGAGTAAGATGGCCCGGTAGCTTGGGCAAAAGAAGAAGTAAAAGCAAATGCGAAAACCAACACCATCCCCAGAACTTTTAAATAATTCTTTCCGTGCATCCTGTTCCTCCTCCATTACCCGTATGGCTCCAATCTACACCGAAAAATATATTTGTCAACGTGCACTGAGTTCCATTTTGTTTCAGGTGATTAACGCATCTTTGAAAGGGTTTCGGGGTGTCGTTCCAAATGACACGGTGAAGGGGTATTATATTGCTTCGCTAGGCGTGAGCCTTATGGCGGAAGACTGATGATCCAGTAGAAAATCGTCATTTATTTTCTTTTTTTTGGTTTGTTGCCTGGATTGCAAAGTGGGATGCTGTTTATAAAGCAAGCCCCCGCCGTTGCCGGCGGGGGCTGCTGCAACTGTCTCCCGTCTAGCTTAACTTCTCAAGGACGGGAGTCTCCTTTTTAGGGAGAACTATTGGCGGGGGCTGGACTGCGGTTTTCCGCCTCCGGATTGTTGGGATCAGGTCCTTGAACCTGAGGGCGATCACCGGCTCGGTGTCCATGAACTGCAAGTATCCTGCGGTGGCGATCTCTTTGATCGCCTTCTCGACCCTCAACTGGAGGATGTTCTTCTCTGTCGTGAGGATCTTCTTGTGCTTCATCCCGCTGTCCTGGCTCTCGCGAGCGGCCTTGAGGTCGTCAAGGATGGCCTGCCCGTTGCTGATGTCGGAATCAAGGACGCCGCACGCCTGAAGGTCGCCGGGCGATTCCGCCGCCACCTTGAGTATCTGCTCGATAGCCGCGACGACGGCGGCAGAGCGGCTTGAGTAAAGCCTCTCTCCGACACCAACCGCCTTGCAGAGGCCTGGCGCCCCGTCCCGCTTCTTGACGGCTTCCCGTATGGCGGCAACCCAAAGGGCTCCCATCTTCGAGATGCTTTCTTCGGCGTCTGTCAGGGATTTGACGTCTATCTTGTTGGCTTCCCTTCCGGTGAACAGCCCCTCAAGGGCGGTTATGTCGCTCGGGAAAGCGTCGAGGAGGCCTTCCGGGAGCCTCGGTTCAAGCTCCCTCCTTCTGCCTTCCAGCAGGGAAACGGTCTCTTTTGCAAGTTGAAGGGCGTGCGAGATAGTGTATCTGGTATTGATTGACTTGTAGCTCATCGATCTTGGTCCTTTCTCCACAGACATTTATCGTCTGTGGTGAACATATCCTTATTTTTGCCCGCCTGTCACCCATTTCCCCCTGTCGGTTGGTGAGGGCACGAAAGGAAGAGAAATGAAGGAAACAGGCTTCCAGTTGGTCGATTTGTTGCCGGATCGGCGCGTTTTATTGCGGCGGGGGGCGCTCGAACAAAACGGCATATTTGAATATGTCCTTTAATATCTTGATGATAAGACTATATTCAGGTTTCCCGGCAACAACCGCCAACCTATTTTTGCAAATGTACAGAGGCCAAATACAAACCGCCAGAGTATTTTTAAAAATGTCCGGGCTTGTTTGAGAAAGCGCCAACCATTCGGGAAAAATGTCCAATGTATTTTGAGAAATGTCCGGAGTCTCCGGAAAAACCGCCAGGGCTTCAAGCGTAATGTCCACTGTTTCGGGACAAATGTCCGCCCTTCTAACAGAAATGTCCGGGCTTTCAACAAAAACCGCCGGGGTTCTTTTGAAAACCGGCAGGATCTTCCGTGCAATGTCCCACAAGCCGGGAAAAATGGCCGCAAGAACGGATGAATTGTCGCTATTGTTTTTGAAAGGGGGGATGGGACAGCCTGCCTGTTGCCTTTCTTTCAGACTGCCGGGGGCGGAACGGGTTGTTTGCGCGCTTCCTTTTCTCAATCTACGGCCCGGACATCACTCTTCCGCTCCTCCTGAGGCGCCAATTGCGCCCGACCCATGCAACCGCACCATGCGGCTACACATATATTATACAACCTTACCTGGCACAATCCGTGCTACAGGTACTGATGTTGGGGAAAGACTAAGACAAAGGGCGGGTTTCGAGCCCGCCCCTACATTCATTTTTCAAATTTTCTTTTACAATACAGACGCGCTTGCGCTGACAACATTCAGGAAACATATCAGAGTTTTTTGCTCGGCTTGAGATATATCTTCTTATTGGCGTAATCAAGGATGAAGTTGAAATGCATGAGGGCGCCGCAGCCGAGGATGGCGTCCGCTTCCTTCTGCTTAGAGCGGCTTTGGGACGCGACGGCGGCATCCACATCATTCAGCTCGTAGGGGCCTATGATCAGTTTCTTTATGTGACAGCTTTTTCCCTTGACATCCCCGCTCAGCCCCCTGCCGAGGACGGTTTCTACGGTCTTTTCGGGAGTTTTGAATTTCATCCCCTTCTTCTCGATGAGAACTATCGGCGTTGAGTCGGCGAAGTCGATGTAAACAGACAACTTTACAGGCTTCTCTCCGGCGACCGAGACGGACGCGTCGATCCAGGGGGTCATGTTCTCCTTGAAATATAGAGGAAGCTCCGTCCAGCTCTTGTCCGGCTTGAAGCCCTGCCCGTGGAGCAGCATCACGCCCCTGTCGTAGTCGAATTCGGTGACAAAGTGGCCGAACAGGGAATAGCCTATCGCTCCGTTCGAGGGAAACCCCTTGAAGCCGTCGCCCCTGAGGACTATGACCATCTGTTCCGGCAATTTGACGCTTCCCGCGGTAACATTGGACGACCTTATTACCAAAGCGTCGCTATCCTTCCCGCTCCCGGCCCCGCCTATCCTGGCGCTCGCCGCTCCTTCGAGGTTCAGTTTTTCCCTGATCTCGGGGTTGTAAACGAGTATCCCGTCGTATGAAAAGCCGGTGTCGAGGATAATGTCGGGGATGACGATTCCGTCAACTGACAGAGTGATCAAGGTCTTGTCGTGTTTCAAGGCGATGGGTATTTCAGGCGGCGCCTGGCAGAACGCGGCCGAAAAAAATACTGCCAACAGAAGAAATAACGCCTTTGCTTTCATCAGATGCCTCCCGACGCCATGTTCATTTCATCATCGGGTCTCGATTTTGTCAACAAGCACTTGCGGATAGGAGGCAGTGATACTAAAATGGTGCCGGAGGGCTCGCATGATCTCTTCTAACTCATTCCAATTCGACCGGCTGAAGTGCCTGAGACAATGGCTTTACCGTGAAGTCAAGATCGCGAAATATTCTTCCGTGCTCGACATCGGAGCGGGGGACCTGAGGATCAGCGCGGAGATCGCCGACCACATCAAGCACAAGGTCCACGCTCTCGACATGGTGAAGCCTCCCGTTGTCCCGAACAATGTCGTATTCGTGAAGGGCAAGGCGGAAAAACTGCTCTCCGACAGGGAAAAATTCGATGTGATAACGGCGAGCTTTTTTTATTTCTGGATAAAAGACCTTCCGTCGCTTCTCGGGAAGGCCAAGAAAGTCCTCAAGAAGGACGGCATCCTCATGTTCCTCTCGGAGCCGCAGTTCTCGGAGAGGGTCGACACGCCGGATTCGGGGCTCAACTCGGAGTTCAAGAAAGGCCTCAAGAAGATGGGAGCCAACCCCAACATCGAGAAGGCTCTCAAAGAATCCCTGGCCAAGGCGGGCTTCAAGGCGACATTCTTCAGGACCAACGAAAAGGTCGTCATCGAAAGGAAAGACGAAATAATGGAAGAGATCGAGTTCCTCTTCCGGAACGGGGCGATAAACCAGAAACAGAGGGACCTCATTACGAAGAAGGAACTGTCGTACGAGAGCAAGGAGGTGTTCGTCCCGATCGTCTACGGGTACGCTACACCGAACTGAGCGCGGGGACTCAGGGAACGCGACCCGCCAGCGACAAGCTACGCTTTCATTTAGAATATTAAAGATTAAATTTCAAATTTTAAAATTGTGGAATCATTTCCTTATTGAACTTCAGTTCTTCAGCCTTCAGCCCCAGCTTGCGGCGCATTGAAAATTGAAAAATGAAGATTGAAAAGTGAAAAATGGTGGAACCCCCTTTAATCCTCCTTTGCAAAGGGGGAGAGCGAAGCCTGGCGAATTCTAACAAGCTACGCTTTCATTTAGAATATTAAAGATTAAATTTCAAATTTAAAATTGTGGAATCATTTCCTTATTGAACTTCAGTTCTTCAGCCTTCAGCCCCAGCTTGCGGCGCATTGAAAATTGAAAAATGAAGATTGAAAAGCGAAAAAGTGAGGAATCATTTCCTTATTGAACTTCCGCACTGATGCTCTTCAGCGCTAATGTCAGCCTTCCGTTCTGATAGCCTCCTACCTAGAGCCTATCCGTAAATAGGGCATAGTCGCGCGCGTGGCGCCGGGCCAGCAGGTCAAGGCGGCCGACCGAAGTAAGGCTTTTCTGCCTTTCAAGGGAGGTCAACACAGTCATGCGAAGCCCGCCGCCCGCGCCCTTCGGGACGGGGCTGTCGGAGCGTCCGGCTTTGTCAGCTCGCTCATCCGATGCGCCAGACATCGGCCTTCGTTCGCTTCCGCGCCATGCATCTCCGACAACTACCGTCGCGGCCATGTCTTATTTCCGGATAGGCTCTTAGTCCGCCCTCTTTCCGAGATACCCAGGACGACTCCGAACAGAGCCAGGAGCGCTCCGGGGTAAAACGCGGCGGGCGGCTTCTCCATGAAAATGGCGAAGGCGAGTATGGAAGATACGAGGGGCTCCAGAAGCAGCCCGAGCTGGGCCTTGTAGGCCTCTATGAACCTCACGGAATAGTTGAGCAGCGAGTGACCGACGGCAGACGGTATGAGCCCCATCAGGAAGAACATCAGCCAGGTGGTTGTCGTGAAGCCGCCCATCGGGGCTTTCGAGATGGCAAGCGGGATGAAAAGGATCAGGGACGCGCAGAAATAGACGGTGAAGAGCCAGTAAAGGATCGGTATCTTGTCCTTAACGCTCCTGCCCATGACCAGGTAGAGCGAAGCGAAGATCGCCGCCGCGAGGGCCAGCAGGTCCCCCCGAAGAGAGCCGGCCGAGGCTCCGATGTCCGTCATTGCTATCGCCGCGATCCCCGAAAGGGCTATGAAAATGGACAGCCATCCCCTTTTCGAGACCTTTTCTTTCAGGAATATCCGTCCCAGGATGGCCGACCAGACCGGCTGCGTGGCCACGATGACCAGCGACGAGGCGACCGAGGTCATCTTCAAAGAGGCGTTCCATGTCCAGAAATGCAAGGCGAGGAAGCAGGAGGTCGCCAGGACTGGTATCGCCATGTTCCTGAAATCGGATATCTTGGTTTTATGAAGAAATATCAGGGGGAAAATGAGCCCCGCGGCGATGATATTCCTGTAAAATGAGATGGTTATGGCCGGAGCTTCGGCGAACCTGACCAGAATGGCAGGGAAAGATGTCGCCAGGAGGCCCAGGAAAAGCAGGTAGATGACCTTCTTCGATCCGTCCATCCCGACAATGATGCCAAAAAATGCCGTGTAACGCAAAAATCAAACCTTTTCGGGGCTTTTTCGTATGAAGTCCTTGCTGCTGACGGAGAATGCCGCTTTGTCCTTGAAATTCTTGAAAAAAGCTGGTTCAGGTGGGATAATCGGGATTCGTTTTAGTTTGATATAGAAAAAACAGAGAAAGGGGTGTCGAATGATCAAAAAGAAAACCTTGTTACTGGCACTGCTAACATTGATCGGATCGGTCCTCGTCTTCGCCGGAGGGTTCGAAGCGCTTGAGAACAGCGTCGTCGAGAAGACCCTTCCGAACGGGATGAAGGTCCTGATCCTTCCCCGCCACAACGCTCCCGTCTTCACCGGCCTGATCTACGCCGACGTGGGCGGGGCGAACGAACAGCAGAACGCAACCGGGCTCGCCCACATTTTCGAGCACATGGCGTTCAAGGGAACGACCACGGTCGGAACAAAGGATTACACGAAGGAAAAAGCCGCGCTCGACAAGATCGAGAAGGCTTTCCTGGCCTTGAGGGCCGCGAGGGACAGGAAACCCAAAGCCTCCGATGAAGAACTGAAGACCCTGGAAGACGCTTTTCAGAAGGCGCAGGAAGACGCCCAGCCCTTCGTCGTCCAGAACGAACTGGGCGAGATCCTGGAAAGGGAAGGTTCGCCCGACCTAAACGCCTTCACCAGCTTCGACCAGACCGTCTATCTCTACTCCCTGCCTTCCAACAAGCTGGAGCTCTGGGCGGCGATCGAGTCCGACAGGTTCGCCAACCCCGTCCTCAGGGAGTTCTACAAGGAAAAGGACGTCATCATGGAAGAGAAGAGGATGGGCGAGAGCAGCGCTTTCGGCAAGCTCCTCGACGATTTCATGGCCGTCGCGTTCAAGAACCACATGTACAGGTCATGGGTCATCGGAAGCATGTCCGACCTCAAGCACATTTCGAGGACCGAGGCCGAGGCGTGGTTCCAGAAATATTACTGCGCCAGGAACCTGACGGCCGTTCTAGTGGGCGACGTCGATCCGGCAGCGGCCATGCCGCTCCTGGAGAAATACCTCGGCAAGATCCCCGCGGGGGAAAAGCCGAGCATGTTCGTGTCTGAAGAGCCGCAGCAGAGAGCCGAAAAACGGATCATCATGGAAGATCCGGCCCAGCCTTTTGTCGTCGTGGCGTATCACAAGCCCGCTTTCGACGATCCCGACAATTCGGTCTATGACGCCATCGCCGACATCCTCGGCGGGGGCCCCTCGTCGAGGCTCTCCACCTCCCTCGTGAAAGAGAAGAAGCTGGCCCTGTACGCCGCCACCTACACTGACCTCGGGAAAAAGTATCCCGGCCTCTTCCTCTTCTTCGCCGTTCCGAACCAGGGAAAGTCCCCCGAAGAATGCGAAAAGGCCCTGTACGAAGAGATCGAGAAGCTGAAGACGACGCCGGTCACCCCCGAAGAGCTCGAAGGGCTGAAGGCGAGAAGCAAGGCCAATTTCATCAAAGCCATCGACAACAACATGGGCCTCGCACTTAACCTCGCAAGCTACCAGAACCTTACCGGCAACTGGCGCGACCTCTTCAGGGAACTGGAAAAGATCGACAAGGTCACGGCCGACGACATCATGAGAATCGCCCGGAAGACCTTCGTCAGCACCAACAAGACGGTTGGCATCATCAAGACGGCGCCCGCGAAAGACGCCGAGGCGAAGTAGGAGGGAGAGATGACGAAAAAACTGATCTGCTTGCTTCTTATAGTTTTCGCGAGCCTCGGTTTGATGGCGCAGCAGCAGAAACGCGCGGTCGACCAGCTCGTTTATCCCAAACTCAACGACATACAGCCTCCGCAGGTGGTCGAACACCAGCTGTCGAACGGCCTGACGATCCTGATGGTCGAGGACCGCGATTTTCCAAGCGTGAACATGGTCGCTTTGGTCAGGGGCGGCAAGATCGCCGAGCCGAAGGAAAAGAACGGCCTTTCGGAACTCCTCGGGATAACCCTCAGGACGGGTGGAACGACGAACATGAACGGCGACGACGTGGACAAGTACCTCGACCGCATAGGCGCCTCCATCGACAGCTACTCATCCGAAGGCGAAGTGACCCTCCAGTCGGAGTGTCTCAAGGAGAACACCGACGATGTCATCAAGCTTTTCGCCGACTTCCTCAAGCAGCCCGGGTTCACCGAGGACAAGATCGACCTGGCGAAGACGCAGATGCGCTCGGAGATATCCCGCAGGAACGACGAACCCTTCGGCGTCGTCCCCAGGGAACTTAACAAGATCCTTTACGGCAAGGATTCGGCGTACGCCAGGCAGCTCGAATACGCCGACCTCGACAACCTGAAGAGAGAGGACCTTCTCGGCTTCCACAAGACATGGTTCAGGCCCGACATGACCTACCTCGCGGTCTGGGGCGACTTCTCCGCGGCGGACATGAAGGCCAGGCTGGAAAAATACCTCGGCGGATGGACCAACCAGGGTCCGAAGCCGCAGGTGGTCCTTCCCCAGATCCCCCCGACCTCCTATTCCGTCAACCAGATCGAAAAAAGCGACGTCGAGCAGACCTTCATCTTCATGGGCGAGCTGGGCCTCCGTTACGACGATCCCGATTACGCTCCCGTTTACATGATGTCCGAGATCCTCGGCGGCGGCTTCTCTTCGAGGCTGTTCAAGAAGGTCAGGACCGAACTTGGCCTGGCTTACGGCGCCGGGGGCGGCATGTCCCCCGCTTTCGACCACAAGGGCATGTTCTACTTCTACACTTCGACGAAGCCCTCGACCACGGCGAAGGCCCTCCAGGCGATGCTGGACGAAATTCACAAGATCAGGGGGGAGCTGGTTACCGACGTTGAGCTGAAGACCGCCAAGGAGGGGTTCCTCAACAGGTTCGCATTCCAGTTCGACTCCACCGCCAAGCTCGTCAACAGAATGCTCATCTACAAATTCTACGGCTATCCGATGGACTTCAACCAGAAGCTGAGGGCCGCCGTGGAAAAAGTGACCAAGGAAGACATCCAGAAAGCCGCGCAGAACTACCTTCTTCCCGACAAGCTCGCGATCGTTGCGATGGGCAAGGTGAAGGAGTTCGACGAGCCTCTCTCCAAGTTCGGCACGGTCAACACGCTGGACATAACCATCCCGACGGGCAAAAAGGTGGAGATGGCCGATAATCCGCAGGCCGAGGGAAAAGCACTGGAGCTCGCGAAAAAAGCCGCCAAGTTCATGGGCGAACCCGCCCTCATGAACCTCAAGGACATCTATCTTGACGGCAAAGTCAGCATGGAAGGGCAGGAGTTCCCCTACAAGATCTACTTCGTATTTCCCGACAAGTACGCCCAGGAGCTGATGTTCGGGGAGATGAGCCTGAAGCTGATCATCAACGGCGACAAGGCGATCGTCTCTCAGGGCGGTCAGACCGCCCCTCTGCCGGACTCGGAAGCCGGGGATGTCAGGAAATCGATGTGGACCGAGGCGAACTGCGTCTTCCTGCTGAAGAGCATCATCGACGGGACGGTCAAGGCGCAGTATCTCAAAGAAGGCACCTTCGCGGGCCAGCCTCATGAACTGGTCGCGGCGAACACACCCCAGGGGCTGTTCCTCCTCTTCATCGACAAGAAGACGGGCCAGCTTTCCGCCGTCAGGTACGAGTCCATGGGTGAAAAGGGCAACGAGGACATCGTCGAGATCTACCAGAACGTGAAGGATGTCCAGGGACTGAAGCTTCCCCAGCAGGTCACGACCAACGTCAACAACGAGCCGAAGGTTTCCAACAAGATCTGGAAGGTGAAGGTCAACTCGGGGATCGCCTCCGCCACCTTCGAGAAGTAAAACAACCATCAAGGACAAATAAAAAGGGCGGCCCGTGGCCGCCCTTTTTTATTTCTCGTGTGATTTTCGTTCTACCAGGAGAAGTTGAAGGGAAGAGAGGACCCGGTCGAGTCCTCGACGGTTATCGAGACCGTGGTGCCCTTGGGAACCATAGACTTGAGAGCGGCCCCCTTCTTTGCCACCAGTCTGGTTGAGCTCTTATGAGACACGGCCGGAACTTCGACGCCATTTATCTTAACGGTGCAGTCGTAGTTGAACGAGCTCCCGTCGATTGACAGCCTGAAGGGGCTCTTTAGCGCCTTTACCGAAGCGATACCGAACTTGTAGGTGGAGAAGCTCCATAGCTCTCCCGTCGAGCTCCCGCAGCCGCCCTGAGTGTCAACTCTCCAGTAATAGGTCTTGCCGTATTCGAGGTTGTTCACCGTGTAGCTTGTCGCGGAAGTGTTCCCGAGAAGCACCGGGGCTTGAGTGTCGCCGAAATAGACCGAGTAATTCCCTGCACTGCCCTGCCAGGAGAGCGTGACGGAGAGGGGCTGGTTCGCCGCTCCCGAAGCGGGCGAAGGGTTGGAAGGAGGAATGTCTCCCGAGGGCGCAAGCGAGACATCCAGTGTCGAGATGCCTTGTCCTATATTGACCTGCCTTGTCTCGGAGCAGTATCCCGGGTGACTGAAAGTGAGGCTGAACGAACGGTTGCCGGGCAGGGGCCTCGCGTAGAACCCGTTGGGCGCGGCATGCCTGGGGGTTTCGTTGTGGATAAGCGGGACCTCGGAAACATCGACCTGGGCCTGGATCGGCTG
This sequence comes from Acidobacteriota bacterium, assembly GCA_029559035.1. Classification (GTDB taxonomy): domain Bacteria; phylum Acidobacteriota; class UBA4820; order UBA4820; family UBA4820; genus JAKQCT01. Next base: position 13,393 of record JAKQCT010000003.1, read on the forward strand.
GCTGGTAGAAGCGTCGCGGACGAATCCCTGGACCCTGGGGGAGTTGAGGGTCTTGTTGAGGAAGAACTTCCACGCCGTCCTCTGCCTCTGCACCGTGGCGTCCCTCCACTGCGAATAGGCAGGCTGGAACCCGGTGCTGTTGACCTCTATGCAGATGGAGAAAGCGCCGAACTTGCCGTAGTGGGAATCGTCGCTCGTTCCGTCGGTCATGTAGATCGTGTTCCATCCCGGGCCGGTAAGATACTGTCCCGTAACGCCGTTGTCGTTCTCCAGGATAGAGTTGAGCTCGTTGCCGAACTCCCAGTAAGCGTCGACGTCCGAAGGGTCGTAGCATCCCAGCGGAAAGAGAATGTACTCGCCGTAAGAGTGGTATGTGAGCGCATAGATGGCGGGATTATCCTCCATCAGGGTCTCCATGGCCACCGTCTCCGGCTCGGAAGCGGGGGCAGTTCCTCTGTATGTCTCGTCGCTGCACCAGCCGCTCGACCCGTTGCAGGCGTCCCAGTTGAAGGTGTAGTTCCTGTTGAGATCGACCGAGCACCCCGGGTTCCTGTTCTTCCTCCACCACCTGTTGCTCGTCAGGACATGGTTCACTCCGTCGGGGTTGACCATCGGGACCACGAGGATGTTGATGTTATCCACCCAGTTGGTGACTTCGGGGTCGGAGCCGTAATTATCTGTGAGATACCGGATCATGTCGATGGCGATCTGAGAGGTCATCACTTCCCTGGCGTGGTGCTGGGCGTCGAGAAAGAATGTAGGCCTGTCGTTCTCTTCGTCCACGTTCTTCGTTATCTTCATGGCGTAAACATAGTGGCCTTCCCAGAGCTGGTCCGAAGCCACGAAGAGCTTCGCGATCGCGGGATGGGCGGCTTCGACCTCCTGGAGGATGGTCAGGATCTCGTTCGGCGAGTAATAGGGATCCAGGGCATCGTCCTCGACCCTGCCGGAGCGTTCGCGGACGATTACCTCGTAGCCTTCGCTTTTCAGAAGCTCGATATCCCCCGCGGAGGCTATTATCCCCACCTGGTTCTCATTGCGGTTCACGCCCGCCACGTCGAGCCCGAGGGTCCTTAATTTGCCCATTTCGCTAAGGTCGGATACTTTAACCTCGACGAACGACTTGTCGCCCGAAGCGACAGCGGAAAGGGAGACGATAAGTAGAACTGCGATCATTGAAACCAGTTTTTTCATGGATACACTCCTATTCAAAGAAATATATAATACGCTATTTTCCCTTTTTTGTTCCTGTTTGCGGAAAAAGCCCTTTTCTCGGCGCCGTAAAAGTCTTAGGATATATGCTGGAGAATCGGCATGGGAGTTCTGAAAAAGATAGGGCTGACGCTCAGCATGATAAAGTTCCACCACACGGTCTTCGCCCTGCCGTTCGCCCTCATATCGATGTTCTGGGCGGCAGGGGGACTTCCCTCGATGAGGACGCTTTTCCTCATACTTCTGGCGATGGTGTCGTCGAGGTCGCTCGCCATGACCGCCAACAGGATAGCCGACATCGAGTTCGACAAGAGGAACCCCCGCACGATGGACTGGCCCCTCGCCTCGGGAGAGCTCTCCCTCTCCTTCGCATGGCTCTTCCTCTCTCTGAACCTCGTCCTTTTCGTGCTTTCCGCCTACCTCCTGAACGACCTCTGCTTCTACCTTTCGCCGGTCGCTCTGCTCTTCCTCCTGGGGTATTCCTTCACCAAGCGCTTCACCTGGCTCTGTCACATCATCCTCGGCTTCACCGACGGCATCGCGCCGATGGGAGCATGGCTCGCCGTGACGGGAAAGTGGGCCCTTCCCCCGATGTGGCTTTCGCTTGCGGTAACATTCTGGGTGGCGGGCTTCGATGTCTTATATTCGATCCAGGATATCGATATAGACAAGGCTGAGCGGCTTTACAGCATACCGTCCAGGTTCGGCATAAAGGCTTCGCTCTGGGTCTCGGCTGTCCTCCACCTGCTCACTTTCGTCTGCTACGGACTCGCCGCGTGGAGCTTCGGCGCGGGGATGTTCTTCTACGCCGGCCTCCTGCTGATCGCCCCGCTCCTCGTGTACGAGCACCTGATCATCACGCCCGACGACACGACGAGGCTCGACGCCGCGTTCTTCACCGTCAACGGCTACATATCGATCCTCCTTCTCGTTTTCGCGGCCGCGGACGCCTACTGGAGGCTCAAATGAGGCTCGACCTTTTCCTCAGGAACATACACATAGCCAAGAGGCGCAACGAGGCCAAGCGCGAGACGCGCGCGGGTGATGTCCTTCTCAACGGCAGGACTGCGAAGCCCGCGGCGAAGGTCAAGGTCGGCGACGAGCTTGTCGTCATGTTCGACACCGCCAAAGTCACCTTCAAAGTGCTGGCCGTCCCCGAAAGGCCCATAAAAAGAGGGACGCAGGGCGAATACATCGAGCTCCTCGGCAAAGAAGGGGTCGATCTCTTTTGAAGGCTCTTCATGTCGGGAACAGGCTGATAGATCCGCCGCTGATATTCGCGCCGATGGCCGGCCTTTCCGAGGCAGTACTCAGGAAGACCGTTTACAGCCTCGGCTCGCTGGGCCTCACCGTGACGGAGCTGGTGCCGATCGAGGGGCTCCTGAGGGGAAGGCTGAAGCTCTCCGAGTACCTGTCCAAGGACGACCTCGAATTCACCTCCCTTCAGTTGTCGGGCTCCACCCCTGAAAGGTTCCTAGAGGCGGGACGGATGGCGGTCGATTACGGCGCGAGGATGATAGACGTCAACATGGGCTGTCCCGTCCCGAAGATTACGAAATCGGGAGGCGGCTCCGCCCTGCTCAGGGAGCCCGCCAAAGCGAGGCACATCGTCGAGATACTGTCGGCGAACCTGCCCGTCCCCGTGACCGCGAAGATACGGTCGGGGTGGGACGAAGGATCGCTCAACTTCGCCGATGTGGGAAAGGCCCTCGAGGACGGCGGCGCTGCGGCCATCACCCTTCACTCGAGAACCCGCAAGGCGATGTACACCGGAAAGGCCGACTGGAAGCAGATCGCGCTCCTGAAAAAATCGGTCTCCGTCCCCGTGATCGGCAACGGCGACATTACGAGGCCGCAGGAAGCCAAGAGGATGTTCGACGAGACCGGCTGCGACGCCGTCATGATAGGAAGGGGAGCGGTGAAGAACCCCTTCATCTTCAAGCAGACGATGGAGTTCCTCGAAACCGGCTCCTACGGCGAACCGGGAATGGATGAACGGCTGGCCTTCATGAAGCGCCATTTCGAAGACCTGATCTCGTCGCTCGAAGCGGGCAAGGCGCTTCACTACATGAAGCTCTTCGTCGGCAAGTTCACCAGGGGCATGGACCACGCCGCCTCCCTCAGGCAGAGCCTTTCCGTCGTCAAGACCCCCTTCGAACTCCTCTCGCTCTTCAACGAGTGGGCGGAAGAGCAGAACTGACATCAGATCTGAAGGCTGAAGGCGTAAGGCTGGAGGTTCAATAGGGAAAGAGTTTTCCTGTAGGGGCGATTCACGAATCGCCCGGATTGCCCCACAAAAAAAGTGTCCTTGCTAGAAAACCTTCGAGGGATGCCAAACGGTTGCCGAAGCCGCGAGCGAAAAGTTGCGGAATCTACTTTGTCCCCCATATGCATAATGCATGGCCTGACCCCGCGGGCTGGGGCCGGCGACCTATCGTGAGCTTCTACTCTTGCTCTACCCAGATCAGTTTTTCGGTCGGGAAGCCTGCGGCTTTCGCTTTGTCGAGCAGGCGGGCCTTAACACCGTCGCTTATCGTTTTTGTCCTTGAGAGGATCCAGAGGTAATCCCTGGTGGGGCCGCACACGAGAGAATAATTGTAGTTTTCCCTGTCCAGATCGATGATGACGTAGGAGCCGTAGAACGGGCCGAAGAAGGAAACCTTGAGGAATCCGGTCTCCGCGTCCTTCACGAAGTAGGCTCTGCCGACGGCTTCCTTTCCGCGGTTCTCTTTTTCGGAAAAGCCGCTGTTGACGACCTTAACCCCTCCGTCCGGGCGCATGGAATACTCGGCGGAGACCCTGGTCAATCCTCTTTCGAAGGAGTGGTCGAGCCTTGCGATCTCGTACCATCTGCCCAGGTACCGGTCAAGCTTAAAGTCTTTGACGGGCGAAACTCCGTGGGGCACCTTGACGCATCCGACAAGGAGGAACAACATGGCAAGAGCTTTTTTCATCTAGGTTACATCCTCCGATATTCATTATCAGTTGACTGCCTTTCCCGGTCAAGGTCAATCCTTTTCCGTAGACTTTTTCGGAGATAGACAGGCGGATTTGTTCATCGTCATCAATAGGGAAGGTTACCGTGATGATTCAATAGGGAAAGAACCAGGTTCAAAACCTCTTCACGGTCATTTTTTCCGAGACGGCCTATTGATATTTTTTCAATGTTTCCATCCGTCGTTGTGAACGACAGTATATCTCTGCTTCTGGAATAGAGCGTTACAAGACTTCCTGATTCAATTGTCTTCATGTCGTTCGAATATGGCGGATAGAAGGAGATGCAATTATTACGAATAATGATAACTGGCTTGGCGGCATTATTGATAGCAATGACCGATCCCGCGATCGATATGAGAGACAGTATTATTATCACGATGTATCCGCGTTCATTTTTGGAAAACAACTGACTTGCCGAACCCAGCAATGTGAATACGGAAAATAGAAGTAGAAGTACGATATCTCCTGTGGGCCTGAAATATTCCTTGGACGCCTCTGCTTGCAGATAACTTTTATCCTGCATGTACTGAATTCCATCCTCCATGATCCATTATATATCCAAAGAACAATATTATCTTACAGCCGAGTCCAGTTTAGGCAGGTTCGTTAAAAAACCTTTATTTGCTGTTCTCCGCTCTGTGGCAGACATCTTTTAGCTTTGTCTTTACTGAGGTAAAATATCCTTGTCGGAGGTGATCCGCATGTTCAAGAGAATAGTGGCCATGACCTTCATCTTCATCTGCACGACCATCGCGTGGATGATCCTCGGCACCATAACTAACGTCCGGACGTACCAGTTCGACGGAAAGCTCAAGAAGGCCGTCGGCCAGCTCTGGGGCACCGCGCAGCAGCAGCAGGCGCCGCTCCTTTTCCAACAGGTAAAAAGAGAAGTTACTGCAACGACAACAAAAGAGGGAAAAGTAATCGAAGAAAAAGTCGTTATGACAGATAACTATCCCGCTATCCTGGGAGGTTCGAGCATCAACGTAAAGATAAAGCTAGACCAGAGGAAGAAAGGACTACTATGGTACTCCGTGTACAAAGTAGCGTTTGACGGAAAGTACCTTATCAAGAATCCTTCTGCTGAAGAAGCTTATTACCTCTTCGAGTATACCTTTCCCGCTTCGGACGGCGTCTACGACAACTTCACGATGAAGATAGGCGGAGTTCCCGTCGAAGACCTGAAACCAGCCGCGGGGAAAATATCGGAGCTCATCCGTCTTGATCCCGGCGGGGAGAAGAGCGTCGAGATCGCCTACCAGTCGCAGGGGATGGACGAATGGTGGTACAACTTCGGAAAGGATGTCTCCCAGACGAAGAACTTCTCGCTTGTAATGGAAACCGATTTCAAGAAAATAGATTTTCCCGAGAACAGCATCTCGCCCGTCTCGAAACGCGAGACACCCCAGGGCTGGACGCTCGAATGGAGCTACACCAACCTTCTTTCGGGGATACAGATCGGGATGAAGATGCCGCAGAAGATCAATCCCGGCCCGTTCGTCAGCAAGGTGACCTACTTCGCCCCGGTCTCACTCTTTCTTTTCATGTTCCTGATGTTCATCATAACTGCGGTGAAAAAGGTGAACATACATCCGATGAACTATTTCTTCATCGCCTGCGCGTTTTTCAGCTTCCACCTGCTGATGGCGTACCTCGCGGACCTCGTCAACCTGACGCTCGCCTTCGTCATATCGTCCGCGGTCTCGATATTCCTGGTCATTTCCTACATGAGGATCGTCGCGGGAGTGAGGTTCGCCCTCATCGAGACGGGAATATCGCAGTTCGTTTATCTTATCCTTTTCTCTTACGCCTTCTTCCTCGAGGGCTACACGGGCCTCGCCATAACGATCGCCTGCGTCATCACTCTGTTCATCGTGATGCAGGTGACGGCGAAGATCGATTGGGAGAAGCAGTTCTCCGGAGGCGGGGATCGCTAGGGAGGGATATTTCCTTTCCGTCATAGGGGGCGGCCCGGCGGGGCTCTTCTGCGCGGCTAAGGCGGCAGTAAAGGGCAGGAGAATTATTCTTTTGGAGAAGAACGACTCTCCGGGGCGGAAACTCCTAATGACCGGAGCGGGCCAGTGCAACATTACCCACGAGGGAGATGTGGCGGATTTCATCTCCCATTACGGCGACAACGGGAAATTCCTGAAACCGGCCCTCATGAATTTTCAGAACAGGGACCTCGTCAAGTTCTTCGACGAGAGAGAGCTTCCCGTCACTTCTGAGCCGGGCGGAAGAGTCTTTCCCGCCGTCCGCAACGCGGTGAAGGTGCTCGAGGTCCTACAAAAGGCGTGCGCCTCGAGCAAGGTCGAAATAAAATTGGGAGACCCGCTCCTGCAAATCTCGCGAAAGGAAAATGGTTTTCACCTTCTCACGAAAAGCGGGGAGCTTTTCTCTGAGAATGTCGTTGTCGCCACGGGCGGGATGACCTATCCGCAAACCGGTTCGACGGGCGACGGGTACGCTTTTGCTAGAAGCCTCGGCCACAAGGTGACAGAGACCGGGACGGCCCTCGCGCCAGTCATCGTCAAGGATCACAAAATGGCTTCCCTTTCGGGCATCTCTTTCGCGGAAGCTGTCGTTTCTCTTCATCGCGGCATGAAAAAACTCGCGGAAAAGAGCGGCGACCTGCTGATCACTCATACCGGCCTATCGGGGCCGGTCATCCTCGACATCTCAAGGTTCATCCGCAAGGGGGACACGATGAGGGCGTCGTTCGTTAAAGGCATGAGTGAAGCCGAGATGGACGCGCTGCTTCTCTCGAGGTTCAGGGAATCCGGAACACGGCAGGTAAGAAAAGTCCTCTCCGTGTTCGGCCTGCCGGAGAGGCTTGTCGATAAGATCCTCGAGCTCGCCAAGATCGCACATGACCAGACGGGAGCGCAGCTCTCAAAGGAATCACGCCTCCTCCTGGTCGAATATCTCACCGGTTTCCCTTTTGTCGTCAGCCGCCTCGGCGGAGTCGAGGAGGCGATGGTGACGAGGGGCGGCGTCGCGCTCGAGGAGGTGAGTTCCAGAACGATGGAGTCGAGGCTCGTTCCCGGCCTCTATTTTATCGGAGAGGTGCTCGACATGGACGGCGACACGGGAGGCTACAACCTCCAGGCCGCATTCTCGACTGCAGCCCTCGCCGCGAGGGCCGTCCATTATTCAAGCCCCGGTTGACGACCCCGGAACCAAGTTAGCTTTATAATTTTCTTCGGGTTATAATACGAAGCTAGGATTTTTCCTATAGGAGGGAACAATGTCAACAACGCCTTACGATCCGAAGGTTTACAAGGAGTTCGCGGACGCCCTTCCCGCGTCGCTGAAGGGACCCAACATCGAGCATCCGACCATGGCGGAGCTCAAGAAGAAAGCTTACGCGACGGCCCGTTTCACCAAGACAGGCTCGCCGCTCTGGTATTCCAAGATCTCATCGAGGATGGCAGCGAAGACCGTTTATCTCGGAGACGGCCCGGGAATAGTGGTCCCCAAGCCGACCAAGGTTCAGCTGGAGATCGTCGAAAAAGCTCCCGGCCAGCTGAAGAAGGTCCTCGAGCTCCTCAAGACGATGCCTTTCGTCCATGTCCGCAGGCAAATGTGCGACAACGCCGAGTACAACCCGAAATGCAACATCTATGTCTCGGTAGCGGACATCAAGAACTACCGCCTAGCTTACCAGTGGGCGATGACGATGAACGACGTCGACGAAAGCAAGCCCGGCCCCGAGTTCATCATGATCCACATACCCGAGGAGCACATGATGAGGCTCCAGGTGCTCGTCATCCCCGAGCACAACATCAACATCGCCCTTGGAACAGACTACACCGGAGAGTGCAAGAAAGGTTTCCTCAGGCAGGCGATGTTCCGCGCAGACCAGCAGGGAATGCTGGGCCTCCACGCCGGAACGAAGATCGTCAAGGCGAGGGACCACAAGAAGGACAAGCTGAAGAAGTTCGGCGTCTTCATGTTCGGCCTCACCGCTACCGGCAAATCAACCTGGTCGTGCCACCAGCTCGGCCTCGACCCGTCGAAGAAGGAAGGCACCTTCGTCGCGCAGGACGACATCGTCATGCTCAAGAAGGACGGCTCTGCTTTCGGAACGGAGCAGAACTACTACGTGAAAACCGACGTCGACGTGAAGCTCCAGGAGGCGATGTACAACTCCCTCGTTCACAAGACCGCTCTTCTCGAGAACGTGATGGTGGACTACGAGGGCAACATCAACTTCCTTGACGAGCGGCTAGGCGAGAACGGCAGGGGCGTCCTCAACAGGAAGCACCTCAAGGTAGAAAGGGACGGGAAAAAGGTCTCGATCTGCGCCGATTCGATCAACATCCCCACGCTTGAAGAGCTCGACGGCCTCGTATTCGCATTCATCACGAGAAGGAACACGATGATGCCCTTCGCGCAGAGACTCGATTGGAAGCAGGGTGTCCTCGCCTACCTGTGGGGGGAATCGACCCACTCGTTCGCCACCGTCCCCGAGAAGGCCGGCGAGAGCGTCAGGATCGTCGGTATGGACGACTTCATCATCGGCGACCAGGGAAGGAAGGTCAACGTTTTTCACGACATCATCAAGGGCCTCGTGGAGAAGTACCCCGGCAAGGTCCATTTCTTCCAGTACAACACCGGCGGCATGGGAGAGATCATCAACATAGACAAGGAGACCGGCAAGAAGACCCTCGTCAGGAAGGCGAAGAGAGTTCCCATTGACGTGATGGCCGCCCTGCAGAGAGGGGACCTGAGAGGCTCCAACGGCTACCGCGAGTGCCCGCTCAAGACCGAGGAGGTCTTCGAGTGCGACGGCAAGATCCTCTCCGAGTGGGATCCGAAGAACTACTATTCCGAAGAGGAGATCAAGGTATACATCAAGGAACTGGTTGACGGCCGGAGAGCCTTTACCGACCTGATCGCGTCGCAGGGTCTCCGGAAGGAGATCGCCGAGATGGCCTACGCCGAGCTCGAAAGGATCGAAGGGGAAAAGTAGCCTTAAACGCTCTTTATAGATAAACACGACCATGGCGCCGCGGGAAACCGCGGCGTTTTTTCTTCGGACGCTGGACAAGAAGCCGGTTTTTATCCAAAATAATACTGAAACAAAGCGTCCTGAAGAGGCGTAGCCATTGTTGGAGTTTTAGTGGAGAATGCCGGTATGAAGTCCCTGTCCCTGCGCTTTCGCCTGATGATTTTCCTGACGGTTTTTACCTGGCTGGCCGTTTCCTCCCAGTCCGTTCAGAACGGTGTAACTTTCCGCACGCTGTCGATCGAGCACGGCCTCTCCCAGAGCATCGTAAACGCGATGACCCAGGACAGCCGGGGCTTCATGTGGTTCGTTACAGAGGACGGGCTGAACCGCTACGACGGATACACGTTCAAGATATTCAAGCCGGACCCGAAGGACCCGAACAGCCTGGCCCACAACGAGATAAAATCGATCTCGGAAAGCTCCGACGGAACGCTCTGGATCGGGAGTTTCTATAAAGGCCTCGAGCATTTCGATCCCGCGACCGAGAAGTTCGCCCATTATCAGCACGACCCTGCCGATCCCGCGAGTCTCGGCAACAACATAGTATGGGCGGTCCTGGAGGACAGGAAGGGCAGGGTCTGGGTGGGAACCGGCGGCGGAGGCCTGGACCTGCTGGACAGGAAGACGGGGAGTTTCAGACATTTCAGGCGTGACCCTTCAGATCCTTCATCGATATCGGGAGACGACGTCAGGGCGCTTTTTGAAGACAGGGCCGGCGCAATCTGGGTGGGAACCTCAGGCGGCGGGCTCTGCAAGCTCGATCCGGAAACAGGGAAATTCACGCGTTATACTCGTAGCGCGTCAGATCCCGGCTCGCTCAGTCACGACGACGTGAGAGCGATAGCTGGCGACCCGTCGGGGGCTCTGTGGATCGGTACGAACGGCGGCGGGCTCAACAGGCTCGATCCGAAGACGGGCAGATTCATTATATACAGGCATTCGGAAGAAGATCCGTCGAGCCTCGGCGACGACCATGTCCTCGCCGTGATCGTCGATCCGGAAGGGACTATCTGGGCCGGAACCGACGGGGGCGGGCTATCAAGGCTCAAGAACCCGGCGTCGGGGATATTCGCGAACTTCAGGAACGACTCTCAGGACCCGAGAAGCATCGGCAGCAACAGAGTCTGGTCCCTCTGCCTGGACAGTTCGATGGTGCTCTGGGTGGGTACTTACGGCGGAGGGGCGAGCAGGTGCGACCTCAGGAAGAAGAATTTCCTTCTGTTCAGGAACGATCCGAAAGACCCGTCGTCGCTCAGCGACAACATCGTCTGGACATTCTGCGAGCCGGAAAACGGCCGGCTCTGGGTGGGAACCAACGACGGCGGACTCAACCTCATGGACAGGGCCGCGGGGAAATTCAAGCGTTACCTGCACGATCCTTCCGACCCAGGTTCGCTCGGCCACAACTCCGTGAGGATGGTCATCCCGGACCCCGACGGGACGCTCTGGGTGGCGACCAACGGAGGCGGGCTCGACAAGTTCGACCCGAAAACCGGCAAGTTCAGCCATTTCCGGCACGACCCCTCGGATCCGGGGAGCCTCTCCCACAACGACCTGCGGATGGTTTTCAGGGACAGCCTCGGGACCATCTGGGTGGGGACTCACGGCGGAGGCCTCGACAGGTGGGACCCCGCCGCTTCGAAGTTCGTCCACTATCGTTCGGCGGCGGATAATCCGAAAACCATATCAAGCGATTATGTCAGGATCGCCTATGAGGACAGGAGCGGGGTCTTGTGGTTCGGGACCCAGGGCGCGGGGCTCAACCGTTTCGACAGGGCCGCGGGGACATTCACCCGCTTCAGGAACGATCCTCTAGATCCCTTGAGCATTTCAAGCGATTACGTTTTCTCCATCCACGAGGACCGGGAAGGGAGGTTCTGGATAGCCACCTTCGGCGGAGGCCTCAACAGGATGGACCGCGCGACGGGACATTTTACCGTGGTCAGGAAGAGCGACGGGCTACCCGACGACGGCATATACGGGATCCTCGAGGATGGCGGCGGTGACCTCTGGCTCAGCACCAACGCCGGGATCGCGAAATACTCCCCCGGAACCGGAACGGTGAGGGTGTTTACCGTCGAGGACGGCCTGCAGAGCAACGAGTTCAACGGCGGCGCCTATTACAAGGACGGAAGGGGCGAGATGTTCTTCGGAGGGATCTCCGGCTTCAACGCTTTCGATCCGGGACAGATTCTCGACGACCCGTTCAGGCCTCCCGTGGTCATCACGGATTTCAAGATCTCGGGGCGGGCCGTTCCCCTGGGGCCGGACAAGGACGGCAGGACGATACTGAAGAGCGTGATCACATATACTCCGGAGATCGTTCTGGGCCACGGAGACAGGGTCGTCTCTTTCGAATTCGCGTCGCTCGATTTCGCTGCGCCCGAGAAGAACCGGTATTCGTATCGCCTGGAAGGCCTCCAGGACGAATGGATGAACATAGGGACCCGAAGGTTCGTCATGTTCACCACCCTGCCCGCGGGCTCCTACACTCTCAGGGTCAGGGGGACCAACGGCGACGGGGTGTGGAACGAAGAGGGCGTCACCCTCGGGATACTCGTGAAGCCGCCGTGGTGGAAGACCCTGTGGGCCTACGGGCTCTACATGCTGACGCTTGCGGGCCTGGTCTTCGTGATAGTCCGCTTCGAGAAGGCGAGGGAGCGGCAAAAACACAAGCTCGTGCAGGCGGAACTCCACGCCCAGGCCGCCGAGCTGGAGTCGAGGATGATGGAGGCGGAATCACGCGCCATCAGGATAGAGAACGAGCGTAAGAGCCAGGAGCTCGAAGAGGCGAGGGAACTCCAGCTCTCGATGCTGCCCTCTCACATGCCCGACCACCCTCTCTACGCACTGGCGGCGAGGATCCGGACGGCAACGGAAGTGGGCGGCGATTACTACGACGTGCATGTCGCGGATGACGGGACGATCACCCTGGCCATCGGGGACGCGACTGGCCACGGGACCCGCGCGGGCATCATGGTGTCCATCATGAAGGGCCTCTTCGCGAGACTCTGCGGCGAGCCGGAACTCGACATGATTTTCGGCGAATGCAACAAGACCCTTAGAACGATAGGTCTCGGGCAGATATTCATGGCGTTCGGCATCCTGCGGATAAAGGACGGGGAAGCCCGCGCCATGGGAGCCGCGATGCCGCCGTTCTTCATACACCGGGCCGCCACGGGATCGATAGAACGAAGCCCGCTCAGCGGCATGTTCCTGGGGACCGAGATAGACCTTCCGTATGAAGAGATCAGGTTCCGGATAATGCCTGGCGACACCATCCTGCTTCTCTCGGACGGTTACCTGGAACAGCCGGGACCCGACGGAGAGCTGCTCGATTACGAGAGGTGCGCGGAGTATTTCAGGAACGCAGTCAACTGCCCGCCGGAAGTCATCCTCGAGGAACTGTTCGTCCGCTTCGACTCGTGGCGCGGAGCCCTGCCCCAGTTCGACGATGTCACTCTCCTCGCGGTCCGGGCGAAGCCGCGCGACCAGGAATAGGCGCGGAAGGGCCCGGGCACAATTCCGGAGGCGTTCTCAGACTTGATTGTGGTTCGTGCCTGAAGCCTGAAAACTCTTTCATATCAAGAAGATAGAAGCATGATCAACTCCGGCGCTCCGGGGAGGCCTTCTCCTTTTCCATTTCATCTACTTGACAAATAAGGGTTTTTGGTTCATCATATCCGTTCGCTATGGAGGATCGAATGTACGCCATAATCAAAACCGGTGGAAAGCAGCATAAAGTCAGCGTGGGCGACAAACTCAGGGTCGAAAGACTGAACGTTCAGCCCGGAGAGGAAGTCAACTTCACCCCCATCCTGGTCTCGGCGGACAACAAGGTGGACTTCAACGAGAACGGAAAGTGGATCGTGAAAGCCACCGCGGTGAAAGAGCTGAAAGCCAGGAAAGTGCTTGTTTTTCATAAGAAGAAAAGGAAACAGTACAAGAAGCTCAGAGGCCACAGGCAGATCTACACCCTTATCGAAGTATCCGCTTTGGAAAAGTAGCGAGGAGAAGGACCAATGGCACATAAAAAAGGACAGGGAAGCTCCAGGAACGGAAGAGACAGCAACTCCCAGAGGCTGGGCGTCAAGAGGTTCGGAGGAGAACAGGTCACAGCTGGGACCATCCTTATCCGTCAGCGGGGAACTCCTCACAAGCCGGGACGCAATGTAGGCATAGGGAGCGACGACACTCTCTTCGCTCTGACCGACGGAAAGGTCGCCTACAGGCACAGGGGCCGCCTCGGCATCTATGTCGATATCGTTCAATAGCAGAGCTTGATGTTCGTCGATTCGGCTCGGATCTTCGTCAGATCGGGACGGGGGGGAGCCGGAGCTGTAAGCTTCAGAAGAGAAAAGTATGTTCCCAAGGGCGGACCCGACGGCGGTGACGGCGGGCGCGGCGGGAACGTCTATGTGGTCGCAAGACACACCCTGAGGACCCTCCTTTCTTTCAAGTACAAGAGAAGGTTCGAGGCGCAGAACGGGACTCCCGGGATGGGCGCGCTTAAAAGCGGACCGGCGGGAAAGGACTGCTTCATCTACGTTCCGATCGGAACGCAGATATTCATCGACGGGAACAGCGAGCCGGTCGCGGATCTCGTGGAGCACAAACAGAAATTCCTTGTCGCCAAAGGCGGACAGGGCGGAAGGGGGAACGCGCGGTTCAAGAGCGCGACGAACCAGGCTCCCAGGAGAGCCGACAGGGGCGGGGACAACGAGGAGAAGTGGCTCAACCTGGAACTCAAGCTTCTCGCCGACGTAGGACTGGTCGGAATGCCGAACGCCGGGAAATCCACCCTCCTCGCAGCACTCACGAGGGCCAAGCCGAAGATAGCGGCGTACCCGTTCACCACATTGAGCCCGAACCTCGGAGTCGTAGAGGGAGAACGGCACAGGTCGTTCGTGATCGCGGACATTCCCGGGCTCATAGAGGGGGCCCACAGCGGGTCGGGCCTCGGGGACGAGTTCCTGAAGCATGTCGAAAGGACGAGGGTTATCCTGCACCTGGTGGATCTTTCGGACGAGACCTCGACGCCTCTTCAAAGACTGAAACTGATTGAAAACGAGCTTTTCATGTACAACCCGAAGTTGATGGAAAAGCCCAGGGTCATCCTTGGCACCAAGATCGACATAACGGAAAATTCGGATAAAGAGGAAGAGCTGAGAAGCTTCTGCGTCGACAGGGGCGATTCCTACCTGAGGATCTCCGCCGCGGCGCACAAGGGGCTGAACCCGCTCCTTAAGACAGTATGGAGCTACTTCAGGGACGACCAATGAAGATAGGCGTTCTCGGGGGAAGCTTCGACCCCCCACACAAGGGCCATCTGAAAATAGCGGCGGCGGCAGAGAAGGAACTCGGGCTGGACCTTGTTCTCTTCGTTCCCTGCTCCTCGCACAAGCTGAAGGGGCATAAGCCGGTTGCGTCGGGCTTTCACAGAGCCAACATGACCGCGCTGGCGATCAGCGGGAAAAAGAACTGGCTGATCGATACGGTGGAGCTGGAGAAGGGAGGATATTCCTTCACGGCCGACACCCTCAGATACCTGAGAGGGAAATATCCGAAATCCGGACTTTATTTCATCATGGGAGCAGATTCCTACAGGGACCTTCCCCGCTGGAAGGATCCCGCGGAGATAAGAATGCTGGCGAAGCTTGCGGTCTTTCCGAGGAGCGGCGCAAAAATCGAAAAGGCGGGTCGCGAAGACACGATCATGCGAACGAAAGAGGTCCACATAAGTTCCGACGGGATCAGGATAACGATCGCCTCGGGGAAGGATCCATCCCGCTTGCTGTCAAAAAGCGTTTGGGAGTATATTCAGAAGCAATCTGTATATTCGTGAAGGACGGAGGCGCGATGAGAGCGAAGGAGAAAAAGATACTTAAGAAGGTCGCGGCGGTGATCGGGGACATGAAGGGCGAAGAAACGCTTGTGCTCGACCTGACGAAGCTCACCACGATGACGGATTATTTCGTGCTCGCCAGCGGAACCAACACGAGGCAGGTCCACGCCATCGCGAAAAGACTTGAAGAAGACCTCAGAGAAGAGTTCGAGATCAAGCCTTACAACGTCGAAGGCATGAGGAACGCCCAGTGGGTGCTCCTCGATTACGGTTTTTTCATAGCCCACATCTTCCTCGACGAGAAGAGAAAATACTACAACCTTGAAAAGATCTGGCTCGACGCCCCGAGAGTGGCGTTGTAGGATGAAGCCGGTCGGCAGGGACCCGGAATTCAGGTACGCCGTCGGCCTAGCGGAAAAGCTCTCCAGGGAAAAAAGGCCGGTCATCATAGTGGGGGAGACCGGGTCCGGTAAAAGCTACATCGCAAGGTATATCCACGAAAAAAGCGGGACAGAGGGGGAACCTTTCATCGAGTGGCACGCCGGCAGCGTCCCGGAAAGCCTCATCGAATCGGAGATACTCGGAGTCGAAAGAGGGGTCGCCACGGGAGTCCTGCCGAGGATCGGGATCCTGGAGGCGGCCGGAGGCGGGACTCTCGGCATCTCGGGGCTGGAAGAGATTCCGCCTTCCGCGCAGGCCATCTTCCTGAGGCTTGTCGAGTCGGGCGAGTTCGAAAAGATCGGAGCAACGAGAAAAACCAGCTTTCGCGGCAGAATGATAGTCTCCTTTCCCGAAGACCCCGGAAAACTGGTCAGGGAAGGAAGGCTGAGAGCCGACCTGCTATACAGACTGGACGTTTTCCGCATAGACCTTCCGCCTCTCAGGGAGCGTCGCGGGGACATAGCGAGGTTCATCACTGCATTCATGAAACAGGAGTGCAGGAAAGCGGGAAAAAAGGTTCCTGAGGTGAGCCAAGGCCTAGCGATATGCCTTGAAAGCCACGGATGGCCGGGTAACGTAAGGGAACTGGAGAACGTCGTCCGCCAGCTCTGCCATTCAGGGAGCGATCCGCTGGAGATCAGCGATCTGCCCCCGAACTTCCTGTTCCCCGGGGACGAACCGGTCTCGGGAGCGGTTTCTGAAAGGCTCACGCTCGATGAGCTGAAGAGGAGGTACATCGAGGCGGTGCTCAAAAAGACCGGCGGCAGGAGGGGCGAAGCCGCCAGGTGGCTCGGCATAAGCAGGAAGAGCCTGTGGGAACATTTGAAAGAAGACAAGGAATAGGCTATCATTGGCGTTTAAACGATGTGGGAGATAAAGATATTGACCGTAGGCAGGATCAGGAACAAAGCTATCGGAGAAGAGGTCGAAAGGCTCGCGCGGAGCGTGAGGGGCGAGTGGAAGATCGAGATCTCGTCCGTCCCCGATTCTCCGGTGAAAGACCCGGCGGCAAGGAGGAGCAGGGAGACAAAAGACCTGCTCTCGAAGGTCCCGAAGAACTGCGAAGCCGTTCCGCTGACGCCGGAGGGGGCGCAGATGGATAGCGCCAAGTTCGCGTCCTTCCTCGCGGGCTTCAAGGACTCGGGAAAGAAGATCTGCTTCCTGATCGGAGGCGCGCACGGGCTGGACAGAAGCCTGCTCCCGGAACGCGCCGCCCCGCTCTCGCTCTCGAAGATGACCTTCACCCACGAGCTTTCCCTGCTGGTGCTGATGGAACAGGTTTACAGAGGCTACACTCTGTATAATAATATTCCTTACTCTAAGTAATGGAGGACCGGGATCAATGGACAAGAAATCAAGAGCCAAATTCGAAGCAGCCCTGAAGAAAAAGAAGGCCGACCTTGAAGCAGCCTACGTGGACAAGATCAAGAGAAGCGGCGACGCGGGCGCTGACGGGACTCTGGATTCTGTCGACGAAGCTTCCGTCAATTACAACAAGGAATACTGGTACTCCCTGTCCGACACCGACCGCAGGCTGCTCCGGTTGATAGACGCGGCCCTGAGAAGGGTCAAGGAGACGGCCTTCGGAGAATGCCAGCACTGCGGGGAGAAGATAGAGGCGAGGAGGCTGGAGGCTGTTCCGTGGGCACGCCACTGCGTGGAGTGCCAGGAACTCCAGGACAAGGGCCAGCTCGAAGAAGAGGAGTGAGCCCAAATGCGCCAGAGAACGGCGCTCATCTTCGGTGTCCTTTTTCTTTTCGTCATCGCCATCGTAAGGGCGGCTGAAGAGAACATTGAACTTCTGAAAAAACCGTTTTCCATCTTCGGAATCGAGACGACCGTTGCCGCGGCCCTCGTTCTTTCCCTCTCGACAGGTTTCGTAGTCTTTTCATTCATTACGCTCACGCTGGGGCTCGGAAAGATCGTTTCCATGTGGCTCGCGAAGTTCCGCGAGCGCGCGGCCAGGGAGGCCGAGACGAAGTACCTCAAAGGCATGGACGCCGTACTAGGCGCCAGGCCTCTGGAAGCGATAAAGCATTTCAAGGAGGCGATCGCCCTCAATCCCTCTTCTCTTCCCGCGCTTATCAAACTTGGTGACACCCTCAGGAGCATCGGGAAGATAGAAGAGGCGATCTCGTGGCATCTGAAAGCCCTCGTGGTCAACCCCAGACACCTGCAGGCGCTCTACGCGATGGTGGAGGACCATGTTTCCAAGGGGAGCTTCGAAGAAGGCAAGAAGTGGCTTTCCGAGATAATCTCGATACAGCCCAGGAGAGCCCTTCACGCCCTCAGGCTCATGAGGAACATCTACATCAAGGAAAAGAACTGGCAGAAAGCCAAGGAGATCCAGGTCAAGATCCTGAAGGCGAACGTTCTCGAGGAAGAAAGAAAGGCCGACGAGGAGTTCTCTCCCGCGATAGATTACCAGATCTTCAGTTCCCTGCTCGACCGAAAGAGGCTCGATGAAGCCGTCCTGGGCCTGGAATCGATCAAGAAGGACTACCCCGCGTTCATGCCCTCCTACATCCGCCTGGCCGAGGCCTACCTCCTTGCGGGAGACGAAGAGGGCGCTATTCAGAATTACAGGGAGTGCTACGCGAAGAGCGGATCGATCGTCCCTCTTCTGTTCATGGAAAAGCTTCTCATGGAAAAAGGCGAACCCGAGAAGACGATCGGAGAATACGAATCGGCGACGTCGCTGATGCCGAAAAAGGTCACCCCCAAGTTCCTCCTTGCCAGGCTTCACCTCAAGCTCGGCTCTTTTCAGAAGGCCGAGGCGCTCTTCACCGAGATCGAGTCGCTCGTTTCCCCCACTCCGACCGTTGAGTTCCACCTGGCGAAGATCAACGAGCGAAGGGAGGAATACCTCCGCGCCTGTTCCCATTACAACGAGATGAGGAGGCTGATGAAGCCCATGGAGATGGCTTACAAATGCGGTTCATGCGGAGAAGAAAGTCCGTCCTGGAGGGATTACTGCGGCAGATGCGAAAAATGGTCGACCTTCCATACCGACATAGAAGAGGAGCTCAACAAGGAAGTCTCGGCTACTGAACCGGCGTGGTACCGCGAATCTGCCTGGCAGGAATCGCCGAGGTCGGTCTGAGGGATAGCCGCAGATGGCAGGGATAAAATGTGCCAATTGCGGAGGGGCTGTAGAGCTTCAGGCGGAGCAGGATTTCATCGTCTGCTGTTTTTGCGGCTCAACGCTTTACACCGGAAGGGCCGCCAGTTTCCGGGAGCTCTGCTTCGATTTCATCATAACGGAGAAAAGGGCGGATTCTCTTTTTTCCGAAGCGATAGCCAAGACCGGCGCCGGAATGCCCAGGATCCTTTCCCGAAAAAAAGTCCTCCTACCTTTTCTAGTCGGCAAGGTCGAAGGATGTGAAGTTACGCGCGCCGGATTCACTCCTCATCCTCCATTCTTCGAGGATCTGGAGATCCCGTCGGGCAGCCCTCTCATACTCCCTCCCGAAGCGAAGGAGTGGGGTGAGCTTGTGGTTCCCGTGGAGGAGTCCTTGCTGTATTTTGAAGCCCGGGGCGGAGATGCGCCGGTCGTTTACCATCTTCCTTTCTACGAGTTCACCTTCGGCATCGAAGGGAACCCCCTCAAGGCTTACGTGGACGCCGTGGCGGGCAGAACCTATTTCGAGCCTTTTCCACTTCCGACGACCGCCGGCGAGAACCGCCTCCTGCTGGGTCACTTTATCGCGTATTTTCTTTTATTCACGGTGATTTCCTTCTTTATCAAGTCCGTTCCCGCCGCTTTCTTCGTAACCCTGGCGCTGGTCCTCGTTACCACGCCGTTCATTTCGGATTATGTGATGAGGAGGTTCAGGTGAGCCCCCCGGTCAACCTCAATTGCCCGGCCTGCGGAGGAACTCTTCCCGCCCCTATGGGTTCCAGGAAAATGTCCTGCAGATACTGCGACAAGCCTCTCTATTACAAGGCGGACGATTTTATCCCCAGGTTTGCGATCCCCGCGAGGATGAAAGCGGAGGACGTGCGACGGGAGACGGAGGACCTTTTCCGCGCGCCGCTTGTAAAGGAGGGGTTGAAGGAATCGGCTGTCCTCCTGTCGAGAAGGATCAGGTTCGTCCCGCTTTACATGGTATCAGGCAAACGCGGCGGTGTTATGGAAACAGGCAGGGAGAGAATTATTTACAAGGAGGTTCATGACTTGCCGGAAAACGCGGGGCCTGGGAACCTATCTTCATACAGGAGGAAAAAGACGGAAATCGTCAGGGAAGAGGACAGCAGGGTGGTCCTCGGCGACTACAGGTACGTGTATGAAGCCGCGAAGATCCAGGAGGCTGAACTCGCCCAGGACAGGCTGAGGGAGTCGGCGCTCAAGAACCTGCCCAAGATGAAGCCCGTTGTCCTTCATGAGCTTGCGGTCGAGGGCGAGGTGATCGCTCCCGACATACCGATCGACAGGATCGTCGAGAAGGGGGTAAAGTCCGCAAAAAAAGACCAGGACACGCTTGAGATATTGGAAATGGATGTCTCGATCATCTATTACCCGGTCGAAGAACTTTTGTTCAAACTGAAGAACAATTACTTTTCCGTGACATATGACCTCGTTGAAGGAGGATTTCTCTGGGGGCGGCTGCCTTGCCAGAGGAAGAAGATCGTCATGCTTTCCTTCCTTCTCGCCGGAATGCTCGGCTTCTTCTTTGGAAAATTCCTCGGCTTTGTCCTCGGGACCTTCTCAATGTCAAAAATAGATGTCACGGGCGTGATATACGCGGGATCCATCTTTTTCATGTTCGCCTCGCTGGTCTTCGGCGGAGGTTTGAACGCCGCGTATCTCCTTTTCCGGACGCCGTATGTCGTCAAGGTTTCGCCAAAAGGCCCGTCGATAGAGAAGATCGGTGAGACTCCCGAGACCCCGCTGACGCCGTTTCTCAAGGGCATCCTGTCATTGATCTCGACCGTTTTCGAGGGAGCGCTGGAGAATAGGAGAAGATGAGCGGAGAAAGGCTATTCATTTCACTTGTCTGCCCGGAATGCGGCGCGGAGCTGAAAGGAGGGGCGCCGGCACGCGTATTCCTCTGCATGGCGTGCGCCAAGGCTTTCGTCATGGACCGTTTCCCGGAAAGCATGCGGCTTATCGTTCTCAAGCCGACGATCGCGCCTCAGGCCAAGATCTTCCATGTGCCGTTCTTCAAGATCGACGGAAGATTCAGATTCTCGGCGCCTGATGAGCACAAGGTGCGCGCGTGGTCGAACATGAACCCGCTCAGGGTCATTTACTACCCCGCTTTCCCGAACCTCAGGAACCTCTATTCGGAAGACCTTACATTCCGTTATGCCATGGGCCTCGACGGCGTTGAGACTGATGACGAGAGAAAAGACATCTCCTTTGTTGACGGAACGAGGGCCCCCGGGAATTTCGACACC
Source organism: Acidobacteriota bacterium (assembly GCA_029559035.1). Taxonomy (GTDB): domain Bacteria; phylum Acidobacteriota; class UBA4820; order UBA4820; family UBA4820; genus JAKQCT01. Next base: position 34,302 of record JAKQCT010000003.1, read on the forward strand.
ATAGCGAGACTCGTGTGGCTTGCTCATCTTGACCGGGTCGCCGATGTTACAGGGGCTGAAGCGGAATTCACGGTGTCCGGGGTCGATTACTGCCTTGTGCCATTCGAGAGGGCGGAGGACGGCCTAAAGGAACTTATGCTCGGCCTTACGCTCAAGGGATTCGCGGAACTTGCCCCGAATGAATGAGTCCCCGATAGATCCCATTCGTTTAAAACTGGACAATTTGGAAAAGCGGGGCCGTTTTCTCCGGATCGTGAGGAAGTTCTTTCAGGAGAACGATTTCCTTGAAGTGGACCCGCCGCTTTTCGTTCCGGCAGCGGGGATGGAGCCGCACCTCGACCCGTTCATCGCGAGAGGAATGGAGACTGGACAGACCTGGTTTCTCCCGACTTCGCCGGAATTCTACCTGAAAAAACTGCTTGCCGCGGGAGCGGAAAGAGTGTTCTCCCTCTCACCTTCGTTTAGGGACGAAACACCCTCTAAGAGTCACTCGCCGCAATTCCTCATGCTGGAGTGGTATCGGGTTCATGCCGTGCCCAAAGATATTGTGGTTGACTGCGAAAATCTTTTCGCCAGTATTGTCAGGGATTTTTGTGATCCGGAACTGAAAACTTCACAGGGAAAGCCGATCTTTCTGGATCAAGGCATCGAGGTCATAGAACTGAATCGTCTCTTTAAAGATACAGTTGGGACGAGCCTGAAAGAGCTTGATTCAATCGAAAAATGGCGCTCGTTGGCGAAAGGGAACGGCGCGTCGGTCTCGTCCGGATGGAGCGAGAACGATTGTTTTTCATACATCTGCATCGAAAAGATCGAGAAGGAGCTTGCAAAACGCGAAAAGCCCGTCGCGATTTTCGGCTATCCTTCTTTCCAGTCGGCCCTTGCCGAAGTCAGGGAGGACGGCCTGATAGACCGCTTCGAGATCTACATCGGAGGCGTCGAGATCGCCAACGCATACAACGAACTGACCGGCAAGCAGAAGAACATAGACCGGTTCCTATTTTTCCAGGCGGAGAGGATGAAACTCGGCAAGGAGCCCCATCCGGCCGACGAGCTATTCTTTGAAGCGGCAGGGCTTATGCCTAGATCCGCGGGGATAGCCCTGGGAGCGGATCGCCTTCTATCGCTGCTCCTCGGATGCGAGATCGCAAAGTGTCAGCACGGATAATTAAGAACTGAAAAACGGAAAGTGAAAGCTCCGGTCAATCCGGATAAAACTCTTTCATTTTGTTATAGATGTCTTCAAGAGTGCCTTCGGCAACCGCACTCCTCAGCTTTTTCATCAGATCCAGGTAAAAAGTGATGTTGTGGATGGTCGCCATGAGGACATAGGTCGGGTCGTTCACTCTAAACAGATGATTCAAATAGGCTTTAGGCACGCTGCGGCAGGTGTGGCAGGGGCATTCGGGATCAAGCGGCGTTTCGTCTTCCATGAACTCAGCCCTCTTGATCGTTATCTTCCCCTTGGATGTGAAGAGTTGGCCGTTCCGGGCGTTTCTCGTCGGAAGGACGCAGTCGAACAAGTCGTATCCCCAGGAAACCGCTTCTACTAAATCAAGTGGTTTTCCGACACCCATCAGGTAGCGCGGTTTTTCGTGCGGGAGAAGGTCGGCGGTGTAAGATGCTATCTTTCTGAAGGCTTTTTTATTTTCGCCGACGCAGAAGCCGCCCGCGGCGTAACCCGGGAAATCCAATGCCTTCAATTGAGAGGCGGAAAGCGCCCGAAGCTCCTCGAATATCCCGCCCTGGACGATGGCGAATTGGTTCATCCCCTTTCTTTTCTGCGAGTTAAGGCATCTTTCGGCCCACCTTGTCGTCCTCTCCACCGCGTGCTTGTGGTCCTTTTCGGGGGCGTCGCCGGCGACAAGCTGGTCAAGGACCATCGCGATATCAACGCCAAGCTCCTCCTGGATCTGTATCGCCAGTTCCGGCGTCAGGTTGACCTTCGCCCCGTCGATCGGCGAGCTGAATTTGATCCCCTCTTCGGTGATTTTCTTCAAGGGGGCGAGTGAAAAAGCCTGGAATCCGCCCGAATCGGTCAATATCGGACCTTCCCATCCCATGAACTTGTGAAGGCCGCCGAGCTTCTCGATCCTCTGCGAGCCTGGTCTCAAGTAAAGATGAAGGGTGTTAGCCAGTATTATCTGCGCGCCGGCTTCCCGGAGGAGAGGCGTGTTGAGCCCTTTCACCGCGCCTTTGGAGCCGACCGGCATGAAGTTGGGCGTGTCGATCGAGCCACGCTTCAGCTCCAGCTTCCCGAGCCGCGCCCTCCCGCTTTTTTGAAAAACATGGAACTTCAAAGACACACGAGCCTCCGAAAAGAAATGGTATTATGGCACAAAACTGGCAGCGAATCCGTCATCCTGAACTTGATTCAGCATCTGCAGATTCCGGCTCGGGGGCCGGAAAGACCTTTTGGGAAAAGGAAGCTCAGTTGCGGCCCCCTTCGAAAAAAAGGGGGCCGCCACTGAGCTTGTCGAAGACAGCGCGAAATGGTGTCGGGAGGAGGTTAGTCTTGCCATTCGCTGTTCAATGAGTGGCTGTGCAAAATTGCGGTAAGGGAGTAAGAGAAGATATAATAATGATGAGGAGAGAGAATGGAAAGTAAACTAAAAATAATCTTTAAGAACCGCACTCCTTTAACCAGACTTTTAGGGCTTCTACTCCTTTTTACAACGATCGTTGTAAGTTTCAATTACCTACTGGCATCACGAGAATTGTTTGCAAAAAATGAAATAGCTGGCATGATTGGCCTGACTCTTCTTGTTTTTCACGCGATCTGTTCGATAGGGTTAGTATGCAGGTTGAAATTAGCGTGGTACGTTCTTGTAGTTGTTCATATGTTTCTGTTTGCGGTTATAGCGGTTATGCTATTTGGCGGATATCTTTTTAAAGATTTTTTTGAAAAAGGCGCTCTTTATAAATATTTCAACTACCTTCTATGGCTCGGTTATGAGGGATTCTACGTTCAACTACTGCTCAATCAAACATTAAGATTAGAATTCAAAAAGAACAAAACAAAAAGCAAAATAGCGGTCAATCCCTGAGTTGTGAATTACACTTTTTTTCCCAGTTTGCCGATTCGGTTCTTTTCTTTCGGGTTATAATAAATTTGTAAGGAGTCGATGCATTATGATCACATGCCCGTGGTGCGGAACAAGCTATCTCGAATTCCTGCCGAGCTGTCGTAAATGCGGCGGGCCGCTTCCGCCCGAACCAAAGGAGGATGAGCGGCAGGAAAGCGTCCCGACACCGCCCCCGCCGCCGCGGACGATTTCGAACAGCTATGGCCTCAAACTTATGATGACCGACGGCTGGTTCATCGGTGCGGCGATCATCGGTTTTATCGGCGGAGTTTTCACGATCGTGGGGATCGTCCTTACCGTTCTTGTGATAACCGCCTTCGTCGGAATCCCCTTCCTCCTCCTGGGCCTGGGAATGTTCGGGGGAGGCGTAGGGGTTGTAGCCTGGAGGTACGGAAAGACTCAGAAGATCCTTGAAGTCATGAGGAACGGTTTTTCAACCGAGGGGAGGATCGTCAGCGTGGAGATGAACACGATGGTGCAGGTGAACGGGCGCAACCCGTGGACGATAACCTATGAATTCCCGTCGTCGAACGGCTCCCTGCAGGGTTCGGTTTCAACCCTGAACACGCCCTCCCTGCGTCCCGACCAGCGCGTCTGCGTCTTGTATCTTCCGCAAACGCCCGAGCACAACGTCCTTTATCCGCATCCGTAGGAGGGGGGGACCATGTCGGAACAGAAAGCCTACTCTCCCAAAGTCCACCCCGGGCTGACATTCGTGATCCTGTTGGGGCTTTGCTACTGGGCGCAGTGGCTTTATCCGCTCTCCTTTCCGGAGAAGGTCCAGGATCATAGGTTTTGGTTCGCGGGAGCTTGCCTGTCGATCGGCACTATCATAGGCGGACTGGCCTTCATGGCGATGAAAAAATGCGGAACGCCGGTCGAGCCGGGATCGGAAGCTGACAAGCTCGTCACATGCGGCCTTTTCAGGTTTTCAAGGAACCCCCTCTACATCGCCCTGCTTTTCTGGTCGCTCGCCTTCGCGGGTTTCTCGGGATCTTTCTGGTTCATCTTCGGGACCCTTTACCTTTTCTTCGTTCTGAATTTCATGGTGATCCCGCAGGAGGAAAAATACCTTCTCAAGAGGTTCGGCGCGGAATACGAAGAATACAGGAAGAAAGTCAGGCGTTGGGTTTGAACGGCTCGTCGGGCATTTAATCCGCCCGCTCAGCGATCTCAGGTGGTTTCGCAAGAGTCACGCGCATCAAGAATTGAAAACTGAAGATTAAAAACACTTTAACTGCAGAAGGGTCACAAGTTTTTTTCAATCCTTGCTTTTTACTTTTCAATACGAACAAAAATGTTCGACCTCAAGGTCGATAATGGCCGCAGAAAAAAGTTCAGGCCTGAAGTTTAACAGGGAAAAGGGTTTCATAACCTTCCGTTTCTCTTTTTTCGAGTCAATTGCAAATCCGGTGTCCGAAACAAGCGTTCCGTTGTCGTATGTCAGTGAGTTGGGGCGATTTTATTCGGGCAATAATAAGAGCCTATCCGGAAATAAGACAAGGCCGCGACGGCAGGCGTCACATTCTGGCGCTTTCGTCCGTGTTGTTCCGTCTCCCTCCCAGCCTCGTCAGCACTTTTCTCATCAGTACCCTGCGTTGCCTTATGGCGAGGTCGAGAGGCGTGGCGTTGTTGAAGTTCTGCGCGTTTATCTTCGCGCCGCTCTTGACCAGCAGTTCGGCGATGTCCACGTTTCCCTTTACTGCGGCGCAATGGAGTGCCGTCGTTCCGTCCTGGGACTTGGCGTTCACGTCAGCCCCCTTTTCTATAAGGAACCGGGCTATCTCGATGTGCTCCGTTTTTTCGTTTGCCACCCGCATGATCGGTGTCATGCCTATCTTGTCCCTGTTGTTGATGTCCGCCCCCCTGCCGCAAAGGAATTTCACGCACTCGAGGCGGCCTTCCTGGATCGCGTAAACGAGAGGCGTGAACCCGAGGTAATTCCTGGCGTCCAGCTTGGCGCCGTTCTTAAGCAGAAGGTCGGCGATCTCGACGGAACCGGCAGTGGCGGCCGAATGAAGGGGGGTGTCGTCGAATTTGTTGCCCGTTGAGACGCCGGCCCCTCTTTTCAACAAAAGCTGGACTATCTCGAGAGAGCCGGAGCCAGCAGCGTAGAATAGAGGAGTGTTGTTGTACTTGTCCTTGGAATTCACTCCGGCCTTGTTGGCGAGGGCCGTCTTGACTCCCTCCGAGTCCCCGTTCTTCGCCGATTCCAGGAGACGGTCGTCCCACTGTCCGGCCAGGCATGCCAACGACAACACCGCGAAAAGCGCCGAAACGAGCAGTTTCCTGATCACCGTGCCCTCTCTTTCTCGCAACGCTTCCACTATAAGGCAACAATCAGGCATCGTCAATATTTCCTGAAGCACGGGACTCCACCGGGACAAAGAAAATGCCCTGCGGATACTTCGGTACGAAATTTGATCACTACTCGAACGCGGTACCTTGAAAACATATCCCTTAATTCCGCAGGGCGACCATACTTATGTATCCCGGAAAGGAATTTGTCAAGGCGGAAAAAACCCGGGTGGATCGAAAATTGAAAAATCTGAGAATATCAACAGGGATCAACAGGAAAAAAAGATGGCAGACAAAAATTGCATTGAATGTTATAAAAAGCAGAAGCTAAAGTTGAGGGTGGAATTTCCTTGTTGATCTTGCTGCCTTCATGACTTCCCAGCTTTATAGCTTCCCCGGCTGCCGTGCGTGCATTCTTCGCATTCATCTGTTCGACCGGCCCGAATAATAACACGTGACTCCCTTACATCATACAATAGAACACCATTTTCGGACACCGAACTTGACAAATAAGGCAGAATTAGGCTGATTCCCGTCGGCTGATCAATAGATATCTTCTATGACGCGCATACCTTTCCATTTGCCTCTCGAAAACCTCAGGAGGAAAACGATACCCAGCAGGCTCGCTTCGACGGTCAGTATGGTCCAGATGGCGTAAAGCCCCGCGCCGAACCACGAGATCGCCGCGGCCACGGGGAGCGCGAGGACGAACACCGTCATCGCGGCCATCACTTTGATGATGAACCGGGTGTCGCCGGCTCCCTTCAGGGTTCCGGAGAAGACGATGTTCAGGGTGTCGAAAATGGTGTATGCGGCGATGAACCTTAGAAGGACCACCGCGTGGGAGCGGATCTCGATGAACCCTTCCGGGTCGCCCGCCGTGAAGGGCATGATGAAGAGGTCGGGCATAAGGACGTACATCAGGCTGAATACCGAAGCGTACGCCAGCGTGAAATAGAGCCCCGACCAGGTGGCCCGTGACGCGCGGGCGGGGTCTTTTTCGCCGAGAGCCTGCCCGACAAGCACCGAGACTCCGAGCCCGAAGCCCAGCATCGGCATGAAAGCGAGGTTGTTGATATTGAAGGCGATGGTCGTGGCTGCAAGTTCTTCCGCCCCCAGTTTGCCGACAAGGAGCAGGAAGATCGCGTAGCCGGCGATCTCCATGAAGGTCTGGGCGCCTGCCGGGAACCCGAACCGCAGGAGTCTCAGAAAAAGAGCCTTGTCCGGCTTCCAGCGTCCGAAGAACGGGGCCCGTTCACGGTATTCGCGCCTTCCCATCAGCAGAAGGTAGAACAGGCAGGGGACGAGAAGCGAAATGTTTGTAGCCACTGCCGCGCCCTTGACGCCCCACCTCGGAAAACCCATGCTCCCGAAGATCAGGCCGTAGTCGAGGTAGAGATGGACGAGGGTCGCGAGGATGTTCGCCGCGAGGATCGGCCAGGTCCTGCCCTGCCCGGAGAAGTAGCCCGCGAGCGCCGCTCCGGCGATGGCGGGGAAAGCTCCCCAGCAGATCGTCGTGTAATATTCCGTTTCGTACGTCGAGACCAGTGCCGGATGGCCGATCCACTCGAAAAAGCTTTTTGCGAAAGGCGCGGTGGCCAGAATCAGCAGGGAACCCGCGAGGGAGATGTAAAGTCCCTGCCATACGGAAGGGCCTATCGATCCTTCGCGTTTCGCCCCGTAATACTGCGCCACGAAGGTCGAGACATAACCGGCGGTCCCCACGAAGACGCTCATCAGCGCTATCTGAAGCACCCCCGCGGCCATCGCCGCGGCGATCGCCTCCGGCGCGTACCACGAAAGGAAGAGCCTGTCGATGAAATGCTGCAGGGAGGCCGAAGACGCTGAGAGGATCAGCGGAAAACTGACGACGATGAACTCTTTCCAGCCGCCCGGCTGGCTCCATTGCCGCTTGAGTCCCGAGATGGCATCAGCCATACCGCCTACCCCTCCTGCCCCCACGAAAGTGTTCCGCGGGCATGATGAAAGACTAGCATAACATCCGCGCGCCATTTTACTGAAAAAGTCAGGAGGCGGACCGACCCGGAAGGGATCCTCTTATCATCCGGCCGTGTTGTTTTTCCTTTCCAAAAGCAGGGTAGTGTCCGTGAGGGGTTTTCATCCGGAGACTGAATCGGGGTATAGTATTATTTTGAACCGTTCTTTTATGAAGGGAGACGATCCGATGCCTGAAAGGTTGGGAAAAAGCTTCGCTCTGATACTCGTGGTCGTTATGCTCGCGGGCCTTGCCGGCAACATCCCGACGAAGGCCGGGAACAAGCCGATGTCGCTCTCGGACGCCATCGCCAAGGTGAAATGGTTCCAGGACCTCAAGAGCGAGGAAAAGGAATCCCTGAAGTCCGTCGCCTCGATACGCCGCGCGAAAGCGGGGGAGAAGATCATCGAGCAGGGCAAGAGCACTAAGAAGATAATCGTCGTCCTTGACGGAAAGGCCCAAGTGCTCGTCGACGGCAAGGAGGTCGCTATCCTGACGGGAGAGTTCATCGTGGGCGAGATAGAGTTCCTCGACATGTCTCCTGCGAGCGCGGACGTGATCCTTCAGCAGGACGCGGACATCATCGAGATGGGCAACCTGGCTCTTTATTCATTGATGGACAAGGAGCCGCGAATCGGGTACCTGCTGATGGCGGAGCTCGCAAGGCTAGAGGCGGAGCGCCTGCGCCTGACGAACCTGAGGTGGAAGGCCGTAGGGAACTGAGCCCGACGCCGGGGACTATCGGGATTTCGGCGATCCATTTTTAAGATAAGGGGTTGACCGGGCGGTGCATGAGTGGAATTTTGTCCACTAAAAATTCTTAATTCAAGACCTGACCCCATAGTTTTTATCGATGAACGATTCGATCCTGCGGAACATCTCTCCCGCGAGCCTTTCGAGGCCGCCCCTGACCGCCGCGACCTCTTTGCCCTTCTCGAAGATCATGCTCGAGGGGTTCTCGTTCCTGCCGGGAAGAGAGATGCCGATGTCGGCCGCCTTCGATTCTCCGGGGCCGTTCACGATGCATCCCATGACGGCGATCTTCAGGTTCTCGACGCCCTTCCTCTTCTTCTGCCATTCCGGCGCCCGTTCCCTGACGAAGGCTTCGATCCTGAAGGCGAGCTGCCTGTAAAGGTCGCCCGAGGTCCTTCCGCATCCGGGGCACGAGATTATCCTCGGCGAGAAATGCCTGATGTCGAGGGATTCGAGGATCTCCTTCGCGGCGTAAACCTCGTCCCGCCTGTCCCCTCCGGGAGCGGGTGTGAGAGAGACCCTCACCGTTTCGCCGATCCCTTCCGAGAGAAGGACTCCCGCGGCGACCGAAGACCAGACGATCCCCTTCATCCCTCCGCCCGCTTCCGTCAGTCCGAGATGGAAGGGCTGGTCCGTTCTTTCCGCGAGCCTCCTGTAAAGGTATATGAGGTCGTTCGGCTCGGTGGTCTTGCAGGAAAGGACGACCTGGTTCTTTTTGAGCCCCGCTTCGAAAGCCATATCGAGCGATGAAAGAACCGAGGCGATCATGGCTTCGAGAAGGAGCTTGTCTTCGGGGGTCTTTTTCTTTTTTTTCGCGTTCGATCTTTCGAGCTTCGAGAGAAGCTCTTCATCTACCGAGCCTGAATTGACGCCGATCCGGACGGCCTTCTTCAGCTTTTTCGCTATGGCGCAGATTTCGAAGAAATGCTCCCTTCGCGAGTCCCCCTTGCCCGTGTTGCCCGGGTTGATCCTGAACTTGTCGAGAGCCGCGGCGGCTTCGGGATTGTTCTCGAGAAGAATGTGGCCGTTGTAGTGAAAATCACCGATAAGAGGCGCGCCGCAGCCTTTTATAAGAAGCTCTCTCTTTATCTTCGGGACGGCCTTAGCCGCTTCGGGGGTGTTGACGGTGATCCTGAGCAGTTCCGACCCGGCATGCCAGAGCGAGAGCAGTTGTTCGACGGTGGAGCTAACATCCGAAGTGTCGGTGTCGGCCATCGACTGCACGCGGACAGGGTTCCTACCGCCTATGCCGATGTTGCCGACGGGAACTTCCGTTGTTTTTCGGGACCCGGTGGTTCTCACTTCAGCCCTGTTCTTTGAGGGCTTTGATTTCCTTTGTGAGAAGAGGGACCACTTCGAAGAGGTCTCCGAGGACGCCGTAAGTCGCGACCGAGAAGATCGGCGCGTCCTTGTCCTTGTTGATCGCCACGATAACCTTCGAGGAGGACATCCCCGCAAGGTGCTGGATGGCGCCCGAAATGCCGCAGGCGACATAGAGCGACGGCGAAACGACCTTTCCCGTCTGCCCGACCTGGTGGGCATGAGGAACCCAGCCGGCATCGACGGCGGCCCTCGAAGCCCCCATGGCGCCGCCGAGCGTCTTGGCCAGTTCGGCGATCATCGGGAAGTTCTCGGGGCCTTTCATGCCGCGCCCGCCGGAAACGATTATGTCCGCTTCCGCCACGTCGAGAAGTTCTCCCGAGCCTTTTTCAATGCCTTCGACGACCGAGCTATTCAGCCCGTCGACGGCGGGAACGGAAGATTCGACTGCGGCTTCCGCGGATTCTTCCGCGAACGGAAAAACGTTTGGCCTTAGAGTCGCGACGAAAGGATGGCCTGCGACGGGTGACACCTTCTGCATCGCCTTGCCGGAGAAGATCGGCCTGGTGAAAACGGCTGTATCGCCGTCGGCTTCCGCCGCGACCGCGTCGGACACGAGCCCGGCGTCGAGGTAGGCGGCCGTGAGAGGGGCGATATCCTTCCCCATGGCGGTCGCCGAGAAAAAGACCGCGTCGGCCTTCATGTTCTTTGCCGTTTCAGCCGCCGCCTTGGCGTACAACGAGTTCGAGATCTTCGCGAAGGCGTCGCCATCCACGGCCACCGCCTTCCTGACCCCCGCCCTGCCCGCGGTTTTCGCGGCATCGGCAATATTCTTTCCTATGAAAAGCCCGGTGACCTCTCCGCCGGTTTTCTCCGCGAGCTTCTTTGCCGCGGAGGCGGCCTCGAGGGAGGATTTCTTTATCTGTCCGTCGCGCACTTCGAAATAGACGAGAATGTTCATGGCGGCCTCCTAGAAAACCTTCGCTTCTTCGTGGAGAAGCTTGACCAGTTCTTTGGCCTGGGCGGCGGGTTCGCCTTCGATCACTCGTCCCTGGGGCCTTGGCGGAGGGGCGGCGTAGCCCCTCGATACTACCTTGTTTGCCTTCGGCCCCGCGCTGTTCTCGTCGAATCCGAGGTCTTTCGCGGTGAGGGTCTTTACCTCTTTCTTCTTGGCGGCCATGATCCCCTTGAGGCTCGGGTATCTCGGTTCGTTGAGCCCCTTCTGGCAGGTGACGAGCGCCGGGAGAGGGAAGGAAAGGAGCTCAAGCCCGCCCTCGATCTCCCTCTTCGCCTTCGCCGAGTTGTTCTCGATCTCGAGCGAGGTGACGACGGCGGCGACGGGGATGCCGAGAATGGCGGCAACCATTGAGCCGACGGCCTGGCTGTCTCCTCCCACGCCCTGCTTTCCCGCGAGGACCAGGTCGAACTGCTCCGAGGAGAGCGCCTTCGCGATCACCTTGGCGGTGGAAAGGGCGTCGAGGTCGCCGAAGAGCGGGTCACTTATGAGGACCGCGCTGTCCGCGCCCATCGCCATCGCCTGCCTCAGGCTCTTGGTGGAATCTTCTCCGCCCATGGTGAGCGCCACCACTTCGCCGCCGAACTTCTCTTTCAGCTTGAGGCCTTCTTCGACCGCGAACTCGTCGTATGGGCTTATCACCCAGTTGTCGCCGAGGAATTCGAGCGAACCGCCGTCGGGACCGATCTTGACCCTAGTCTCGGTATCACGGACATGCTTGATCAGGACGTAAATTTTCATTTTTTACCTCTGCGGGATGGGTTATTCTTCAAAACGGGAGAAAACAAGACAAGCGTTGGTGCCCCCGAACCCGAAGGAATTCGTCAGGACATGGTTGATCCTGTGAGGCCGCGAAATCTTGGGTACATAGTCCAGGTCGCAGTTCGGGTCGGGAGTCTGAATGTTGATGGTGGGAGGCAGAGTGTTGTCCAGAAGGGAGTGAATGCAGACTATCGACTCCACCGCGCCCGCCGCGCCTAGAAGATGGCCGAACTCGCTCTTTGAGGACGATACGGCAGGAGGATTCTCGCCGAAGGTCCTCTTGACGGCGAGGGTCTCGACCTTGTCCCCGTGCGGAGTGGCCGTCCCGTGGGCGTTGATGTAATCTATCTGCTCGGGCCTGAGGCCGGAGTCCTTCAGTACGTTCTTCATGACTCTCATCGGACCGTCACCGTCTTCCGATGGGGCGCTTATGTGGTAGGCATCGCCGGACTGGCCGAACCCGGTCAGCTCGCAGATGATCTTCGCCCCCCTTTTCCTCGCGTGCTCGAGTTCTTCGAGGATCAGGACGCCCGCTCCTTCGCCCATGACGAAGCCGTCCCTGTTCAGGTCGTAAGGCCTGGAAGCCGTAGCCGGGTCGTCGTTGCGGGTGGAAAGGGCTCCCATCGAGGAGAATCCGGCGATTGAGAGGGGCGTTATCGCCGCTTCGGCTCCTCCCGAGATCATGACATCTGCTTCGCCGTACTGGATGGACCTGTAAGACATGCCTATCGAATGGGCGGATGTCGCGCATGCAGTGACCGTGGAGAAGTTTGGGCCCTTCGCGCCGTATTTGATGGAAACCAGACCGCTGGCCATGTTGATGATGATCCCGGGAATAAAGAAAGGCGTCACCCTGGACGGGCCCTTTTCGAGGAGCACCCTGAAGACATCCTCGATCATGTTCAGCCCGCCGATGCCAGAGCCAATCGCCACACCGATGTTTTCGGCGTTCTCGGGAGTGATCTGCAGTCCCGACATTTTCATGGCTTCTTCCGAGGCGACCAAGGCGAACTGGATGAACCTGTCGACCCTCCTTGCCTCTTTCTTGTCCATGTGGTTCAGGGGGTCGAAGCCTTTGACCTCGGCGGCGATCTTGGCGGGCATGTTGGAGGCGTCGAAAAGCGTTATGGCGCCAACGCCGTTGACGCCGTTCTTCACGCTTTCCCAGGTCTCGGGGGCTGTCTTTCCCACGGGGGTGATCGCTCCGACCCCCGTCACTACTACTCTTCTTTTCAATTCAGTACCGCTCAGTTCTTTCCGGTATGGGCCTTGATATAATCGATGGCGGCCTGTACCGTCTGGATCTTCTCGGCCTCTTCGTCCGAGATCTCGATGCCGAACTCCTCTTCAAGCGCCATGATGAGTTCGACCGTGTCCAGGGAGTCGGCGCCGAGGTCGTTGATAAAGGAAGCTTCGGTCTTTACCTGGGCTTCTTCCACGCTCAACTGATCCGCGATTATGTGTTTGACTTTTTCTTCAATGCTCATATTATCTCCTTCCTAAAAACGAATGGCTATTCTACAAAACCTTTTCAAAAAATTCAAGTTCTCCGTGCAAGAATGTCCGTTTCGTTGTAAAATACGCCCTCGGCGCTGAACGCGTTTGAAGGAGTCAATTTGGCAGGCAAGAGAACCCTGTACGTGCTAAAAGACAAGGCGGAGGTCCTTTCGATAAGGAACGAGATCAACCAAGTCGTGGGCGAGCGGCTCAAGGAGGTCGAGAAGATAATAGCCAAGAGGCTGAGATCCCCGTACATCCCGATAGCTGAAATGGGACAGTACCTGGCCGCTTCGGCGGGGAAGAGGCTCCGGCCCACCCTGGTCTTTCTCGCTTCCGAGCTCGTGGGCTACCGGGGCGGCAAGGATGTCACCTACGCGGCCATCCTCGAGTTCATTCACACCGCCACGCTGGTTCACGACGACATCGTCGATCAGGCGATCCTCCGCAGGGGAAAGGCGAGCCTCCATACGCGCTGGGGAAGCGAGTCGGCCGTCCTGATGGGCGACTACCTCCTGATCTCCGCGGTCCAGATGGCGACCTCGATGGAGTGGAACGAGATACAGCCGATGATCGCCGGGACGGCCAAGAGCCTTATCGAAGGCGAACTTCTCCAGAGCCACCGGCTGTACGACCTGACGATCACCGAAGAAGAGTACATGGAGATAATCGAGCTGAAAACCGCGAGGTTGTTCTCCACATGCGTGACGATACCTCCGATCCTCAAGGCGGCGGACAGGACTGTGGTGGAAGCCATGAGGACTTACGGCCTTTCAATAGGTATGGCTTTCCAGATCGTGGACGACTGTCTCGATTTCATGTCGGACGAAAAGACACTGGGCAAGCCGGTCGGACAGGACCTGAAGGAGGGAAAAATCACGCTTCCCCTTATTTTGCTTAGAGATACCGGGAAACCCGAGGACCGGGAATTCCTCGAGGCCATAGTGGCCGGGAGAAGGTTCGATCCCCGCACGCTGGAAGAACTGGCAGAGAGAGTTTCGACCGGTGGTTTTGTGGACCGGGCGCTGAACATCGCCCACGATTTCGCGCTGCGGGCCGACGAAAGCCTTTCATGTTTTGAAGATTCAAAAACCCTTCAACTCCTCGCGAAGTTGCCCGAGTTCATCCTCAAGCGGAGCTATTGATGGGACGGTACAGGTGGCTCTTCTTCGACCTGTTCGACACCCTGGTCGTGGTCGACGAGGAGATCTATTATAAAGGCAAGGCGGAATCGGCGGAGGCCGCAGGGCTTGACCCTGACGAGTTCATCGAGGCCTGGAGATCGACCAGCGAACCTGCTCTCGTCGGAAAGCTGAAGGACCCTTTCGCCAGGGCGACCGAGGCTCTGAAGATCCTGGGCAAGGAAGAGCGGTCGCTCTCGGCGAAGATCGCGATGTATGATATCGAGGTCCTCCAGAGATGCGTTTCCTTTTATGACGGAGCTACCGAAACTCTGACGGTCCTTAGGGACCGCGGGTTCAATCTCGCCCTGCTGAGCAACGCGACCGCCACGACCGCTTTCATCGTCTCTACCCTTCACCTCAGGGACCGGCTCGACCATCTTGTCTTCTCTTATGAGATCGGCTGCAGGAAACCCGATCCCCGCTTCTATCAGATCGCCCTGGAAAGGACCCTGGCGGTCCCTGAAGAATCGCTTTTCATCGCCGACGGGGCGAACCGGGAACTGGACGCGGCGCGCGACGCCGGGATAGAAACCCTGAAGATCTGTCACCCGGTCAAAGCCCTCACTTTCATGAACCGCGATAATATGAGTTCCGACGGCCACAGGGAGGTGGGATCTTTTTCCGAACTGCTGGCTCTCGAAGATCTTCAGAATTCCAAAAGCGTATAGATTGGGCTTGATTCTGCGACCACTCCAACTAATTGCGGTGGAGTCGAAGACTTTATAAAATTTCAGCATGGCGCTTTTCTGAACGAGCTTTCGGTATTATTTCAAAAGGTAATTTGTAATTACTTGACAACAAAGAAGTTTTGTTATAGGATAGCCCCCATGCCAAGAAAAAGAATCCGAAAGATGTTGAATATTTTCGTAGCCGCCTCGTTGCCCGCCATCTTCCTGGTGATGGCTCTCAAGGCTGCCGGCCAGGTGGAGCCCGAGGTGGTGAAGGCTGCGGAGCGGGCAACCGGCCGGACCGCGACGACCCCTGATCTTCGGCATGCCGCTGCGAACGATGGCGCCAAAGAAGCCGCTGTCAAGGAGCAGTTCGTCCTCGCTTCGGATTTTCGATGGATCGAGACGTCGAGGGATTTGAACGGGCTTCTGGAAAAGTACAAGACCGAATGGTCCGAAAAGGACAAGACCGACGTGGTCGAGACCCTGCTCGACATCGAATCTGAATACGGCTTCAAACCCGACCTTTTCCTGAGGCTCATGGAAGTCGAAAGCAACTTCAGGATCAGGGCCGTTTCAAGGGACGGCGCGAGGGGGCTTTGCCAGATTCAGCCGGAGACCGCGAGGCACATATCCAGGAGGCTGGGTCAGCCCCCGATCCCGGAGGAGATGCTTTTCGATCCCGTCCTCAACCTGCGCCTCTCGGCCGCTTACCTGGATTACCTCGAGAAGAAATACAAGGCCCTGCCCAAAGCCATCAGCGCTTACAACATGGGGCCGGGAGCCTTCTCCAGGGCCTACGGCGAGGGCGGGATACCCAAGGGCAGATACCACGACCTCCTTACCCGCTGAAATTTCCCACTTCATCAAAACTGATTTATAATTACAGGCCGGAGGAACGATGGCGTTAAGCGGCGAACTGAGGACCATGCTGCTGCCCGATGTCCTGCAGTGGCTTTCGAACGGCGTCAAGACCGGGATACTCCACCTCCGTTCGCCCAAAGGCATAACCAAGAAGGTTTATTTCAAGGACGGAAGAATCCTTTCCACGGCTTCCTCGGATCCAAGGGAATACTTCGGGCAGTTCCTCATAAGCAGGGGGTTCATAAACGAAAAACAACTGAACATGGCCATGGAGACCCAGCTCAAAACGGGTATCAAGATCGGCAAGGTCCTTCTGATGTGCGGTCTTCTGGAGGAATCCGACCTCGTTTCAACCCTCCAGCTGAAAGCTGAAGAGTGCCTCTACGAACTTTTCTTGTGGGACGAGGGCGAGTTCTCATTCGAAGAATTGCCCGAAATGGCTGAAGAGCTCGTTCCCATTTCCCTCGACGTGACGCACCTTATACTCGAAGGTATAAGGAGGAAGGACGAGTGGGAGCGCATCAAGAAGGTCTTTCCGTCGAACAGGATGATACTGGTCAGAAAAGGAAGGCTCTCTGATGTCACCGGAGACCTTTCGAATCTGGCGGTCAGGATCCTGGAGCAGGTCGACGGCGCCAAGAGCCTGGAGGAGATCGCCCTGGAAGTGCACTCCCCCGAATTCAACATCTGTCACGAATCCTTTCTCCTTCATCAGAAAGGACTTGTCGTTGTTTCCAAGGAAAAAGAGAAGACCGAAGAAAAGGGGTACAAAGCGGTCCATTCCAAGATAGTCGAAGAAGCGGGAAAACTTCTGGAACAGGACAAAGTGCACGAGGCGATCAACCTGCTGAAGTTCTACCTGAAAAAGGATAGTTCGGACATAAAAGCCGCCGAACTGCTGAAACAGGCGGAAGAGGTGTTCTCCAGAACTACCCTTAGAGAGACAATTCCAGCAGACACGGTCCTCGAGCTGGCCATCCCGCTCGCGGAGCTTGCCAAGCAGAACCTGACGCCCAAAGAGGGATACCTAGTGACCAGGGTGAACGGCAGCTGGGACCTCGCTTCAATAATCAAAGTCTCCCCGATACCCGAGCCTGAGGTACTTCTCGCGGTACAGAAATTGCTGGATCTCGGAATAGTGAAGAAAAGGAAGAAATAGCGGGTCAGGAGACCTTGAGCCAGAAGCCGCTGATGTGTTTAAGGTTTCCGCTGTTGTCCCTGATGCACTGGGCCGCGTCTATCACGTTCCAGGACGTCCCGTTCCCTAACGCGACCGTAACTTTGCGATAGGAAGGCCTCTGGGAGGAAATTATCGAAGACAGGAATTCGGACCTCTCCGGTTCCTTTTCCATCTCTTCCCTGACCCTCTTCCAGTTCCCTGCCTCTGTTTCGTCCGCCCCGGAGGTTCCGCTTGTTTCCTCCAGGTTGAAGCTGAGGTCGCGCCTGTAGATAGCTCCGTTCCCGCCCGACAGGATCTCCCGGAAAAGCTTTTCCCACATGACAATCGCCGTTTCATAATGTTTAAGGTGCGTTATGTCGGTTCCTACCGAGAGCACTTCGACGACATTGCCGTCCTTGTCCAGGACAGGCCTGTTGGTCCAGGCTATCCATACCCTGGTGCCGTCCTTTTTCATGTTCTCGTTGATGTTCGAGGCGAACTTGTTGGTTTCCATGATTATAGCGTGGAGAAGGGCGACAAGGTCTCTTCCCGTTGATTCGGTTGGAGGCACGATCGTATCAAAGAGGCTCTTCCCAAGTATCTCGTCTTCGTGAAAGCCGAAGAACGCGGCGGCGTATTCGTTCCAGTATGTGACGATACCATCTTTGTCGAAGACGAGCAGAATGGCTCTTGCCTGTTCGACTATGCTTCGGAACTTCTTTTCACTCTTTGCGAGATCAGATAGCCTTCTCTCGAGCTCGACCGCTATCTTTTCCTTCTCGATGTTGGTCTGAAGAAGCTCTTCTATGGTCCTGTTCGCCTCCTCGTAAAGTCCGGCCGTGACGACGGTCATGGTGGCCGGTTTCGCAAGCGCTTCGAGAGTCTCCATCCTCTCGGGAGAGAATCCGTCGGGGCTGTCCGAATAGAAATGAAGGGCTCCCCTGACGGCGTCCTCGTGGATGAGGGGTATCGCGCAGGAGAGCTTGAACCCTCTCTTTTTCGCTTCCGCCCTCCATGGCTCGAAGTCCGGGTCGTCCACGTCCATTATGACGGGCGCCCTGGTGACGATCGCCCTGCCGGTGGGCCCCCTTGCGCGCACCGACTCGTCCCACCTCACGTTCACCCTGGTGGTGTATCCGTCGTCGAGTCCCGCGGACGCGAGTATCTTGACCTGGGTCGATTCGGGAACCACCAGTCCGATCCAGGCCATCTTGAGGGAGAAGGAGTCCACTATAGCCTTGCACAGCGCGTAAGCGGAAGCCTTCAGGTCGGTGAAACTGCCCATCGCCTCCATCGCCCGGAAGAGGGCCATCAGCTGACGGTTCTTTTCGAGCATTATCTCTTCGGCTTTTTTCTTTTCGGTGATGTCCCTTGCGTGGCTCAGGATCGCCAGCCTGCCCCTGTAGTTGATGACCGAAGCGTTTATTTCAAGG
Organism: Acidobacteriota bacterium; assembly: GCA_029559035.1. Lineage (GTDB taxonomy): Bacteria > Acidobacteriota > UBA4820 > UBA4820 > UBA4820 > JAKQCT01. The sequence continues at coordinate 52,337 of JAKQCT010000003.1, forward strand.
ATCATTTCGGAGCCGTCCTTTTTCAGATGGACCGTGTTGAAATTCTTTAGCTGCCCCTTTCTGAGGACGTCCTTGATCTTGGTCTTGCCGTAGGCGACGTTCTTGGAGAATTTCTCGAGGGAGTGCCCGACGAATTCATCCCGCCTGAGATCATAAAGCCTGAGACACTGGTCATTGGCGTCGAGAACGATCTCGCCTTCCGGATCGAAGACCATGATCGCGTCGTGCGCGCCCTCGAACAGGTTCCTGTAGTACCTCTCTGATTCGCGGAGCGCCACCTCCGCCTTTTTCTTCTCCGTCCTGTCCCTGACGATGCCTTCATATCCGACGATGTGGCCGTGTTCGTCCCTGACGGCGTTCGAACTTTCGACCACGTCTATGGGGGTGCCGTCCTTTTTCAGCCAGACAGTCTCGAAATTGTTGACCTTCCCGTCCTTTTCCATCAGCTCCTGGAACCGTCTTCTTTCTGCGGGATCCTGGTAGCCGTTCTTTTCAATGTCCCTCGTCAGCAGCTCCTCGAAACTGTCGTACCCGAGCATCCTGACCAGGGCCGGATTTGAGACGACAGGCTTTCCCTCCTTCGAACTTATGAAAATGCCGTGGTCTATCTCGTTGAAAAGATGCCTGTACCTTTCCTCGCTTTTCTTAAGCTCCGAACTGACCTTTTTCTGCTCGCTTATGTCCTTCATAACGACAATGAGAGCTTTCTCTTCCGCATAGTCCGTCATGGCGACCGACACGTCTATGGGGAACGCAGTGCCGTTGGATTTGAGGCCATAGGTCTCGTAGTTTTCAGGCACTTCTTTTCCGTCAAGCCTTCGTCTTATCAGGTCCTTCAGCCTGGCTCTCTCCCCCTCGGCTATGAAGTTCATGATGGAGGCGCCTTCCGGTACCTGGCCTTTCTCATACCCGAACATCCTGTACGCCGTCGCGTTAGCGAACAGAAGCTTTCCCTCTTTGTGCATCATGACAGCCATGGGGGAATGTTCGAGCAGTTCCCTGTATTTTTTTTCCGAGAGGATGAGCGTCTTCCTCTTGAGGTTCTCTCTCCTGAGGAGCGCGAGGAATCCGAGGAAGAGGACGAGCCCTGTAAGCATTATGATGAGCTTCATGAGACGGCCGCCACCGCCGGTCATCATCCCGGGTAACCATCTTTTCCTTATTCCCTCGAGGATCTTCTCCTTGTCCATCACCCGGAGGCTCGTGTCAAATTCCCCGGCCTTCTCTTCTAGCGCGGGCCTGAAGTAGAATACGAGACTGTTCTCCTCTATGAAATGGGGCCCGAAAAATTCCTCTGATATTAAGGCGTCGCCGAAATATTTCTCGTGGATCAGGAAATGGCTGCCTATGTAGTCGTCAAGCAGGGCGTCTATCTCCCCTATTTTCAGGGCTTCGAAGCTTTCCTCGGTGGAGTCGAACGCGAAAGCGCTTATTTCGTAGCCCTTCGAGTTGAGCCTCTTAAGGCAGGCTTCACCAGTTGCCCCTTTCTTGACCCCCACCTTCTTTTTCTTCATTTCCCTTTCATTGTTGATGGGCCGTGAAGGCGGCGAGATGATGACGAGGCCGGTGTCTAAATATGGTTCGGTGGAAATGAATCTCTTGTCTCTTTCAGGAGTCCTGTACAGGGCTCCGATCGCGATGTCGGCCTCACCCTTTTCGAGAATCTCGAACAACTTCGAGAACTGCACAAGTTTTATCTCGTAAGTGTAGCCCTTGGCCTTGAGCGCCATGTCGAGGATGTCGATGTCCAGGCCGGTCAGTTTCCCGTCCTTCATGAAAACGAAGGGTTCGTATTCCGAAGCGACCACCCGGAAATGGGTTCTCTCTTCTCCCAACAGCGGAGACGAGGTCGCCAAAAAGGCGAGACAAGCGGCAAAAACAAAAACGACGATTTTCCTTGCCATCATCATTAATATCTCTCATGGCGGCCGCAAAGTCAACAAACCCGGGCGCCGTTACGCCGGAAAGCTTTTATTTTCAACGGATTCGTGGTATATTCCCTTTTAGGGAAAACCAATGCGGGCCTTTGTCGCGATCGAAACCGGTGAAGAGATCAGGAAGGTTCTTTCGAGCCTTCTGGGAAGACTCGCTCCCGCGGGCGGCGGAATATCATGGGTCCGCCCCGAACAGATGCACCTGACTCTCCATTTCTTCGAAGAACTTCCGGAGGGCGACCTGGAGAAGATCTCCGACGCGCTCGGGCTCGCCGCATCTTCGACAAAGCCTTTCACCCTTGAGATCAAAGATACCGGATCATTCGGCCCGGCAGGCAGCCCCCGGGTCTTCTGGTGCGGAGTCGGCGGCGACCTGCACGCACTGAGAGAATTGCAGGCGAAAATAGAAAAAAACCTGGAGGAGGCCGGTTTCAGGGGTGACGGGAAGGCTTTCAAGCCCCACCTGACGCTGGGAAGGAACAAGACCGGCTCCAGGCAGGACCGGGTCAGAACGCTTCTCGAGGGCCTCCGGGATTACTCCGTCGGCAGTTTCCGGGTCGAAGGGGTTACGCTTTTCCGCTCCGAACTGAGAAAGGAAGGCGCATTGCACACTCCGCTTGAACATTTCGCCTTGGAGGAAAGGCCTTGAACCCGAAAGAGTTACTGATACTCGTCCTCTCCTATCTGGTCGGCGCGATACCATTCGGCTACATCATCACGCGGCTCAAGACCGGGGAAGATATCAGGAAAAGGGGGTCGGGAAACATCGGTGCCACTAACGTTCTGAGGACCCAGGGGGCGGCCGTGGGCGTCCTGACCCTCCTCCTGGACGTGGCAAAGGCGGTTATACCTGTGATGGCGGCCAGGCATTTCGGCGTTTCCCCGTGGCTGCCCGCGGCCGCCGGGGCATGCGCCATAGTGGGGCACTGTTACCCGGTTTACATAGGATTCCGTGGAGGCAAGGGCGCCGCGTCCGGATTCGGGGCTTTCGTCGTCATCGCGCCCTATCCCACCCTTATCGCAATAGCTTTCTTCATATTGGAGCTTCTGCTGGTAGGTTATGTTTCCGTCGGGTCCATGACCGGCGCCGCAGTTTTCACCGTATCGCTCTGGGCCTTCCATTTCTGGAACGCCTCCTACGACCTGGCGACATGCGTTCTCGGAACTCTTCTTTCTCTCCTGCTTATCTGGAGACACAGATCCAACATCAGGAACCTCTTCGAAGGCAGGGAGAACAAGCTCTGGAGGGGAAATGACAAGAAGGACTGACAAGAGGATCGTGGTCTGGGGCGGCGGCTCGTGGGGGACCGCCCTCGCGGTCCATCTCGCGAGGAGAGCCGACAGGGTAGCCCTCTGGGTGTACGATCAGGGCCAGTACGAGACGATGGCGTCGGCACGCGGCAACCCCGATTTCCTTCCCGGCGTGGCACTTCCCGAGAACATGGACCTTTTTCACCGGCCACCGGAACTTCCGTACCAGGGTGACCTATGGCTTTCGATCACTCCCACCCAGTACCTCAGGGACCTGTGGAAGGAAATAGCGCCGCGCCTGGAAAAAACCACTATCGTCGTTTCGGCCTCGAAGGGGATCGAGAACGGAACTCTCCTTCTTCCATCGGAAATCATTGAATCTTTCACCGGCGCGGGAGACGTTGTCGCGCTTTCAGGCCCGAGCTTCGCCCGGGACTTCGTCAACGGCGACCCGACCGCGGTGGTATTCGCCTCCCCCGGCGCCGAGAACGCGAGGAAGGCACAGGAGCTCTTTTCCTTCGATAACCTCAGGGGTTACTACTCCGCCGACCGCAAAGGCGTCGAGCTCGGAGGCGCGGTAAAGAACGTCATCGCCATCGCTTCTGGACTCGCTACAGGCCTGGGGTTCGGCCCCAACGCGGTCGCCGCGATAATTACGAGGGGGGTGAGAGAGATCTCCCGCCTCGGGGCCACGATGGGGTGCCAGCCGGAAACCTTCGCCGGCCTCTCGGGTCTTGGGGACCTTGTCCTCACGTGTTACGGCACGGAATCAAGGAACAGGAGCCTCGGGATCAGGCTGGGCAAAGGCGAAAAACTGCAAGACATCCTCGACTCCATGAGGATGGTGGCGGAAGGCGTCCCGACGACGCTCTCCATTCACAAGCTCAGAGAATCCCTGGGCATCGAGATGCCGATCTCGATGGCGGTCCACGGGATCATTTACGAAAGCGTCCCGCCTAGGAAAGCCCTTGAAGCGCTTCTCGCGCGGAGCCTGAAACGGGAGAACGAATAGTTCGGGGAGGTTAAGATGAGATCGCTGATTTTCCTCGCTTTTCTTGCGTGTACTTTGGCGGTTCTTTCCCGGTCCGGGAAAATGACCCTCAAGAGCGCCGGGTTCATGAACGGCGAAACCATTCCGAAGGTCTATTCCTGCGAAGGCGTGGACCTGTCTCCGGAGCTGGAATGGACAGGCTTCCCGACGGGAACGAAATCGTTCGCGCTGATCTGCGACGACCCCGACGCTCCGATGGGCACCTGGGTGCACTGGGTGATATACAACATCCCCGTTGACTGCACCTCGCTGCCGAGGGGAGTTCAGAAAAAAGCAAGGCTGGAGAACGGCTCCCTTCAGGGGTTGAACTCCTGGCCAAAGACCGGGTACAACGGGCCCTGCCCTCCTCCCGGGAAGCCTCACCGTTATTTTTTCAGGCTTTACGCTCTCGATTCGGTCCTTGATCTGAAAGAGAACGCGACGAAGGAGGAGCTTCTCAAAGCCGTGAAAGGCCGAATTCTTGCGGAAGCGGAACTGATGGGAACGTACAGAAGGTGATCTCCATCAGATCCGATTCCGTCAGGCGCCCCATCAGTTTGAGGTAGATCTCCCTGGAAATGTGGGCATCCGCGGCCGCGTACCTTATCTGCGCCGGTGTCAGATCCTTTCGTTCCCAGTTCGTCAGTCTCGCCCTCTTGGATAGCTTCAGCCCGAAAAGTTCCCGGGTCAGGAATGCCAGGCCGGTCTTCGTGTAGCCGAGTTTCTGCGCTAGGACCCCTATTTCCATGAAGGCTCCGGGGGAGAACTCCAAAAGCGTGGCAAGCTTTCTCGCGTCGTCCCTGATGCCCACCCCCGCCTTGACGACTCTTTCAGATTCAAGGAACGGTACCAGGGGGGTCCGGTCCTTTATTTCGAGAAGCTTGACTAGAATCACCTCCCGCGCGGTGGCGAGCTGAAGGAGCGAGGGGTAATTGAACTCCCCTTTTTTGAAGCAGGGTTTGGATTCGATGTCGAAGCCGACGACCGGCTCTTCGAGCAGGCGGGGGACAGCCCGACCGAGAGCCTCTTCGGTGTCGACGACCGTTATCGGACCGTCGAACCCGGCAGTGTCCGAACCGTTAATCGTGTTTCGGCCTTCTCGGCTTGAAGCCGCGGTCTCCCCCGTCCCTGGATGACGGCCTGCGCGGCCTGTCGCCCTTGTCGAACTTCCTTTCGGGTTTTTCGACGTAGCCTTCGGGTTTCGGTATCAGCGGTTTCCTTGAAAGCCTCATCTTGCCGTTGTTCTCGTACTCCAGGACCTGGACGTCGACGGCGTCGCCGATCTTCATGTAATCCTCGACCTTCTCTACGCGTTTCCAGTCGATCTCGGAAACGTGGAGAAGCCCGTCCTGGCCCGGAAGTATCTCTATGAAGGCGCCGTACGCTTCGATCCTCTTGACGATGCCGTGATAGACCTTGCCGACCTCCGGTACTTCCATCTGGCCGCGGATCATCTCGAGGGCTCTTTCGGCGGCAGCCGCATCGTTGCTGGCGACCATGACCCTTCCGTCGTCCTCGATGTTGATCTCGACGCCCGTCTTTTCCTGTATCATCCTGACGTTCTTTCCGCCGGGGCCGATCAGTTCTCCGATCCTGTCCCTCGGTATCTCGATGGTGAAGATCCTCGGTGCCAGCGGGCTGATGTCCGGCCTCGGCGCTTCCAGGGTCTTCGCCATCTCGTCGAGAAGGTGCAGCCTCCCCTTTCTCGCCTGTTCGAGAGCCTCTCTCATGATGTCGAAAGAGATGCCCGAGACCTTGATGTCCATCTGGAGCGCGGTGATGCCCTCCCGGGTTCCGGCGACCTTGAAATCCATGTCGCCGTAATGGTCTTCGAGTCCGGCTATGTCGGAAAGGATCGAGTACTTACCGTTCTCCATGATCAGCCCCATGGCCACACCGGCCACCGGAGCCTTGATGGGAACTCCCGCGTCCATCAGCGCGAGCGACCCGCCGCATATCGTCGCCTGCGACGAAGAACCGTTGGATTCCATGATATCCGAGACGACCCTGATCACATACGGAAAATCCTTGTCATCCGGCACTACGGCCGACAGAGCCCTTTCAGCCAGCGCTCCGTGGCCAACCTCTCTTCTGCCCGGCCCCCTGATAGGCTTTACTTCTCCTACGCTGAAGGGCGGGAAGTTGTAATGCAGGAGGAAGTGTTTCTCCGTCCCTTCGAGAAGGCCTGAGAGCCTCTGAACGTCTGCCGTTGTGCCGAGGGTGCAGTTGGCGAGGGCCATGGTCTCTCCCCTCTGGAACAATGCCGATCCGTGGGTCCTCGGAAGCACGCCCACCTCGCTCCAGACGGGCCTGATCTCGTCGAAGAGCCTTCCGTCGGCGCGCCTGCCGTCCTCGATGACCATTTTCCTGAAGACGTTAACGAGCACGTCTTCCGCTATCGCCTCGGCCCTGGCTATCCTATCCTCGTCGGCCTCGTCTATTCCCGCGACCGCGAGGGCGAGGGCCTCGTCGATGGCCTTGTACATTTCCTTCTTGCCCCTGACCTCCATCGCCTGCCGTATCGGCCCCGCGACTTTAGCCTCGATCTCCTTGAACTCGGCGGAGTCGTGCTCGATCGGCGCGAAAGGCTCCTTTACCACGCCCAGCTGGGCATAGACCTCTTCCTGCGCCTGGACAAGCTTCTTGATCTCCGCGTGGGCGATCTCGAGGGCTTTCACGATGGCGGCTTCGGAGACCTCTTTCGCCCCCGATTCCACCATGCAGATGGCGTCCCTGGTGCCGGCCACTATTATGTTAAGGGTAAGATCTCCGAATACCGCCAGCGATGGGTTCACCACGTATTCGCCGTTGTGTATCCCGACCCTGACAGCCCCCACGGGGGTATTGAAGGGTATTCGGGAGCAATACAGGGCGAAGGAAGCGCCGTTGATCGCCATTACATCGGGAGAGTTCTCGAAATCGGTCGAGAGGACCATCGCGATGACCTGAGTCTCGTTCCTGAAGCCTTCTGGAAAGAGCGGCCTCATGGGCCTGTCGATCAGCCTGCAGACGAGGGTCTCGCTGTCGGTAGGCCTGCCTTCCCTCTTGAAGAATCCTCCAGGTATCTTCCCTCCGGCGAATGTGTATTCGCGGTAGTCAACCGTGAAGGGAAGAAAGTCGACCCCCTCCCGCCGCTTGTTGTCCATGCAGGCGGTCACTAGCACGACCGAATCGCCGTAGCGGACCCAGAACGCGCCGTCCGCCTGTTTTGCCACTTTTTTCGTGGAGAAAGAAATGTCTCTTCCTCCGATCTGCAGAGTTACACTTTTCTCATCTATCATTTTTTCCTCGATTAATTCAATTTGTCGGTGCGGAAGAAAGAGGCGTAGCCTACTTCCTTAAGCCCAGCTTCGATACGAGTTCGCGGTACCTTGCGATGTCTTTTTCCTTGAGGTAGTTGAGAAGTCTCCTTCTCTGTCCGACAAGCATGAGCAATCCTCTCCTGCAGTGGAAGTCCTTCTGGTGTGTCTTGAGGTGCTCCGTAAGGTCGTTCACCCTCTTGGTCAAAAGGGCTACCTGAACATCTGCCGAGCCACAATCCTGCGGGTGTCTCTGGTAGTTCTGAATGATGGCTTTTCTTTCCGTTGATTCCATTTACACTTTTCTCCTATCTTCCATAAAGCGAACAAGATAGCATATTTTTCCCGGAATGTAAAGGCGGGTTCCCCAAGCCAACGGATTTTTTGTCCTTCTCTTGTGGTAACTTTTGACCAGGGACTGGCGTACCATTGATTTGTGACAGGGATGGTGAAAGGATACCGATATGAAAAGACTTTTCCTCTTCCTGACAGTTTTCATTTTCGCCTGTCAGCACCTTGACCTGAAAGACCCCTTTTCGGAGGTCGACAGGTCGGTCAGGCTGGCCTCAGAAAACGGGCTGGTCCTACCGAACCCCTTCGCGCTCGACGACAGGATAAAGAACGACCTGGACAAGCTGATCAGGCCGGAGGACATGCCTCACGTAAGGCTCAGGAAGGTCCTCAAATATTTGCATGACAACGGGTTCCTCAATTTCGAATACGACATGAGCGCCACCTTGACCGCCCAGGAAGCTTTCGAAAAGAAACGCGGGAACTGCCTCAGCCACACCGGCCTCTTCGTCGCCCTTTCGCGCCAGCTGAAGGTTCCGACCTATTTCGTCTATGTCAGCGAAGCCCTGGATTTTGAGGAGCGGGACGGCTCTTATGTCGTCTCCTCGCACATCGCCACGGGCTTCGAGGACGGCCCGAAGACCACCGTCGTTGATTTCAACAACGAGCGGGAGAATTTCAGGATCTATGAAAAGATAGACGACCGTTCCGCCTACTGCCTTTTCTACAACAACGTCGCCGTCGATAAGATTCTGAAAGGCGAGTACGACGAAGCCCGCAGGATACTGAGTTTTCTTGTCGAGCTGAAACCGGAGCTCAAGGAGGTCAGGAACAACCTCGGCGTCCTTCTGATGAAGACTGGTAAATACGAGGACGCCCTGAGCCTCTACCAGGAGATGCGTGCCTCCAACCAGCATTACCAGCCCGCGCTTCACAACGGGCTCCTCGCCGCCCAGAGACTGCGGCGGAAGGCGGCTGAAGAAGCGTTCAGGACAAGCCTGAAGGAGATCTCGGACAAAGACCCGCTTCTTCTCTACCAGAAGGCACTCGACCTGGAGAAGAACGGAAAATACGACGAATCGGTCTTCTTCATCCGCAAGGCTCTCGGATACCAGCCCAGGAACGCTTTTCTTTATGCCGTCATGGCCAGGGTTCACATGGAGAACGACGACCTTCCGCGAGCGAAGGCCGCCTACCAGAGAGCCCGGACGCTCGCGCCCCATCTTGCGATACTTGAAGACCTTTCAGCTGAGTATCCGCAGATGGTCGCCCCATGACAGGTTTCGTCGGACGGGGTTAAAAGAGCTGGAGCCTCTCAATATTTCAACTTCTTCTTGACATTCCACGCCAAAACATGTTGACAGCAATCCATCTTTCGCCTATCTTTAAATATGGGAGCGGAGGCACATGGACCTGGCCGGAAGGATAGCCGCGATAACCGATAAGATCAGGACCGCCGAACGGAAGCGCGGCTCGCTGGAGAACTCCACCCGGCTGATGGCTGCCGTAAAAGAGCGGGAAACCTCCGAGATCGACGCGGCCGTCTCCGCCGGGATAAGGTTTGTAGGGGAGAACAAGGTACAGGAAGGGGAAAGGCATTTCTCGGCGATGGCTCCTGCGTCGCTCTCTTCCGTCAGGCGTCATTTCATCGGAAGGCTCCAGTCCAACAAAGCGAAAAAGGCGGCCCGGCTTTTCGACTCGGTCGATTCGGTGGACTCGCCCGAGATTGCCGCGAAGCTTCAAAAGGCCTCGGAAGAGTTGGGCGTTTTCAGGGAGTGCATGGTCGAGGTCAACATGGGGGAGGAACATAAGGGCGGCACGGCGCCCGGTGCGCTGGCAAGGCTCTGCGAAGAGATCCACAGGTCCCACCACCTGACCCTGACGGGACTCATGTGCGTGCCGCCTTTCTTCGACGACCCGGAGCGCGCCAGGCCTTACTTCAGGAAAATGAGGAAATTGTTCGAGGAGGTAAGGAAAGACCATCCCGAACCTGAAAAGTTCATTTATCTTTCCATGGGTATGTCTGGCGATTTCGAAGCCGCCATAGAAGAAGGATCGAACATGGTCAGGATAGGAACTCTTATTTTTGGACCCAGGAGGCCGAGATGACAAGGAAAAAGACGCTTTCCCCTATCGATATCCAGTCGCACAACTTTAGGACCAGGCTGAAGGGTTACGACAAGGACGACGTCAAGCTCTTTCTGAACGCCATCGCAGAATCCTACCAGGAGCTGGCGCTCGAGAACGCCAGGCTCTCGAGGGAAGTGGAGCGGCTGGACGCTTCTCTCGATGAGTTCCGGTCAAGGGAAAACCTTCTGAAGGACGCCCTTTATACAGCCCAGAAGAGCGCGGACGACCTCAGGGCCCAGGCTTCAAGGGAAGCCCAGTCGATCGTTAAAGAGGCGGAGCTCAAGGGCGAGCAGTCCGTCAGGGAGGCGATGGTCCGCGCGCACCTCGTAGAGCGGCAGATCATGGACCTCAAGATCGAGAGGGAGACGCTTGTCTCCTCGCTTAGGGACCTCATCAACAGGCTGAGCCACCTTCTTTCTGCGATAGAGGAGAACAGGGAAAAGGAGAACATCCAGACATTCACCCGGGGGGCCTCTGAATGAAAAAATTCGATCTGCTTGTCGGCCCGGTAGGAGCCCTGGCGACATGCTCCTCGGGCTCGCCGAGACGCGGCGGCGAGATGCGGGAACTCCCGCTTATAGCCGGAGGAGCGGTGGGTATAAACGACGGGAAGATCTCGTTCGCCGGAAAATGGGAAGATGTGTCGGACGCCCAGGCGAAAGAGCGGATAGACGCTTCCAGCCAGACCGTCCTTCCGGGATTCGTTGACGCGCACACGCACATTCCGTTTATCGGCGACCGGTCCCATGAACTCATCATGCGTTTCGAGGGAAAAACCTACATGGAGATCGGGCAGGCGGGCGGAGGCATCCTCAGCACCATGAGGAACGTCAGGGTTACCTCCGAAGACGACCTCCTGAAAAGCGCGAGGAAAAGCGCGGCAAGGGTCCTCCGGCACGGCGTGACGACCTTCGAAGGCAAGAGCGGCTACGGACTCGACATGGACAACGAACTGAAACAGCTGAGGGTCCTCAGGGCTCTCGGCGAGGAAGGGCCCCAGAATGTAGTCCCCACATGCATGAGCGCCCATTTCGTCCCGCCGGAATTCAAGTCGAAAAGAGAAAAATTCATTGAACTGATCACCGGGGAGATTCTTCCCGCGGCGGCCCGCGACGGCCTGGCCGCCTTCGTGGACGTTTTCTGCGAGAAAGGCGCTTTCACTATCGATGAGTCGAGAGAAATCCTTTCCCGGGGGAAAGACCTCGGACTGAAGACGAAGATCCACGCAGACGAGATTGAGGACTGCGGCGGGGCTCTTCTGGCGGCCGAGCTTTCCTGCCACTCCGCCGAGCATCTTCTAAGGGCCGGGGACGAGGGCATCGAGATGATGGCAGAGAGGAACGTGGTCGCGACTCTGCTTCCCGCAACGGCTTTCTTCCTCAGGAAACCCTTCGCACCCGCCAGGAAATTCATCGAAAAGGGATGCACGGTAGCGGTCGCGAGCGACCTCAACCCCGGATCCTCCTTCACGTTCAACATGCTCGAGGTGCTCACGCTTGCGGTCTTCGGCATGGGACTTTTTCCCGAAGAGGCGATCTGGGCGGCCACCCTCAACGCGGCCTACGCTCTCGGGCTGGAAAAAGAGTGCGGCTCCGTCGAGGTCGGAAAGCATGCGGACCTGACGGTCTGGGACATCCCCGACCCCCTGCACCTCTTCTATCCGTTCGGAGAGGATCCGCTTAGGACGGTGATCTGTTCCGGAACCGTCGCCTGGAGCAGGGCTTGAGCCCCTTCGACTTCCACCCGCGCTCCGGCCTGAGCCTCGGGCGCGTGGTCGCGATAGGCGGGGGCACCGGCCTGCCCGCCCTTCTGCAGTCGCTCCGCCCCATAAAAGGAGAGCCCAGCTTCGAAGAGCTGAAGGCGATCGTGACCGTGGCCGACACGGGAGGTTCCTCCGGAAGACTGAGAAGAGACCTGGGGACCCTCGCTCCCGGCGACATCAGGAACTGCCTGGTCGCTCTCTCGGGCGCCCCGGAGATCCTTACGAAGCTTTTCCAGTACAGGTTCTCCCAGGGGGAGCTCGACGGCCACTCCTTCGGGAACCTTTTCATCGTGGCGCTCGCCGGCGTGACGGGCGATTTTTCCACGGCCATAGAAAAGCTTCACGACATCCTCGCCATCAAGGGGCAGATCTACCCTTCCGCGAAAGAGAACGTCGAACTCGTGGCGCAGTTCGACGACGGCGAGATGGTGATGGGAGAGGAAGCCATCCCGCGGAAGATGGGGCGGATCGCCAGCATCTCGATATACCCTCCGAACCCCGATCCTCCAGAAGGTGCGATCGAAGCCCTGAAGTGCGCGGACCTCATACTCCTCGGCCCCGGATCGCTCTTCACTTCGATAATACCCAACCTGCTGGTGCCGAAAATCAGGGAGGCGATCCTCGAATCGAGCGCGAGGAAGGTGTTCGTCCTCAACCTGGCGACACAACCGGGCGAGACTGACGGGTTCAGGGCGTCGGACCACATAAAGGCGGTCTTCGGACACTCCGCCGATGGGATCGTCGATACGATCCTCGTCAACACGGAGAGGCTCTCCGGCGATTTGGAGAAGAATTATCAGGAAGCGGGCAGCCCGCTCGTCGAGATAGACGAGGACGCGCTGGTATCGCTGAACCTTTCGATCGTGAAGAAAGACCTGCTGGCGGCCGGGGAGTTCGCCAGGCACGACCCGAAAAAACTAAGACAGGCTATACTGGAGCTCATGAAGACCGCCGTGGAGAAGATATGAGAAAAAGAATCCTTCTTGTCCTGGCCGCGGGGAAAGGGACCAGGATGAAGTCCCCCGTACAGAAAGTCCTTCATCCCCTGCTCGGAAAACCGATGCTCACGAGGCTTGTAGGTTCGCTTTCAGCTCTCGGCCCCGACAAGGTTTACGTCGTCGTGGGGCACGAGGCCGAAGCGGTCTCGAAGGTCGCCCGGAGTTTCGGGGCGGAGACCATCTTCCAGGAACCCCAGCTCGGCACGGCTCACGCTCTCCTGACCGCGAGGAAAAAACTTTTGGAAGAAGGCGAGGCCGACCTCCTGATAGTTTCTGGAGACGTCCCGATGGTCCCTATCGAGGAGTTGAGCCTTTTCTTGAGCGGGTTCTCGGGCTCGGGCGAACTTGCCTCTCTCGTTTCGGTAAGCCTGGAGGACCCTTTCGGATACGGGAGGGTTCTCAGGGACACCGGAGGCGGGATCAAGAGGGTGGTGGAGGAGAAGGACGCTACGCCGGCGCAGAAAACCACCCGGGAGGTCAACTCGGGGATATACGCCATGAAGATCCCGGAGGTCTTTCCGTATCTCGACAGGATAGACGCCGGAAACCAGCAGGGCGAATACTATCTGCCAGACCTGTTCTCTCTCATCTACGCAGAAGGAAAGCCCGTCGGGTGTTTCAAGGGAAGCGTTCCCGAGAGGTACCTTGGCATAAACAGCCAGCTTGAACTTGCGAAAGCAGAGGACCGGTTGAGGGTTTCCATTCTCAACAGGCTCCTGTCCGAAGGAGTGATCATAAAGATGCCGGACACTGTCTGGGTGGAGCCCGAGGCGGAGATAGCCCCCGGGGTGATCATTCACCCCTTCGTCAAGATCTGCGGGAGGACGAGGCTGTCGGGCGGGGTCGAAGTCATGAGCTTTTCGACCCTCATAGACACCGTCGTAGGATACGGGACCGTGGTCAGGGAGAATACCCTCTGCGAAATGACTGTGGTGGGCAATGACTGCAAGATAGGTCCCTGCGCCCACACCCGCGAAGGCACCGTGATAGGGGACAGGGCGCGGATCGGCAACTTCGTGGAGACGAAGAAAGCTGTCCTCTCGGACGGCGTGAAAGCGAACCACCTGAGCTACCTCGGCGACGTGACCGTCGGAGCCGGCACCAACATCGGCGCGGGAACCATCACCTGCAACTATGACGGGGAGAACAAGCTACCCACCGTCATCGGCGAGAACGTATTCATCGGCAGCGACACGCAGCTGGTCGCCCCGGTGGAGGTCGAAAGCGGCGCTTATGTCGCCGCGGGGACGACAGTGACCAAGAAGGTCCCCTCCGGAGCGCTCGCGATCTCGAGGGTCCGCCAGGAAAACCTCGAAGGGTGGGCGGAGAAGAGGAAAAAGAAAAAGGAGCAGAAACAGGGTTAAAACGACTTCAGGGACTTTTCCTGCTTAAATGAAGGAGAGGGGATGACGAACCTCAATATCGGCCAGCCAGAGATCCTGAGGAAATGGAAGATATTCGACGAGGGGTTCAAGACCGCACCCGCCGAAGGGACCTTCGAATGGAAGTTCAACACCTGGTACTCTTTCCCGAAGCTCGAGGGACCATCCGTCAAGGGCTTTTCGGCGTTCGAAAGCATCCCCGAAGCGATATTCAGCAGGGAGGAACACTGGGCGGTGCTTGCCCACGTGGAATGTTTCAACGAGTATTCGGACGGCTCCGGAAAAAGGTTCTACGAGTCGATGCGGATATACAGGGCGTGGCATTGGGGCCCCGAAGATTTCAGGACCTTCGCCGTCCGCTCGGCGAACATCCTGCTCAGGAACCTGAAGGACCCGAAGGAGCTCCTGGCCCTCGGAGCATTCATAAAACTTAACGAGACCGTTGGCGCGGCGAACGCCATCCTCGAGAAAAAGAACCACTTCCTGAAAGAGAGCAGGAGACTTGAATCATCGGCCGTGGTTGTCGAAGACCTCTCCCTCGTCTACCGTAAGTATTGGGACGCAGCCAACGAGCTCAGGAAGACTACCCCGGAAATGATCAAGCTGACCTCCCTGGTCTGGCAACGGATCCTGCAGATCCTTTCAGGCCGCAGGGAAGCGGAAGCCGAACTCAGGGCCTCTGCGGACAGGTTCCACGAGCTTCTGCCGAAATACAGGTTCGCCTCCCAATAAAAAAGGAGGAAGGCCGGCAGCCTTCCTCCCGTATGATCCCGTCAGTTAATTTCTAGCGCTGGAATGTTATCGTGTTTGTGCAGCCGCCGTCCAGGTTCTCCACGGTGATGAGAACGGGGACTCCCTCGGGCATGAGGTTCTTCAGGGCGCGCCCTCCCTTCGCTATGATCGTACTGGAGTTCAGAACTTTCGTGATGGGCGCCTGGTAGCCGTTGATGTAAAGCTTCGCTCCCATCTTGAAACCGGTCCCATAGAACTTTACCCGGTAGGGATTTTTCAGCACAAAATTGGTTCCATCGAGGGTGGGATTGTTGACCACGACATTGACGGCGTCAGATGTTGAGGACGTGCCACTGGTGGTATAAGCGATCGCAGTTATCTGGTAAATCCCATTGGCACCACAAAGATCAAGAGTGACATTATATGGCGCCACCGACGAGGAGCCAACATAGGACCCGTCAATGAAATAGTCGACCCTTGTCACGGTGGATTTTGTATAGACCATGCTCTGGATGGTGGCGGTCGGGCCGACCCATTCGCCGTAATCCGTGGGGCTTGTTATGACAACGGTAGGATCAGGTACGACTGTAATGTCTATAGTACCTGTCTTTTCGAAAGTGTCTGTCCCGCAATCGATGGTAACAGTCACGGTCACGGTAAACGTGCCTGCGGATGAGTAGATATGCTGGGGCGACTTTCCACCGCATTCGTCACCAGTCGTAGTGCCATCGCCAAAATCCCAACTATAGTTGGGACATCCAAGAGGAAACGATGGTCCGCAGAACGTAACTAGGCTGTCAAAGTTTACCCTTAAGTTTGAAACACCCATTACGACATCAGCAGATGGAGTTACAGAGTAGTCAAAAACATATATTGGGATACTTCCAGTGCCGCTATTTCCAACAGCATCTGTGACTGTAAGAGTGGCAGTATAAAGCCCGCATGCTTCATAACCATGGCAGGGACAAGCCTCGTGAATGTTGTATGCAGGAGCGCCATCGCCAAAATTCCAAGTATAGGCATAAGGCGCTACCCCACCATCTGCAGAAGCATTAAAACAAACATTAAGTGGCGGAGGCCCGCATTGATGGCCGCAATCTCCCTGTGGACAAAGATCAACGACTACTTCAAGGTAAACCCTAATGGTCGCAACGTTGATGGTAACTGTCAGAGGAGTGGGGGCGGTGCTGTCCGTAACGGTCAGCGTTACTGCGTAAGTTCCGGCGGTGTTGTATGTGTGGGTCGGCGCGGCGGTCGTGTCTGTCGCGGTGTCTCCGAAATTCCACAGGTAATTATAGGTCGCCGTGCCGCCGGTTACCGTAGAGCCGAAAGTGACGAGAAGAGGAGCAGGACCGGAAGTGGGCGTAGCGGTCGCCGTGACGGTCATCTGCGCGAAGGCCGGCGCCGCGATCAGGATAAGCAGGAGCGTTCCGAAAAGGAAGAGAAACGGCTTAGCGGTGCCCCTAATGCCAAAAAAGTTCTTGTCCCTCATTTCGATCCTCCCTTACCGTTCCGCGGGGGAGCGGTTTCGAATAGGAGATTCCGCCGAAAACGACAGGCAATAACTTCACTCAATCTCCACACCTATTTAAGATACAATTCTTAAAGTGAAATGTCAAGTATTTGCGATGCCGGACATCTGCCCTGCCGGATCAGGCTTAGAGACACGCGTTTCCGCGCGGCGATAATTAAGAAAAGGGATCCTCCGGTGAGCCCGATGGCATTGACCGCAAAGGGTTTTGCGAGTATAGTTCTCCATTTGAATGGAGGTGCTTAGTGAAAAGGTTCTTTTTTCTTTCCGTTTTTTTGTGGGCATTTTCGGCGACGCTTTTCGCGCAGGGGATCCGCTACGAAGGCGACATCAAAATGGAGAACCCCGAACAGACGATCTCCAAAGAAGACGAGGCCCAGATGAAAAGCATGGGCATGGGCCCGACCGATCACTGCGAGTTCGAGGCGATGGCCCAGGGCGGCAAGTACAGGATGACATACACTACTGATTTCATGATGTTCAAGAAGGGAACGTACATGCTCGGCGACGCCAACACCAAGGTCGCCTATTTCGTCTTCCCCGAAAGGAAGGCTTACTGGGAGTTCAACATCGACGAGATGGGCCAGTTCGCGCGGGACATGCAGAAGATGATGAAGATCACCTACTCGAACGAATCGGTCACCGTTTCGCCCCTGGCGCCCAAGGTGGTCAACGCGCTTCCGTGCGCCGGCAAGCGGATAAAGATAACATACGACACCCAAAGCTCCTTCATGGGAATGAAGCAGAAGACCCACAACGAACAGCAAACCGACTATTACACGACTACCGCCTACGACGTCCTGGCGCTGTTCGGAGACCACAACTGGCACGGCCAGGGGCTCGGGATCGGCGACCCGGTTTTCGACAAGCAGATCGAGGCCAAGGTGGGGTTCCTGGGGTTCCCGGTCCAGGTCATCACCGAGAACTGGACGGACGGCAAGTATTCAGGAAAGACCACGATGACGACCAGGAATGTCCAGCTGACGGCGATCTCCCCGACGAACTTCGTCCTTCCCGCCGGCTATACGAAAGAATCCGCCGGGGTTTTCTCCATGATGAAAGACGCGATGAAGGACCAGGGCGGACAACAAGGCAAGGACGAGGCGGCCGGGCAGGAACAGCAGGAAGAGAAGCAGCAGGAGCAGAAGGATGAGAAGGTCGACCCCAAGAAACTTCTGAAGAAGGGGCTCAAGAAACTTCTAAAATAAGAAGGTGCCCTGACAAGCTCTTTGTTATCAATATTTTAGGTTGTGGGGTTTGTATAAAATAATCCTTTTATTTTTGGTTGTTTTATGCTAGAATCATGCCTTGATTTATATTTCCACAAGCTGTGGAAATCATGAGGAAAAATGGCGCGAGAGATCTGGAAGAAAATCCTTGATATTGCCCGGAAAAAGATTTCCCCCGCGCAGTTCGACACCTGGCTGAAGCCTCTGAACTTCATAAGGATCGAGAACGACGTGGTGCTCGTCTCGACCCCCAACCCCCTCGCCAGGGAGTTCGTGGAGAACGAATTCAAGGACCTGTTCGAGGACATTATAAAAGAACTGCAGATGAAGGGGCTCTCCATATCTTTCGTCGAGGGTTCCCCCCAGGACCCTTCCGAGGAATTGTTCCTTCAGCAGCAGAAGGTCGAGAAACCCGTTCCCGCAGTGTCCGTTGAATCTTCGGCGATATCTCTGAACCCCAACTACACCTTCGACAACTTCGTCCCGGCGCATACGAACGAGTTCGCCTACGCCGCGTGTTTGGCTGTATCCCAGGACTCCCCCGCCAAGCAATATAACCCCCTATACATTCACGGTGGTGTGGGTTTGGGCAAAACGCACCTTCTCCAGTCCGTGGCGCACGAGTTTTTCAAGCGTTCAAAAAAAATCCGCACCATCTACCTTTCCGCGGAACGGTTCATGAACGAGATGATCTCCTCGATAGGCAACAAGAGGCAGCCGGAATTCCGCGAAAAATACCGCAAGATCGACGTCCTCATACTCGACGACGTCCAGTTCTTCAAGGACAAGACGGCTACCCAGGAAGAGCTTTTCCATACCTTCAACGCCCTTCACGAGGATCAGAAGCAGATCGTTATCTCCAGCGACTGCAACCCGTCCGAGCTTCAGGGCATCGCTGACAGGCTGAAAACCCGCTTCGCCTGGGGATTGATCGCCGAGATACAACCTCCCGACCTCGAGACCAAGATAGCCATCCTTCATAAAAAAGCCGAAGCGCGGGGCGTATCCATCCCGGACGGTGTGGCTTCCTACATAGCCAGCAGGGTCGCCTCGAACATCCGGGAGCTTGAAGGATGCCTCACGAAACTCATCGCTTTTTCAAATTTCAAAGGACGGCCGATAAACAACGAACTTGCCCATGAAGCCCTGCAGAACCAGTTCGAGGCAACCAACAGGTTCCTCACGGTGGAAGCGATCCAGAAGCTAGTTGCGGCGTCATACAAACTAAAGGTGAACGACATCAAGGCCAAGTCGAACAAGGCCGAGATCGTCCTGCCGAGACAGATCGCCATGTTCCTCTGCAAGGAGGTTATGGGAATATCGCTTCCCGAGATCGGGAGGAAGTTCGGAGGCAAGCACCACTCGACAGTTCTTCACTCCGTGAGGAAGATCGAGGAAAGAATGTCGGAGGATAAAGCTTTTCAACAACATATCCAAGGCTTTATCCGTTCTCTTCGTTGAGGGAGGCCGCTTATTGTGGAAAAAGCTCTGTTGAAAAAATGTGGAAATCATCACCGGCATGATTTGCACAAATCGATCCGCAGTGTAATGCGTGTTTTTTCCACAAAGAATTTTCCGGACAAGTCGAACCGTTACATGAGGATAGGATTTTTTTTATCATTTCATCAATGCCTACTTCTGCTTATTAAGTCCTTCTAAAGGGAGAATGAGAGATGGAACTGAAAGTAGAGACCAGGAGCATCGTAAGCGAACTTAACCACGCGGTTTCGATCGTCGAGACGAAAGGGACCATTCCGATCCTAGCCCACCTTCTTATGAAAGCTCAGGACGGGTATCTCGAGATAGACGCTACCGATCTCGAAGTCACTTTCAGAAGCCGCGTCCCGGCTGTCGTTTCCGAGCCCGGCGGCATAACGGTGGATGCCAAGAGCTTCGCCCAGCTCGTAAGGGGTTTTTCGGGGGCGAAAGAGCTTCTTTTGAAAACCACCGATGACAGGAAATTGTTCGTTCAACCCGTCGGTGAAAAGCCGGAATATTTTTTCAGCACCCTTCCCGAAGAGGATTATCCGAGGCTGCTTGAAGCCTCCGGGGAGGGAAGCTTCACTCTGCCCGTCTCGTCATTCAGGAAGATCCTTTCCGAGGTACTGACATCGGCAGGGTCCGATGAGTCGAGGTTCTCGATAAGGGGGGCGCTCATGATAATCGACCAGAAGTCTCTGGCCATGGTATCTACGGATGCCCACCGCCTTACCTTCACGAAACGGAACATGGAAATAGGCGTCGAGAATCCGCTGAGGGTCCTGGTTCCGAAGAAGACCCTGCAGGAAGCTCAAAAAATAGACGGCAGTGAGGATATAAGGATATTGATAAAGGACAATCACATCTTTTTCGAGTCGGGCAACAGGGTTCTCTACAGCAGGCTCATGGACGCGAACTTCCCCGCTTACGAAAAGGTAATTCCCAAAGACAGCAACAAGGTGGTGACCATAAAGAGGACGGACCTGATGGAAAAATTGAGAAGGATACTCTTCTTCTCCGACATCAAGACCAGGGCCGTCAATTTCGAGTTCAGGAAAGACGGCACGATACAGATGGACACGAGGAACGACAAGGGAGACACGGGTATTGAGAAGTTCAACAGCGAAGCCTACGAAGGTGACGACGTGAAAATCGCCTTCAACGGCCAGTACCTTATCGATTTTCTGAACGCCGTGGAAGACGATAAAGTACTCCTAAAACTTAAGGACTTCGACTGCCAGTGCCTGATCGAACCCGTAAGGGACAAGGCGGAAGGGGAATGCATGAACGTCCTGATGCCGCTGAGGGTCGACTGATATAGGGCGGCGGGGCGCCGCAAACAGTAATAACCGGAAGAAAAGGAAGGTCTCGATTTGATGGCAAAACATTCTGGCGAGGCGCGCTACGACGCCTCCGCGATCAAGGTCCTGGAAGGGCTGGAAGCGGTAAGAAAAAGACCCGCGATGTACATAGGGAGCACCGGGGCCACCGGACTCCACCACCTCGTATGGGAGGTCGTCGATAACTCCGTAGACGAGGCACTTGCGGGCTTCTGCGACGAGATCAGGGTGACGGTGCACACGGACGATTCGGTGACCGTGGAAGACAACGGAAGGGGCATTCCGGTTGACATGCACCCGGAAGAAGGCAAACCGGCGGCAGAGGTCGTCCTGACAATACTCCATGCGGGGGGGAAGTTCGACAATAACTCGTACAAGGTGTCGGGAGGCCTGCACGGGGTCGGCGTGTCCGTCGTCAACGCTCTGTCGGAAAGACTGGAACTTGAGATCTGGAGGGACGGCGGGGTCTACATGCAGAGCTATTCGAAGGGCGCGCCCAAAGGCCCTCTGGTAAAGACGGGCACGCCCAACCCCCCGACGAAACACGGGACCAAGATAACCTTCAAGCCGGACACGGAGGTGTTCGAGGAGACAGTCTTTTCCTTCGACATCCTTGTCGCCAGGCTAAGGGAACTTGCTTTTCTCAACGGCGGCCTGAAAATAAAGTTGACCGACGAACGGGAAGACAAGTCCGCGGAATTCCATTACGAAGGAGGGACGGAAGCCTTCGTGGAATACCTCAACCGCGGCAAGAGCACCCTTCATCCGAAGGTGATAGTCTGCAGGGACAACAGGGACAAGCTGGTGATCGACTGCGCTGTCCAGTGGAACAGCGGCTACAACGAGAACATCTACTCGTTCGTGAACTCCATCCACACGGCCGAGGGAGGCACACATCTCGCCGGCTTCCGCTCCGCGCTGACAAGGTGCGTCAACAACTACGCGGCGTCGAGCGGGATCCTCAAGAACGCCAAGATATCGCTTTCGGGGGACGACGTGAGGGAAGGCCTCACCTGCGTCATCTCCGTCAAGATCCCCAACCCGCAGTTCGAGGGCCAGACAAAGGCCAAGCTGGGCAACTCAGAGGTGAAGGGCCTCGTAGAAGGCGTCCTCAACGACTTCTTCTCGAGGTATTTCGAGGAGAACCCGGGCGTCGCAAGATCGGTCATCGGCAAGGTCGTCGAAGCGGCGAGGGCCAGGGAAGCTGCGAGGAAAGCCAGGGAGATCACCCGCCGGAAGAGCGCCCTTGACAACGACCTCCTTCCGGGAAAGCTGGCCGACTGCCAGGAGCGGGACGCCAGCCTCTGCGAAATATTCCTGGTGGAAGGCGACAGCGCAGGAGGCTCCGCCAAACAGGGGCGGGACAGGAAGACGCAGGCGATACTTCCGCTTCGGGGAAAGATCCTGAACGTGGAGAAGGCCCGCCTCGACAAGATGCTCGCGAACAACGAGATAAAGACGATCATAACCGCCCTCGGTGCCGGCATCGGCCAGGAGGACTTCGACCTTTCCAAGCTCAGGTACCACAAGACGGTCATCATGACCGACGCGGACGTTGACGGCAGCCACATCAGGACTCTGCTCCTGACCCTCTTCTACAGGCATTTCCCCGCGCTCATAGAGAACGGACACCTCTTCATAGCCCAGCCGCCCCTCTACCGGGTCAGCAAGGGGAAGGAGGAGCATTACATCCAGAGCGAAGAGGAGCTGACGAAGTTCTTCGTCGAGAAGGCTATCCAGACCTGCAACCTCGTGATACCGAAAAGGAAGAAGACCCTTGAGGGGCCAGCCCTCGGCAAGGCGCTAGAAGGCTTGCAGAAATATAAGAAATACCTCGGACGCTTCGAGAAAAGGGGCCTTGGGGAACCCATGCTCGCGCTCTTTTTCGAGGAAAGGTTCAAGAGGGTCTACTTCGAGAATTTCGACATGGTCGAAAAGCTTGCCGGAAAGATCAGGGAGATGGGATTCGAGGTCTCCCAGCCGCACAAGGACGAAGAGCACGGCCTTTACGAGCTGTTCGTGGACAACACGGAGACCCGCGTGAGGCTCCACATACACCACAACCTTCACCACGCCGCGGATTACCAGGCGCTCGAGAAGCTCTACTTCGAGCTCGAGGATTTCCGCTACCCGCCTTTCCTGGTCAGGGAGGACGGAGAGGAGACCGAGATAGGCTCGCGGCGCGAGCTTCTGGCCACCATGCTGGATTCGATAAAGGCCAAGTACCACGTTCAGAGGTACAAGGGCCTCGGAGAGATGAACCCGGAGCAGTTGTGGCAGACGACGATGGACCCGGCGAACAGGCGCCTCTTGAAGGTCCACGTGGACGACGCCGTGGAGGCGGAGACGCTCTTTTCGATCCTGATGGGCGACGCCGTAGAACCGAGGCGGAAGTTCATCGAGGACAACGCGCTCAACGTCACGAACCTTGACATCTGAGGATGATGATGACTAAAGAAGGCGAGCTTTTCGACAAACCGATAATCATCAACATGGAAGAGGAGCTGAAAAAGAGCTACCTCGATTACGCCATGAGCGTAATCATCGGCAGGGCGCTCCCCGACGTCAGGGACGGCATGAAACCCGTCCACAGGAGGATCGTCTACACACAGTACATGGCGGGGAACCACTCCGGCAAGCCGTACAAGAAGTCGGCCAGGATCGTCGGCGAAGTGATGGGGAAGTTCCACCCGCACGGCGACTCGGCGATCTACGACACCATAGCGAGGATGGCGCAGGATTTCTCCATGCGGCACCCTCTCGTGGATGGCCAGGGCAACTTCGGCTCCATAGACGGCGACGCCCCGGCCGCGATGCGTTACACGGAAGTGCGCATGGCGAAGATAGCGCACGAGCTCGTGGCGGACATCGACAAGGAGACCGTCGATTTCGTTCCGAACTACGACGGAGAGGAGAAGGAACCGGTCGTCCTTCCGACGATGGTCCCCAACCTGCTGGTGAACGGAAGCGCGGGGATCGCCGTGGGCATGGCGACAAACATCCCCCCCCACAACCTTGCGGAAGTAGCCGACGGCGTGATAGCACTGATCAAGGACCCCGAGACCAGCAATCTCGACCTGATGCGGATCGTCAGGGGGCCCGATTTTCCCACCGCGGGGATAATCCTCGGAAGGGAGGGCGTCAGGCAGGCCTACGAGACCGGCAGGGGCCTGGTGCGGGTCAGGGCGAGGGCGCACGTCGAAGAGCTCAGGAAGGACAAGGAGGCGATCGTTATCACGGAGATCCCCTACCAGGTCAACAAGGCGAACCTCATAGAGAAGATCGCCGGGCTTGTAAGGGAAAAGAAGCTGACGGGCATAACCGACATAAGGGACGAATCGAACCGCGAAGGCATAAGGGTCGTCCTGGAGCTTGGCCGCGGAGAGATCAGCGACATCATCCTGAAGCAGCTCTACAAGTTCACGGAGATGGAGACCACCTTCGGAGTCCAGCTTCTCGCCGTCGAGGGCAACCAGCCGAAAACCTTCACCCTGAAAGGGATCCTTCAGGCCTTCATCGGACACCGCAGGGAAGTCGTCACTCGGCGTACGAAGTACGACCTGGCGAAATGCAAGGAACGCGCCCACATCCTGGAAGGATTGACCAGGGCGCTGGACAACCTGGACGCGGTGATCGAACTTATCAGGAGCGCCGAGAACCCCGAAGCCGCGAAAAAAGGTCTGATGGAAAAGTTCAGTTTCAGCGAGGTCCAGGCGAAAGCCATCCTCGACATGAGGCTCCAGAGGCTTACGGGACTCGAAAGGGACAAGATCGTCGCCGAGTACCGCGAGATACTCCTCAAGATAAAGGACCTAGAGGACATCCTCGCCTCGGAGAAAAGACTGCTCTCGATACTCGTCGAGGAGACCAGGAAGATAAAAGAAGCCTACGGCGAACCCAGGCGCACTGAGATCCTCGACCAGGTGGACGACGTCACCATGGAGGAGCTTATCGCCGACGAGGAGATGGTGATAACCGGGACCCACGGCGGTTACATCAAGCGCACGAGGGCGACCGAGTACCGCAGCCAGCACAGGGGAGGCAAGGGCAGGAGCGGGATGTCGACGAGGGAGGACGATTTCGTCGAACAGTTCTTCGTGGCCATGAACCGCGACAGCATAATGTTCTTCAGCAACAAGGGCAAAGTCTACAGCCTGAAGGTCTACGAGATCCCGGAAGCTCAGCCTGCCACCAAGGGAAGGGCTCTGGTCAACCTGCTGAACCTCGAGGAGGGCGAGAAGATAGTCAGCCTCATCCCCGCGAGGGGCGTTTTCGACAACGAGCATTTCCTGGTCCTCGCGACGCGGAAGGGGATTGTCAAGAAGACCGAGATGACCGAATACAGCCAGATCCGCG
Source organism: Acidobacteriota bacterium (assembly GCA_029559035.1). Lineage (GTDB taxonomy): Bacteria > Acidobacteriota > UBA4820 > UBA4820 > UBA4820 > JAKQCT01. Next base: position 77,081 of record JAKQCT010000003.1, read on the forward strand.
CCAACGGCAAGTTCGCGATCACCTTCAAGGACGGCGACGAACTGATCGGCGCCGCGATCTCCGACGGCAAGAGCCACATCTTCCTCGCCACGAGAGCCGGGCAATCCATCATCTTCCACGAGGAGGACGTCCGCGCCACGGGCAGGGTGAGCCAGGGCGTCATCGGGATGAAGCTAAAGAAGGGCGACCAGGTAGAAGCCCTAGAAGTCCTTACCGGCTCGATCGTGGACACCACCGACGAAGAAGGCGCGGCGAAAGCCCTGTCCGTCGAAGGAGCGATCCTGACAGTGACAAAGAACGGCTACGGAAAGCGCACCCCCCTCGAGTTTTACAGGATCCAGGGCAGGGGCGGCTTCGGCATAATCAACATACAGGTTACGAAAAAGAACGGCGAGATGGTCGGAGGCCTCAGGGTCGTGGACAAGGACCAGATAATGGTTGTGACGGCGAAGGGCCAGCTCATAAGGACCAAAGTAGACGGCATCTCCAAGATAGGCCGCAGGACCCAGGGGCTCAAAGTCATTTCACTCGAAGAAGGCGACGAGGTAGTCGGCGTCGCAAAACTGGTCCAGGACCAGGAACCGGAAGAAGAGTAAGAGCCTATCCGGAAATAAGACATGGCCGCGACGGTAGTTGTAGGAGATGGATGGCGCGGAAGCGAACGAAGGCCGATGTCTGGCGCATCGGATGAGCGAGCTGACAAAGCCAGACGCTCCGACAGCCCCGTCCCGAAGGGCGCGGGCGGCGGGCTTCGCATGACTGTGTTGACCTCCCTTGAAAGGCAGACCAGCCTTACTTCGGTCGGCCGCCTTGACCTGCTGACCCGGGCGCCACGCGCGCGACTATGCCCTATTTACGGATAGGCTCTTTGCCGCACCGGCTTCTATTTCTTTCTTGAAATAACGGGCGAAAGTAGTAAAATCATTTCT
>JAKQCT010000031.1 GCA_029559035.1 Acidobacteriota bacterium
TCGTTGCAATTATACTCCAAACAGGTCCGAAGCGGGGGGTACTTTTCGACCTGCCCCGCTGCCAGCCTGATGTCAAAATCTCTTCTCATGGAAACAGTTTAGTCATGGGAAAGGGAAATGCATAATGCATGGCCTGACCCCTTTTTTCTACCACTTTTCAACTCAATGCATAATGCATGGCCTGACCCCTTTTTTCTTAGTAGCAATACCCCACATGCGTCCACTTGCATTCGCTCTCGGGCAGGGGAAGGTTGCCCTCATAGTTTATCCTCACCTTGTAGGCCACAAGGGGGTTTTCATCGGAAGCGCTGAATTGAGTGTCCTCGTGATAAGGCTCGAAGGTCGTCTGCTTGAGAGTGAAATCGGCAAGAGAGAAAGTTTCGCATCCCGTCGCGCTCATGCTTGGATTGTAACCCCGGAGAGAAAGAATATCAATGAATAGCGACTGCCGGGGTGAAAGGTACGTCACCTCTTTCCGCAGGATATCGGTATTGCGTCAACGGAATGTTCGTCTCCACTACCACCTCGATTCAAGAGTAAAGCCTTGACCCCTTTTTACGTTCGAAAGGCGAGATCGCCGCGCAAAAACCAAGCTCCGAAGAAAATCTCGCGATGACAAATTTTCACGTCTCGCTCCTGACCTTGTTCCTAAGCTGGATTTTTCTAGATCGTTATCAGCGAGCCGAGCTCGACGACGCGGTTGGCGGGCAAGCTGAAATAGGCCGTAGCCGAGGTCGCGTTCTTCGACAGGAAGCTGAAGACCGGCTTCTCCCAGATCATCAAGCCCTTCCCCTTGCCCGCCACCAGTGTCTCGCGTCCAAGGAAATAGGTCGTCTTGTCCTTGTCCACCATCAGCCCCTTCGAAGGCAGCTGATCCAGAAGCTTCGGCACGTTGGGCGTCTCCATGAACCCGTACCTCGCTATCACCGAATAAATGTGCGGCGCGATCTCGTTCACTTCGATCCGCTCGTCCTTGTTCTTCACCTTCGGCTGGTCCGTCGTCGTGATCGTCAGCGTTATCACCGTCTCGTGGATCACGTAATTGTGCTTGAAGTTGTGAAGGAGAGCCACGGGAACGCCCTTCGGGTTGCCCGAGAGAAATACCGCCACGCCCGGAACGCGCTGGATGTTGGAATTCTCGACCGAATGTATGAGCTGCTCCCAGGTGAGGGTGCTTTCCTGAAGCTTCGAAAGCAGGAGCTTTCTTCCCTTCTTCCAGGTCCTCATGACGAAGAAGATCAGGATGCCGATCAACAGGGGAAGATACCCTCCTTTCTCTACCTTTACTATGTTGGCGAGGAAGAAGGCGCTGTCGGGGATGATGAAGATCGTGGTCATGAAAAGGGTCAGAAAGGGGTTCCAGTTCCATACGAAGCTGGTGAGCCTGTAGTAGAGCAGGGTCGTTATCAGCATGCTTGTCGTGACCGCTATCCCGTACGCGGCCGCCAGGTTGTCGGAGTTCCTGAAGGCCAGGACCAGGGCTATGGTGGCGACCATGAGCATCCAGTTCACCGCCGGCACGTAGATCTGACCTCTCTCCGATTCCGATGTGTGTTTTATCGAAAGCCTCGGAAGGTAGCCGAGCTGGACCGCCTGCCTCGTCAGCGAGAACGCGCCCGATATCACCGCCTGAGAAGCGATTATGGTGGCGAAAGTGGACAGTATTACCAGAGGGAGGATGAGGGGCGCAGGGGCCAGGTGGTAGAAGGGATTGTCCGCAGCCTTCGGGTTCACAAGGAGGTTCGCCCCCTGCCCGAAGTAGTTTAGGATAAGGGAAGGGAAAACCAGGAGGAACCAGTTGAACTTGATCGGGCTCTTCCCGAAATGGCCGATGTCGGCGTAAAGCGCTTCCGCGCCTGTCACCGAAAGGAAAACCGCGCCTATGACGAAAAAGGAGGCTATTCCATTGTTCATAAAAAACTTCGCTGCATGGACGGGATTGACCGCCAGGATTATTTCCGGATCCTTGACCAACGCGCGCAGACCAAGGATCCCGATCGAGAGGAACCAGACGATCATCACGGGGCCGAACACCTTGCCGACGCCTCCGGTTCCTTTTTTCTGGAAAACGAAAAGCGCCAACAGGACGGCGACCGTTATCGGTATGATGAAATGGGACATCTTCGGAGCGTAGATCCCCAGCCCCTCGACCGCCGAGAGGACCGAGATCGCCGGAGTGATGACCCCGTCGCCGTATAGCAGCGACGCGCCGAAAAGCCCGAGGACCATGACGACGGTGGCCTTGCTCTTGGAGACCTTGTTCATGCAGAGCGCCATCAGGGCGATCTCGCCTCCCTGCCCGTTGTTGTCGGCCCTGAGGATGAACAGGAGGTATTTCACGGTAACCGTGAGCGTGAGGGCCCAGAAGATCATCGATATGATGCCGAGAACGTTAGCCCTCGTAACTTCGAGTCCGTATTCTTCGCTGAAGCACACCTTCATCGAATAAAGGGGGCTGGTGCCGATGTCGCCGAAGACGACGCCCAGCGCCTCCAGGGACAGCAGCAGGAAGGCCGCCGTGCCCGTTTTGGAACCGTTCTTTTTTTCGCCGTCCGTCTGCATCGCTCCGCTCATTCCTCAGATCGTTATCAGCGCCCCGAGTTCCACCACCTTGTTGGCCGGAAGGTTGAAATACGCAGTCGCCGACGTCGCGTTCTTGGAAAGAAAAGCGAATAAAGGCTTCTCCCAGAAACGCAGCCCCTTTCCCCGCCCCGGCACCAGCGTCTCGCGCCCCAGGAAATAGGTGGTCTTGTCCTTCTCTATCACTATGCCCCTTGACGGAAGAAGATCCAGAAGTTTCGGGACATCGGGAGTCTCCATGAAACCGTACCTCGCGATCACCGAATAAATATGCGGCCCCACTTCTTTGACCTCCAACCTCTCATCTTTGTTCCTCACTCTCGGCTCGTCTGTGGTCACTATGGAGAGGGTTATCACCGTTTCGTGGATCACGAGATTGTGCTTGAAATTGTGAAGCAGGGCCACGGGGACGCCCTTGGGATTCCCGGATAAAAAGACGGCCGTGCGGGAGACCCTGTGGATGTTGGTATCCTGGATCGACCCTGCGAGCTGGTCCCAGGTGAGCGAGCTTTCCTGAAGTTTCGAAAGGAGGAGCTTCCTTCCCTTGTTCCAGGTGCTCATCACGTTAAACAGCAGAACGCCTATTATGAGGGGAAGGTACCCGCCCTTCTCCACCTTGACGATGTTCGCGAGAAAGAACGCGCTGTCGGGTATGATGAAGACGGCCGTCAGGAACACCGACAGGAAGGGGTTCCACTTCCACACGTGGCGGGTAATCTCGAAATAGAGAAATGTGGTTATCAGCATGGTCGCGGTAACGGCTATTCCGTAAGCCGCCGCCAGGTGATCCGAGTTCTTGAAGATCAGAACAAGGGCGACGGTGACGATCATGAGGATCCAGTTGACCGAAGGCACGTAGATCTGCCCCCGCTCCTTCTCCGAGGTATGAACGATGGAAACCCTCGGGAGATATCCGAGCTGGGAAGCCTGCCTCGTGATCGAGAACGCTCCGGAGATGATCGCCTGCGATGCGATTATCGCCGCCACCGTGGACAGGACCACCATCGGGAGAAGCAGCGGCTGGGGAACGAGGTGGTAGAATGGGTTGGACGCAGCCTTCGGATCCATGAGGAGATTGGCTCCCTGTCCGAAGTAGTTGAGGATAAGGGACGGGAAGACGAGAAAGAACCAGTTGAACTTGATCGGGTTCTTGCCGAAATGGCCGATGTCGGCGTAAAGTGCTTCGGCTCCCGTCACCGACAGGAAGACGGCGCCCAGGACGAGAAAGGAAGCGGGCCCGTTGTTCAGGAAGAAAGAAACCGCGTAATAAGGATTCACCGCCGCGAGTATCTCCGGGTCGTCGATCACGGCCCTCAGACCGAAAAAACCTATCGTGATGAACCACAGCACCATTATCGGGCCGAAGACCTTCCCTACGCCCGCGGTCCCCTTCTTCTGGAACATGAAAAGAACGAGGAGGACGGCGACTGCGATCGGAACAATGAAATGGTGGAGCTTAGGGGCGTATATCCCGAACCCCTCCACAGCCGAAAGGACCGAGATGGCGGGCGTGATGACCCCGTCTCCGTAAAGGAGCGCAGCGCCGAAAAGCCCCAGGAATATTACGAGAAACCCCCTTTTCTTGGACAGCTTGCTGCCGCAGAGCGCCATCAGGGCGAGAACTCCGCCTTCGCCGTTGTTGTCCGCCCTGAGGATGAAAAGAAGGTATTTTATGGTGACGGTGACCATCAGGGACCAGAAAATGAGGGAAATTATGCCGAGGATGTTGTCTCGTGTTACGGCCAGCCCGTATTCTCCGCCGAAGCACACCCTCATCGTGTAGAGCGGGCTGGTGCCGATGTCGCCGAACACCACTCCGAGGGCTTCGAGCGAAAGCGTCAGGAACGCGGCACTTCTGAAAAACCGCGAATCCTTCCGGTTCCCGATGGACAGGTTGTTTTCACTCACCCGCGACGATCCCCTTTTCCGACACAAGGAAGCAGGAGTATTCGCCCTCTTTTATCCCCGAGGGCCTCAGGGAATTTATCTCTTCTAGGTACTCGCCGCTCCCGAAGAACTCTATCCTAAGCCTTTTCAGGCACGGACCGCAATCCTCCCCGCTGAAGCAGAAACCGAAAGAAGGCCCGAAGAGAAGTTCCTCGTCCTTGTACCTGTCGCACCGGTATCCGAAAGAGCGCGGGAAGAGGACGGCTTTCAGCTTTTTGGAGGCGGGGCTCCTCATCACTTCCAGCTTCATTGAAAAGGACTCTATCTCCATCAGGCTTAAACATTTATGCTTTTTAAAAAGTCCGTGAAGCGACACGAAATAGCCGTTGTTCTTCAAGGCCCACTCCCCGAATTCCCCTTTCGCGAACGGGGACGGCCTCGCCGCCGCCACCGGAGAATTCGCTCCGGCGAAATCCGCGAAGTTCGTTTTCTGGAAGATCGTGATCTCCTCCGCTTTCGCGAAGTAAGGCAGAAGTTTCCTGTAAGCCGAACGGCATTTTTTTCCTTCGGCGGCGCACAATTTCCCCAGCTCTGTTTTCCCCGCCCCGTAAAGCCCGCGGCTGTCGTATACCTCTTTCTCGAGGACCCTGACATTCTCCCAGTATCCGTCGCGGGTCATTCCGAGCGACAGGAGAACGAGAGCGGCCGCAAGGACAAGAAGAGCGGTTTTCAATTTGAAAGCCTCTGGGTGTAGACCGACTTGTCGAACAGCACCCCCTCGGCGTAGCCCTGCGTCTCGAAATAGGGAATGAGCAGTACGAAAAGCGTCTCATCCTCGCCGAAGCTTTTGCTCCAGACCGAAACGACATCTTCTCCGGCGTTGTAGGAAGCGGCTATACGCGCGCTCATCGGAAAAACGGCCGCGAGCTGTTTCATGTAGCGGGCGGCGATCCTCGCGTTCGTGAGAGGGTCGAGGAGATCTTCTTCCGAGACGTCTTTTCCAGATATCTTCTTCGCCGTCTCGGGCATGAGCTGGAAAAGGCCCACTGCTCCAACGCTTGAAAAGGCCAGCGGGTCGAACCTGCTCTCCCTGCGGGCTATCGCGAACATGAGCGCGGGATCGACGCCTTCCTCCCTGGCCGCGAGCATTATCTCCCTCCGCCACGGCGTGGGATGGCTCAGGCCCACACGGTAATCGAAATCCGAAGGGAACTCGAAGCAGAGCTCTCCTATCTCCGAAAGGAGCATCATCCTGGTTATCGCGTCTTCCCTGGCAAGCTCCGTTCCCCGCCTCTCAAGCTGATCCAGCGCGAACAGGGGGAGTCCTGCGCGATACAGGTCGTATATCAGGGAGTTTCCGTCGATCTTTCCAGAAAAAAGCCTTTTCCTGAAAACCGCGACGGCCGCCGCGGTCTTTTTCGCGAACTCCCTGTCGGAAACGGAGGAATAGTAGGAACCCGCGGGGATCGGATCGCCTTCCGCCTCGAGGGAATACCATTTCTTCAGAACATACAGCGAACGCTCCCTGAACCCGTCCTTCTCTTCAAGGAGCGGGGCGAGAAGCCCTTCCGGGCCCTTTCCGAGGGCGATGCTGGAAAGCGCGCTCTTGTAAAGGGCGTTCCTGTAGAACTGCCCTTTCTTGTCCGCTTTCACTGCCTCGAACAGAGGGACGGCCTCGGCGAACCTGCCGTTGACATAGTGGAAACAGCCCATGGCGTAACTGTTCTCGAGGAACAGCTTGTGGTCCTTGGGAAGGTTTTTCCCGAGCCATTTGAAATAGCTCGCGGCGCGGTCCGCATCGTTGGTCCTGAGGGTCGCCCACAGCGCTTTCAGCACGGTGCCCCTGTCCCCGTTCGCTATCGCGCCCGACTTTTTAAGGACCTCGTCGGCGAGACAGAACAGTTCGTCGTTCTTCCTCGCCCGGTAAAGGATCTGCGTCAGGAGGATGCTGTTCTCCTTCTCCTTCGGGAAGGTCTTGTAGAGGTCGAGAGCGTCCCCGGTCCTGCCGCAGTTCAGAAGCTTGTTGATCAGCTCTTCCTTTTGCTTCTGATCCGCCGGCGGGTAGTCTTCGGCGCCCATTGCCTTGTAGGCCTTGAGCGCCCTGCTCCCGAAAGGGTTGGGGGTGAGGTCGAACGCGATCGCCCTGTACATGCGCTTCGCCCTGGCCTCCGCTCCCGACAGCTGCCAGGCGAGAGCCTCCCTGAAGAGCGCCTCCTTTTTTTTCTGCTTGCCGAGGTTCTCGATGGCCCCGATCTCGCTCCACGCGAGCGCTTCCTTTCCGTGAAGCTTAAGGCGGCCATATATCGCTGCTTTTTCCCTCAACAGCCTGTACCTGAAATATGCGCCGGGAGTGCCGTCCCTGATGGTTTCTACCTGTTCCAGGGCTTTCTCCGGCATCCCCCTGGCCATAAAGATCCTCGCCAGGTTGAACTTGATGTAGTCTCCGAGCTCTTCGGACGAAGAGGCGCCGATCATTCCGTCAAGAGGCGCCGAAAGGTCCCCGAGGTCGAGGAGAAGCTGGGAATAGACGAGCGCGACCATGGGATCCGCCGTTTCCGCAGGCCCGTTCATCAGGCGGAAGGCCTCGTCGAGGGCGGCGGGAAGGTCCCCCTCGTCCTGCAGGGCGAAGAGCGCTTCAAGCCGGTCGCCGTCTCCCATCGGGAAAAGCGACAAAGACGCTATCAGAAGAAGAACCGCGGGTTTGGATCTCATCATCAGTTGAGGCGGCGCAGTAGGTCGTTCACCTTCTGCGACCTCTTGAGCTTCCTGAGGGCCTCTTCCTCGATCTGCCTCACCCTCTCGCGGGAAAGGCCTATGATCTTCCCGACCTCCTTGAGGGAAAGGTCTTCGTCGTCGACGAAACCGTATCTCAGGAGAAGCACTTTCCTCTCCTTTTCCGAGAGCTCCGCGAGGCAGGCGTTGAGGATCTCCTTCCTTGCCTTTTCTATGAGTATCTCGTCTCCCGTCTTCCGGTTGTTGTCGGCGATCTTGTCCTTGAGCAATATGTCCACGTCGTTGTCGGCTAGAAGCGGTTCGTCGAGCGAGAGCATCTCGTTCTTCGCCTGTACCACCTCGCAGACATCAGACTCCTTTATCCCGAGCATTTCCGCGATCTCGGCGGAGCTGGGCTCCCGGTTGAGGCTGCGGGTCAGTTCGCTCCTGGCTTTCTGGACGTTGTTGAAAAGGGTCGCCTTCTTCTGCGGAAGGCGGAGCGGGCCGCCCTGGTCGGAAAGGGCCCTCTCCATGCTCTGCGTTATCCACCAGTCCGCGTAGTGGACCAGCTTGATGTTCTTGCCGGGGTCGAAGCGCCTCGCCGCTTCGATCAGGCCGAGGTTCCCCTCGTGGATGAGATCGAGGAGCGAAAGGCCCCTGTTCTGGAATCTCTTGGCAGTATGAACGACATAGCGGAGGTTCCTGGAGATGAGCTCCGTGAGAGCTTCGGCGTCCCCGTTCTCCCTGTACCTTCTGCCGAGCTCCAGCTCTTCTTCAAGCGTCAGAAGGGGCTTCTTGGAGATCTCCTTCAGGTATTGCTTGAGTATGGCTGATTCGGGATCGGCCTGTCCCCTGTTATCGCCTGCCACTTCCCGGATCCCCCTTGTCGAACATTTTTTCAACTGACGTCGGCGACAGGCACGCGAGCGCAGCTTCGCGGACCTCCTCCCTCGAAACCCCCTTTTTGGCCATCTGCTCCATGAAGAACTGCATGAAGTTGTTGACTTCCTCCTGCATCTTCGCCATTTTCTCCCGCATGTTGAGGACTATCTCCACCCCGGCGAGGTTCACGCCGAGGTTCCTGGTGAGGTTGAGGATCAGTTCCAGCCTTTCGATGTCCTCGTCGGTATAGACGCGCGTGTTGCCGCTGGTCCTTGAAGGCTTGAGCAGGCCGTCCCTCTCGTAAAGCCTGAGCGTCTGGGCGTGGATCTCGAAACGCTCGGATACCGTGCTGATCATGTAGTAACCCTTCTTGTCCTTCCGCTCGCTCCGTTTCACGGCTCTCTCCGCGCTTCCTTCACAGCCCCATCTTCTTCCTGGGGTTCTCGGGGTTCAAACGCTCGAATTCCCTTAAAAGTTCCTTGCTCTTTTCGTCGATGACGTCGGGCACGGAAATGTAGACCTCGACGAGGAGGTCTCCCGAGCTTCCTCCCAGGAGCGAAGGCATCCCCTTGCCCCTGAGCCTGAAGACCTGGCCCGAACCGGTGTTCGGCGGGATCTTGAGAAGCGTCTTGCCCGTCATCGTGGGTATCTCGATCTTCGCACCCAGCCCTGCTTCAGAGAACGTTACGGGAAGCCTCACCTTCAGGTTGGGCCCCTCCCTTTCGAAAAGATGGTCCTTCGTTATGTGCGTCTCGATGAAAAGCGACCCGGAGGGTCCGCCGAACTTTCCCGCTTCGCCTTTCCCCTTGGCCCTGATCCTTGATCCCGTATCGACCCCGGCCGGGATGGTCACTTCGATCTTGTCAACGGCGTCCTTCCTCCCGGAGCCCCCGCAGGAAGCGCAGATCTCGCCCGGGTTGTTCCCGGTCCCGCCGCAGTGCCTGCATGGCCTCGCGAACTGGAACGGCCCCTTGGAAATGCCCTCCTTGCCGCTGCCGCCGCACTTGGGGCAAGCTCCGCGCCTCGCCGGCGCCGTCCTTCCGGAGCCTCCGCAGGCGGAACAGGGGGTTTTGTGGGGAACGGTCAGCTTGACCTTCTTTCCCGAGAAAGCTTCATGAAGCGTCAGCGTTACGGGGATAACGATGTCCGAACCGCTCTCCGGCCTGTTATCGGGCTGCCTTGCGCCCTGGAAAAAGGACTCGAAAATGTCGCTGAAATTTGCGGCGCCGCCGAGATCTTCGAAGTTGAACCCCTCGAAGTGCACTCCCCGTCCGCCCTGCGGCGGAGCGAAATCCTCGACGTAACCCCTCGTGTCGTATTTCTTCTTTTTATCAGGGTCCGACAGTATCGCGTACGCCTCCGATATCTCCTTGAACCTGTCCTCGGAGCTCTTGTCGCCCGGATTTAGGTCGGGGTGGTACTTCCTCGCGAGGCGCTTGTAGGCTTTCTTCACCTCGCCGAGCGGGGATTTCGGGGGAAGCTCGAGAACGGCGTACAGGTCCCTCGCCATCTACCTGACCATTATCTTCTTCTTTTCGGATCTCTTCGGAAGCATCAGCGTGAGGACACCGTCGGTGAGGGAAGCCTCCACGTTCTTGGGGTCGATCGTGGAGAGGAAGGTGAACTCCCGGGAAAAGCGGCCGAAGAACCGTTCCATCCTCTGCACGTTCTTGGGGGCCATTTCCTTGTCGGCCCTTCTCTCGCCCTCCACCCTGATGGACCTCTCCTCGCATGTGACCTCGATGTCGCCTATCTCCACTCCCGGCAGTTCCATCTCCACGTAGAAAGCAATTTCGTCCTCGCAAATGTCGGTCGGTGGGGACCAGGAGAACGACGGTTCGGATTCCGGCGCCACGCCGGGCTCCATTATGTCGGAAATGATGTGGTTGAGTTTTCCCTGAAGTTCTGCGAGGTCTTTCAGAGCGCCTTTCCTGGTTGGCATCGCGGCTCCTTTCCCGGCGAAGAGAAGCGGGGGCGGGCTTACCCAAGCTCGCCGTCCCGCTCGCCTCACCATTTTACCACTCATTCTCCGGCTTTGCGCCCGGAGAACCTACTTCACGTCCTCGAACTCGGCGTCGATGACATCCCCGCCCTTCTTCTGGGAGGAGTCTCCCTGCGGAGGCGGAGGCGGGGCTTCGCCCTGTTGCGGGTTCTGCTGTTTCGCCTGGTCGTACAGGAGCTGAGCGAGGCTCTGGCTCGCCTGGTTGACCTTGTCTATCCCCTGGCGGATCTGGTCGAGCCCGCCCGTTTCCTTGACCTTCTTGAGCTCGTCGATAGCCTCTCTGAGCCTCTGCTCTTCCGCGGCGGGGAGCTTGCCCGCGTTCTGGGAAAGGAGTTTCTCGGTTGAATAGATTATCTGATCGGCCTGGTTCTTCGCCTCTATCTCGTCCTTTCTCTTCGCGTCATCGGACTTGTGGGCCTCGGCCTCCCTGACCATCTTGTCGATCTCGTCTTTCGTGAGGCCCGAAGAAGCCGTGATGGTTATGCTCTGCTCCCTCTGCGTGGCCAGGTCCTTGGCCGACACGTTCAGGATACCGTTCGCGTCGATGTCGAACGTGACCTCGATCTGCGGGGTTCCCCTCTGGGCCGGCGGGATCCCTCCGAGCTTGAAGTTACCGAGGGTCTTGTTGTCCCTTGCAAGAGGCCTCTCGCCCTGGAAGACGACTATCTCGACCTCGGGCTGATTGTCCGCCGCCGTGGTGAAGACCTCTTTCCTTCTGGCGGGTATCGTCGTGTTCCTCGGGATCAGAGGTGTGGCCACTCCGCCGAGGGTTTCGACTCCGAGGGTCAGCGGGGTGACGTCGAGCAGGAGGATGTCCTTGACATCCCCCGCGAGGACGCCGGCCTGTATCGCCGCGCCGACCGCGACCACCTCGTCGGGGTTCACGCCCTTGTGAGGCTCCTTGCCGAAGAAATCCATCACCATCTGCTGGATCTTGGGTATCCTAGTCGAACCTCCGACGAGGACCGCCTCCTGTATATTGCCGGGAGTGAGCTTCGCGTCGCGGAGCGCCGCTTCGCAGGGGCGCATCGTCCTCTGGAATATCTCGAAGGAAAGGTTCTCCATCTGGGCCCTGGTGATTTTGGTCACGAGATGCTTCGGCCCGCTGGCGTCGGCCGTTATGAACGGAAGGTTGATCTCCGCCTCGAGCGTCTGCGAAAGCTCCACCTTCGCCCTTTCCGCGGCTTCCTTGAGCCTCTGGAGCGCCATCGGGTCCTTGGAGACATCGATGCCGCTCTCCCTCCTGAAGTTCTCGACGATGAAATCTATCAGCACCTTGTCGATGTCGTCACCGCCCAGGTGGGTGTCGCCGTTGGTGGCCTTGACTTCGATCACGCCTTCGCTCACTTCGAGTATAGAAATGTCGAAAGTTCCGCCGCCGAAATCGTAGACGGCTATCGTCTCCTCTTTCTTCTTGTCCATCCCGTAGGCCAGCGCCGCGGCCGTGGGTTCGTTGATTATCCTCATCACTTCGAGGCCGGCTATCCTTCCTGCGTCCTTCGTGGCCTGCCTCTGCGAGTCGTTGAAGTAGGCGGGAACGGTGATGACCGCCTGCGTGACCTTCTCTCCCAGGTACGATTCGGCCGCTTCCTTGAGTTTCCTGAGAACCATCGCCGAGATCTCCGGAGGCGAATATTTCTTTCCCTTGATGTCCACGAAAGCGTCGCCGTTGTCGCCCGGGACCACCGAGTAGGGAACGGTCTTCATCTCTTCGCCTACTTCTCCGAAGCGTCTGCCCATGAACCTCTTTATTGAGAACACCGTGTTCAGAGGGTTCGTCACGGCCTGCCTTTTCGCGACTTTTCCGACCAGGATCTCGCCTTTGTCGGTGAAGGCGACCACCGACGGAGTTGTCCTGTCTCCCTCCTGGTTGGGGATGACGACAGGGGTTCCGCCTTCCATCACCGCCACCACAGAGTTGGTTGTTCCGAGGTCGATTCCGATTATCTTCTTTGCCATTTCTCTGTCTCCTTTACCCCCTCGCGTTTCCAAAACCTTCGGGGAATCTTTAGCAAGACGATAATATAATACTTGAGTTACCTTTTGTCAAGTTTTATAAACCACGGGCGGAACCCTTGATCCCACAGCTTCTTTGATTATAGGGATAGGTCCCGATCCGGAAGGTCCGGGTCATTCCCCCGAGCACTTGAAGCCCGAAGAGAGCGCGATCTGACCCTTCACCATTTTGGGTTTCCAGAAGGCGTTGCCGGCGAAACCGGCGTCGATCTCGGCCCACGCCCTTTTTACTGCTTCCGCGTTCTTTTCGTTGTCGAGCGCGGCGAACCTGCCGGTCGAATCTCCTTCGGCTTTCTGGTGTATGTCGATGGCCCTCGTCATTTTCGAGCAGGAAAAGTCGAGGACGGAGATGTCTATCCACTTCAGGGAGGGCTGTTCAGAGGTCCTGAAATAGAGCTTTTTACCCGTTATGTCGTAAACCAGGGTCCACTTGTTGTTTCCGAGGTCGGCCTTTTTAAGAGCTCTGAAAGCGAAGTCGACGGAAGGCTCGGTCTTCGGCGGTTCCCTGAACATCAGGGCAGCCCACCTGAATCTGGGATCCTCCTTTTCATATTTCGGCGCCGGGTCCTTGCCCCCTCCGAAACCCTTGTAATTGAGGATATCTTTAAGTTCAAGGTCGTACCTGTCGTTTCCGAGGATCGTGTAAGGAAGCTTCTCTCCTGAATAAACGACCGGTTTTCCTCCGATGAACTCCACGACCGCGGCTTTGCCGTTCTTGTCCGCGAGGAAGAAATGCCACTGGCAGTGCCCTTCCGGAAGGGCCGTCGACAAGCTCGAAAGGGCCTCGTCCACCGTGGCGAAGTTATCAAGGAGGTACTGCATCCAGTGATGATGATAAAACCCCGCGACGTCTTCCCTCGCCGGCCATTCCGTCCCCATGAGGGTCATCTCGCCGACATAAAGGCCCGCTTCGTTAAGCCCTCCGTCGGGGAACTCTTTTCCGAAAACGTTGTAAGTCAGCGACCCGTATTTCGAAACCCATCTCAGCCTGCGTAATCCTCGGCCTCTCTCTCCGGCTTTGATGTCCGAGTAGGAAATGTTTTCCTTCGAAACCCCTCTCGGGTTTATCACGATCAGGCCGGGCACCTTCATGTTCTCGTCCAGGTTGTGGCCGACGAGAAGAGAGCCTTCCGACGGGAAAAGGAAAGTAAAACAGGACCTTTGTCCCATCGGGCCGGTCCGCATGACGACGAAAGCGGCAATTATCAATATCGAGACAGAAAGAACCATTTTAATGGACGCATATTTCATTTTTTCACCTCGAGACAATATTATCCCATTCAGGCCCTAAGTTCAAATTCTGTTCAGTTGTTGGTTCAAGTTTAATTTTCAGGAATCAAACCACCACATAATACATCCATTTTTTCTATCAGCACTTTATCTTGCGTTTAAAACCATACTTTTCGATATCTAAACCATTTGATTTTGCTGGCTTTTTTTCTGTTACGCTATCCCCGGAAAGTATAACTACAACATAACAAGTCGTATCTTTATCGACACTGCCGGTTTTGTTGAAAACAAACGATTTAAATCTCCTACGCAAATTGTGGCTCCATTGTTGTATCTCATTCAAGACATCACGGCGTTCAATTCTGCCGAAAAGCCTTTAAAAAACGACATTTATGTTGGCATTGTTTTTGCTACCATTATCCGGAAACTGAACAGGGAGTGTCGATGAAGTCTTTTTCGAAAAACAAATTCTTCATTCGGTCCGGGAGGGGTCCGTCTTCTCCTGTTTGCACCCGTTCAAAAGGAGGGATCATGTCTATCGGAAAGAAGTGCGAATGTTCAATTCAAGGTTGCACCTTACTGATCGCGGCAGTTTCATTTTTGTTTATCTGCGCGGTCCCGGCGGCCGCCCAGGACGTCACGCTCTACATCACCAAAAGCAAGCCGGCGGCGGATTGGCAGGCCGACCTTAACTGGACCCAGGGGCCTTTCACCGGCCAGAATTACGAGATCAGGAGAGGCGTCGACGCCGCCACCCTTGTTTCTGGAGCGGCTTGGAGGACCCTGCCGACGCTCTCCACTACCGATACCGATCTTGGATATGCGGGACTTATCTTCTACGACATCAAACCGGTATCGCCGACCCTGATGTTGTCATGGGAGGGCGTCACCCCCGATCTTCTGGACGACGGGTTCATGCCTGATCCCGTAGAGCCTTACGCCGATGCCGTCGAAGATCTCACGATAAGCGGAGACCCCTCAGAATTCCGCGTCGTGCTGACGAGCAGCCTGGGTTACATGCCCGCGACGATAGAGCTTTATCTGGACCGTAACGCTGACGGGGATTACAATGACGCGGGCGAGACGATACCGCTCGCAGAATATGATCCCATGGACGCCGATACGACCGACGGCAAGCTCTATTTCGGGCGCCTGGAAGGATTCGAGCCGACAGGAACGGTCCCGACCGCGGCATCGCCTCTCTATGTCCGCAACGAACTCGGCAACACGAGGTGGGACTTTGCCAACACGACGGGCGAAATAAGCTACAAGTTCAGCGCGACCGACGCTTCAGGCATAGCCGGCGGCGACCCGACATTCGAAAAGACGCTTATCGCCCTGAATACGGCTCAGGAACTGATAGACGATCTCGGAAAGCCCGTGGTGGCGGCTGCTACCTGCCCGAACCCGACGGACTGGCAGACCGCTCTCGTTTATTTCGAGGAAGCGGAGGCAAGGGTCGCTCCTTCCAGCCCATACAACCTCGCGTCCGAGCCGAACAGGAACATGTATTACCTCAACGCGCTTCTCGCTTCGGCGATCGCCGAGACCGGATACACTCTTCAGAACTATCACTCCCTTTTCGAGACGCCCGACACCAAGCGCTACAGGGACACGATGCTCGACTGGAAGCTCTTCGCGGACGAGCAGGTCCTAAGGATGGAGCATCTCTCGACTTGGGCGCTGAGCGAACCGAACTCTCCCTGGGAGTTCCAGTTCCCCGGCTTCTGCATGTACCTCGAAGATACAGGCTCGGGAACGCCGTTCGTGAATATCGCAGGCCTCGCTTCCGCCGGCTCAGCTTTCGGCCTTCCTATGGCGGATCCTTCGACGCCATTCTCGCCGATCATCGGATTCGCGAACTCCCTTGCTCCAAAGGCAGATAAAGGCTCGGGCAACACCCTGGCCGGGTCCGCCGACCCGATCTACACTTTCCCCCAGGCTTACTGGGACCGCGCGGACGCCCACATGCTCGCCGCCCTCTTCAGGGGATGGAGAGCCTCCGCGATCGCCGCAAGGGTTTACGAGAACGCCGGCGCGGCAAGGCCCGTCACCGCGGGCGACCTCGAAGCGATCGACACCTGGCTTGAAGCCGAAGACGACGCCGAAGCTCATTACAAGTGCGACCCCGAGCCGTGCGCCCCCCTGAACGGCATCGACGACGACAACGACGGCCTCGTCGACGACCTCGGCTACGCCGCGAGGGTCTTCGAGACCTTCGACGGAGTGGGGATCTACAGCCCCGATCCCGCCAACGGCTGCACCCTCGAAACCGCCGCCAACGACGCGAGCGCAGCTTCGAAGCATCTGCGCGAGGCGTTCAAGACCGTGCTTAAAGAAACGGACATCCAGGCCGACGACGCCACGATAATGTACGGCGACGGAGGGAACCACCCGCCGCTCTTCATCGACATCGACAGCTACAACGGATTCCTGGCGGACGGCGTGACCCCCTGCCCGGACCCCGAGAACTGCGCCGACGGAATGCCCGACCTCCAGTGGGTCCCGGGCCAGTTCCTTCCCGCCCCCTGGTGCCCCCCCGCCCAGGCGGGCGATCCCGAGCCCCCGCTTTACAACACCCCGATCTCGATCAGGGGAGGACTCAGCGACGACATCACCTGGTGGATGGAACAGCTCATCGACGCCTATAACGAGATGATGGGAGACACGCTCAGCGAAGACTGCTATCCCGAAGCCTGGATGGATACGCTCTTCGCCACCGACTGGGGATACACATGGGAACAGGCGGTCGCGGACACTACTCCCCACTACGTGATGAACTTCCGCGACGACATTGAGGAAATGCTCGCCGACCATGACATCGACCCGGCGGACCTCGGCGCCGACTTCCAGACCTTCCTGAACTACGCGGAAAGCATCGACGTCAGGCTGTTCGTCGAGAATCCCGAGAACGTCAGGAACTATGTCCCCTACTATTGCCCCACCCACACCGAACCGATCTGCGGCGAAGCCGAGAACTACACATTCAACGGCTTCTGGGGCGACTGGGACGAGCCGTGCGATCCGATCGTCCCCGGCAAGTTCTGGACCATCGAGCCGTTCGCGATCTTCAACCAGGATGCGAACGGAATACTAGACTCATCCTGCGATCCATCGAATCTGGGAACTGACAGCGACTGCCTGCAGGTTTCATGGAACGACAAGGACGGAGACGGCGAGTTCGACATTTTCGAACCTCTCCTGATGGCGGACCAGAACACTCCGATAAACTACATCGACCTTAACGGCGACGGCCAGTGGAACGGCTGGTCGGACCGCGACCACAAGAAAGCGCTCTATGCCGGCGAGCCGGCCGATCCGGGGCAGGGACTTTACAACGCCCTCTATGTCTATTTCCAGGACCCGACCTTCGGGGGAAGGCTGCCCGGAATGACGAATGAAGGGCTCAACAATTTCGTAAGCGCTGCAGCGGGCCTTGGCGACGGGATACTCGAATTCCCCTCGGACAACCACCATCCGACCAACTACCACATGGTTGAAGAGCCTCCGACCGCTCCCGGCGCGAACCTGCGGCTCGTCATCACGGCGACGGACCCTGACGGCGACACTCTGCATTACCACCTCGTCCTCCCTTCGAGCTGGAGCGGAACGGAAGTGATCGTCGACGGAAACAGCACAGGCGTTTACGAGCTTGCGGCGCCCGCGGGAACGTGGGGATTCGTCGGACTGGTTTACGACAACGTCAACAACCTCAACGACATCGTCGGGACATACCTGACGATAACGAGGTAACAGAAAGAGAGAGCAGGGGGCTCCGATGTTTTGTTTCAGAAAAGCAGAGAAGAAGGAGAGGTGCGGAATGTTTTACGATGAGATAAAAAAACTCATCTTTTATGCGGCAATGACGGTCATTCTTGCCGCCGGGACAGGATCAAACGCCGCGGTGATCGATACCAAGACGCTCGACAGACCGGCCGAAGCGATCATCGTCACCGGCGCTCAAACGCCCAATTTTACCTCGCTTAACCTCCAGGTAAATCCTGCCGATGCGACTTTGAGTCCGAACCAGATCTTCGTCTGGGCATACGACGAAGGAACGGGCTGGAGGCAGGTGGTCTTCCAGATCGACGAGATAAACAACGCATACCCGCAGGCGCCCCCCCCCATTTGCTCTCCCCAGGGATCGCACATAGGGTTGGGTCCGAATCACATGGAGGCAGATGACGGTTTGTGGGACGCGAACGACGAAATAATCTTCATGAGCGATGAAACCGGAGACAGAGTATCTGCAGACGAATGGGCTCCGGAAGCCGTCACGACATCTCCTCGTTACGAGATCGTCGTCGCGGACCCACTGGACACGAGCAAAAAAGGTTGGGTCTATATCTTCAGACATGATACTTTGCCGACCTGGAGGACCGACGACTATGTGTCATGGAACGAAACGAACAATACAGTCTCCGCTTCCAACTACATTGTCGATTACAACAACACCGATGCCAATGCCGTAAGAATAGACGCACTATCGGTCACTACAACCGGCGGCGGAACCGGCACGGACATGGTCCAAACTTCTCTCCAATCCTGGAACGGCGGGTTTTCCATTGATTGCACATCAAATGAAACGGCCATAAGAACGCAGGGCACCATAACAGGCGGTACTAATTGCGATTCCTGGAGTATTCCATGGTACGCCAAAGACGGCAGAGTGAGAGTCCTTCGCTATTATGTCTGGATGCCAACCTGCTGGGCCGCGTCCAACGGCGTCGGAATGTGGCCCGCAACTCACCATTATTACTACAAATCGTACTGGCATGAATACGAGAACGATAAGTGGCACGGTGGAAGCAGTCATACAAACTACTGGTTTGTCAGGATGAACCACGTAAGCTCCGTCAATATGACTTTCTACGACAGCAACGGCGAAACGGCGACAATAGACGGAACGGCGGACACTATCGCGGCAACACCTTTGTGGACATGGTACCAGGTCTCATCCTCCCTGGGGAGCTACATAAAAGTCCTCAGGAATAAAGCCAAACTTGTAAGCCCGGACAGCCGCATAAACCTTTACACGGACAGCGGAACAGGCAGCAGGGGCAGCGCCGGGTTTCGAATCGAAAACCCTACTGAAACGACCGAGAACGCCTGGCATAATTATTATTACTTCATGCTTCCTTCGAACGCCGCGAATCAGGGTTCGACCTACAATACGAATGTCGATAACCCTCTCACCGACACCGGTACCAGCCAGAACTACATAGCCTCTCCACCCGAGTTCGCGGGGATACAGTCGGTCGTGGATGTGGGCGGCGCATGCGCCGACGAAGGCGTTCAGGTCAACTGGACGGCCGTCTCCAACTGGAACGACAGTTGTTCTTCCGGCTGCACTACGCGAAGATACGAGATCAGCAGGGACGGATCGGTGATCCACACGGTTACCGATACGGCCGCAACCTCCTGGACAGATTCCACGGCAAACAACAACGTTGCCTACGACTACAACGTCGAAGCGTGCAACAATCTCGACACTTGCACGGAGCTCGGGAACACGATCGAGGGTACCGACCATGTCCATTCCGAACCGACCCTGAGCAGTTCCGCGACAACCGCGACGGACATCAGCGGATGCACGGGTGAAGGTCTCAACATAAGCTGGGCCGCGCCATCCGACTGGGGGGACAACGGCGAGGGAACAAGGAGCTACGCCCTTTACGGCAGCGCCGACGGATATACTACCCCCATCGCAACCCCCGCGACTTCCCCCTACATTCACGACGCGGAGAACGGCGTCAGCCTTCAGTACAGGATGAGGGCGACGAACGGATGCGGCGATTTCACGAACTACTCGGCTAGCGCTTCGGTCGCCGACAATGTGGGAGCGATCCCCGCTCTTCCGGGAGACATCGCCGTTTCCGTCTCCGATATCGACTGCTCTCTCACGGGCATCATGGTCTCCTGGAACCCGGTCGTATCATGGAACGACAACGGCGAAGGCTCGGCCCGTTATGACCTTTACAGATCCGACAATTACTCTGTTCCGGTGATGAGCGGCGTCTCCTCTCCCTTGACATACCTGCCGGGGAATTCGAATTCATATTCATACAGGATCGTCGCGGTCAACGGCTGCGGGATGACCTCCAGCTACGCCGATTCGGCTTCGATCGCCGACGCCCAGTCGGCTCCCGCGTTCGCGGGGGTCCAGGTCGTCCAGGACACTGACGGCTGCAGCGACTCCACGCTTACGATCTCCTGGATCGATGTCGAGGGGGATGGTGAGGCAGGATGGAACGACGGCGGCTCGGGCCCCTCCACCCGCTACTATCACATTTACAGGAACGGCGCGGAAATCCCCGGCTCGCCCGTAGCCGACGGCGTCACTTCGATAACCGACAACCCTCCGCTGACCGATACTTATTACACCTACTCCGTACGCGCGAACAACATGAACAGCTGCTGGACGGACGGCGGTACTTCTCTGTCGGGAGCGGACTATGTCGGGATGTCCCCTGTGGCCGCTCCGGCCCAGACGACAGCCGCAGAAGACTGCAATGCCGCCACGGGAGTGACGGTCACCTGGGACGCGGTCGTTGACTGGGGCGACGGAGGGACCAACGCGGCAAACAGGAGATACAGGCTCTACTTCAGCCGCGACGGTTTCACCAACATCATCAAGAGCGGCGGCTCTTCCACGGCATCCTTCACATACAAGCCGGTCGACAGGGGCGCTTACATTTACAGGATAGTGGCGGTCAACGGCTGCGGACGGACCATCCTCTACGCCGACAGCGCGGCGACGGCCGACCTCAGTTCCTGCGCGCCGACCTGCACACTACTTCTGAACAACGATTTCGACGCGTCGAACGGCTTCACCGAAGCGTGCAACGGCGGGACGGGCATGTGGTCCGTCACTCCGGGAGCAGGCAAGGATGGAACAGCAGCCTGGGTCTGCGACATGAACGCGGCGACCGATTGGACATCTTCCATCGAAATGACCACAGCATCCAATCTGATCTGGCAGGAGGACGTAAAGCTGAGGTTCTGGTCATCCTGCAACCTTTCTTCCGACGACGCCGGAGTGTTGGAGGTCTTCACCAACGACGCCGGGGCGTGGGTCAAGGTGGTCCTTCTGCCCTATCCCGCATTCGAAGCCGAAGTTCCTTCATCCATCGAAGGCAACTGTCAATCCGGAACACCCGGCGGAATACAGCCCGCTTTCCAGGGAAGCGTGGCAGGCGGTTATTACGAGGCGAGGCTTGACGATTACCTCACGGGATCGACCACTCAGATGAAGGTCCGTTTCCGCGCAGCCTCGGGAAGCGCCGCCGGAGCCTCTTCCTGGGTGATCGACGACGTGAAGCTGGGATACGGGATAACCGACAACATCTATTTCTGGTCTTACGGCGGAACCCCTGAACTGGGCGTTATCAAGGACGGGGTGGACGGATACGGCAGCGAGGGGATATTCAGGTGGGAGGACGGAGGCATATACCAGACGAGCGAGTTCAGGATCTACAGGAGCGAGAACCCTGCGAACATCAGGACCGACGCCACTTCTTTTCTCGCGTGGACGGAACCGGACGACGACGACCCTTACTACGAATACCAGACCAGCGACGGCGTGATGACCGTTCCGGTCTATTTTTACAAGATATACGGCTACAAGGATCCCTGCGGCGAAAGCGACCAGGGGGAGAACTGATAGATGGGCCCCATTCTGGATGTCAGGATCAAAAAGGCGATCATCTGGACATTCTTTCTTTTGCTGGGGGTCGCGATATTCCTTCTGCTGGAGAAGATAACCCAGTTCCTGGCCTTGAATTGATGTTTCAAGGCCTGCAGAAACACCTTCTTTTCGCGCGCACTTCTTCTTGATACTAGGGGCACCGGACACGGTGCCCCCATTTTTAGTTTTGAGTGGAAGGGCGGTCTATTTTTTCAATTCCCCGACGATCTTCAGGAGCTTCACTTCCGTCTCCATGGAGTTCAAGAGGGAGAAGCCCGCCGCGAAGCAGACGCTAAGTGCCACGGCCAGCATGAACGCGTCCGCAGGCTTTTCAGGCAGTTCGAAGAAGATGAACCAGAGCATGGCGAGGAGGGTGAAAACGATGAAAACAAGGCCCCATGTCCTTATCCTGGAGCATATCCTGATCTTTCTTTCCCTGTCCTCCGCCGAGACGCGGTACTTTTCGATCCATTCCTTTTCGTTCATCTCGCCTCCCATCCGACCCCGCGGAATTATTTCTTTTCCGGGGGAGGGGCGCTTTCCTGCGGAGCGGCTTTATCCTCAGGCTTCGGAGCCTTGTACCCTTCTTTCTCGAGACGCGCCATGACGCGCCGTTCTACATCGCCCGCTACGCTCTTTCCCCAGGCGTTCCCTATCACCATCGATTCCCGGGAGATCAGCGGAAGCTCCTTGATCGTCTTCATCCCAAGCGGGGAGCTGTAGAAGGCGATGAGGCCCTTGACCTCATCCCTGGTGAAATGTTTCGCGTAAACCGGCACGAACCGCTCGATGAGTTCGGGGAACTTTTCATCCATGAACTTCTTCGTCTCCTCCCTGACCAGGTTGGTCTCTTTCTGGGAGAATTTCTCGTCTTTCGAACGAAGGTCGCCGATGATCATCCTGCTGAAATTATCCCCGTACTGGGCGGCGAGGCTTTCAGCCCCGATCAGCTTCAGAAGCTGGACTATCTCGTCGCGGAATTCCTTCGAGATCTGAGGCTCCGCCTGAACCGCCCCGGCCTTCGGCGCTTCGGGTGTCGGGGCTTCGGCCTTTTTTTCCTGCGAGGGGGCGACGCGTGCCGAAAAGACAGCGGCGGCGGAGATCAGTGCTACCATAATCATTTTCTTCATCTTTCGTTTCCTCCAAGGGGAAGATTGTACATCATCAAGGGGGCTTCTACGAAGCGCTCCCGGCGCGAGTTCAGACGCCGTCGGGGACGCCCAGCCATTTGCAGGCTATGTCCCTGTGGCAGAAAGTGATCACCGTTTCGCCGAACTTTGAGGCCAGCCGTTCGTATTCTTCCGCGAGCCTCGTGGTTTCGCTTCCCGCCGTCACTATCGCCAGCTTGTTCGCGACGATCTTGTTCGACGGGTGGCTTTCCGTGTATCCAGATATTTCGGACATCTCCTCCATCTTCAGCTCAACGGAAGTTACTCCCGTCGCGTCGAAAAGGGTCACATGATCAGCGGGGATCTGCGGGTCGGACGCCATGGAAGCCAGGTGGTCAAGGATATCCTTCAGGGTCAGGTTGCCGGAGGCTTCGACCAATATGGCCGAGTGCTTCGGTTCGAATCTGTATTTTATGGGCAAATCCATCCTCCGTCATAAAGCGGGTGACGCGAACACGCATCAAGCGTAACAAGTTTTAAGATTGTATTGTATGACTGTTCCGCGTTCCGGTCAAGCCGGCGGCACAAAATGAGCTTGCAGAGGAGCCTGAGCTTTCCTCTATTCTATGCCGAATTCTTCCTTGAGCTTCCTGTACTTCGCGAGGATCTCCTTCTCGTGCCTGGCTTCATCGTTATAAAAACCCTGGAGGATCTCGCGCATTTTCGGATCGCTGCAGAGGGCCATCGCCTCCCTGTACATGGCTTGCGCGCTCTGTTCCGCTTCGACAGCCTTCTGAAATATCGTGAAAAGCTTTTTCTCGTCGTCCGTCATCTGCCTGATGGGAGACATCCGCCACCTCCTGAAGTCATTCTACTTGAAAGAGAAGCCGCAGGCAACGACCAACAGGTCCGCGCGCTCATCGCCCGGAACGAACCACTTTCCTGTAAGGCTTATTCCGCCTTGTTTCTCGGCCTGTCGCGGTAGCGGTCCTGTGCCTTCAGGACCTTTTTGCGGATCCTGAGGTTCACCGGCGTGATCTCGAGAAGCTCGTCGTCGCCGACGAACTCGATGCTCTGCTCGAGGCCCAGTATTCTCGGCGGGACAAGCTTCACCCCTTCGTCGGAGGTCGAGGCGCGCATGTTCGTCAGGTGTTTCTCTTTCACGATGTTCACGTCGAGGTCGTTCTCTCGGCTGTTCTCGCCGACGACCATCCCTTCGTAAACGGGCGTCTGCGGCGCCACGAAGAGCTGCCCCCTGCTCTGGAGGTGGTCTATCGTGTAGGAGGTCGCCTTGCCGGGCCTGTCCGCCACGAGAGCTCCGGTCACCCGCCCCGGGATGTCGCCCTGCCACGGGTCATGGCCGTCGAAGAGGGAATTGAGGATGCCCGTGCCTCTCGTTTCCGTGAGGAACTGCGTCCTGAATCCTATCAGGCCGCGGCTCGGGACCCGCCACTCCATTCTTACGCGGCCGGTGCCGTGGTTCACCATGTTCATCATCCTTCCTCTCCTGGGGCTCAGGATCTGAGTCACGGTCCCGACGAACTCCTCCGGGCAGTCCACCTGGACGAGTTCCATCGGCTCGAGGACATCTCCGTTCCTGTCTGTCTTGGTGAGGATTTTCGGCCTCGATACCGAAAGCTCGAAGCCTTCCCTTCTCATCGTTTCGATCAGGATCGCGAGCTGGAGTTCGCCCCTGCCCTTCACCTCGAACTGGTCGCCCGTTTCGGGAAAGACTATCGTCAGGCTGACATTCTTCTGCGCTTCCTTTTCGAGCCTCGTCCTTATCTGGCGGGCCGTGACGAGCTTCCCTTCCTGTCCCGCGAATGGAGAGGTGTTGATAGAGAAGATCATGGACATCGTCGGCTCGTCGACTTTTATTCGGGGAAGCGCTTTCGGCGTCTCCACTTCGCAGAAGGTGTCGCCTATCGAGACATCCGGAAAACCGGCGAGAAGGCAGATGTCGCCGGCGGAAACCTCCTGGGCGTCAACCCTGTCGAGGCCCTCGTAGAGAGTGAGCGCGGTCGGCTTTCCCTTCACTTGGGTTTCTTCCTGGATGAGGACCAGTTCTTTTCCCGCCTTGACGCTTCCGTTGAAGATCCTGCAGAGCGCAAGCCTTCCGAGATAATCGCTGTAGTCGAGGTTCGTGACAAGCGCCTGGAGGGGCTCTTCAGGGTCGAATTCCGGCGGAGGAATCGTCTTGAGGATCGCCTCGAAAAGCGGGATGAGGTTCGTTCCCGGTTGAGCGAGGTCGAGAGTCGCCGTCCCCTTCTTGGCGTTTGTATAGAGAACCGGAAAATCTATCTGGTCTTCGGTCGCGTCGAGATCGATGAAAAGGTCATAAACTTCGTTGACAACCTCTTCGCACCTGGCGTCCGAGCGGTCTATCTTGTTGATGACGACGATAGCCGGGAGCTCCTGCTCGAGGGCTTTCTTCAGGACGAACCGGCTCTGCGGGAGGGGCCCTTCGGCGGCATCGACGAGAAGAAGAACGCCGTCAACCATCGTGAGGGCGCGCTCCACTTCTCCCCCGAAATCGGAGTGGCCGGGAGTGTCCACGATATTTATCTTCACATCCTGGAATTGGATCGAAGTGTTCTTGGCCAGGATGGTGATCCCCTTTTCCCTTTCGAGGTCGTTGGAGTCCATGACGCGCTCCATCACGGTCTGGTTGGTGCGGAATATCCCGGACTGCCATAGCATGGCATCGACGAGAGTGGTCTTCCCGTGGTCAACGTGGGCTATTATCGCAATGTTCCTGAGGTCTTCGCGGCGCATAAATTCTTCCTTTCTTGGGATTTCAACCCGGAAAAACAGATAAGATACAACAAATATAATAAAAACACAAAGAATAATCCGCATCGGAGATAACAGGAAACCGCGAGAAGGAACGCGCTGAAGAGCTGAAGTTCAAGATACAGTCAGAAAGCGGAAGTCGGCGACCGATGAAAACAGGAATTGTTTGACGGCGGATTTTAAGGAGAGCGCTGAGCGGGGGTGTGGGCGGACAGCCGTTCGCCCCTACGGACGATCCTTCCTTCCAGGCTGCGCCTGCATTTTAAATTGAAAATTTGAAAGATTAAATTTTAAAATTATAGAATTATTTCCTTATTGACCCTTCAGCCTTCAGTCTTCAGCCTTAAGCCTGTGGCCAGCCTTCAGCGCCCATGTCCCATTCCCTTGACTTTCCCTTTGGTATGACTTATGGTAATACCGGAGGCTGAAAATGAGCACGTACAAGGTCGCGATAAGCATCGACAAGGAGACCCTCGAGAAGCTCGACCGCTTCGTAAAGGAGAGCGCGTTCCCTAGCCGCAGCAGGGCGATACAGGAAGCGGTGCAGGAAAAGCTCGAAAGGCTCGACCGCACCAGCCTCGCCAGGGAGTGCGCCAAGCTCGACCCATCCGAAGAGAAAGCCATGGCCGAGCAGGGCATGGATGAGGACACGGAAAAATGGCCGGAATATTGAGAGGGGATGTCCGCTGGGCGGATCTCGACCCCGCAAAGGGCCGCGAGCAGGGCGGCAAGAGGCCTGTCGTGGTGATCAGCCACGATGTTTTCAACCTGCGCTCCGGCACCGTGATCGCGATGGCGATCACTAGCCAGCCGCAGGCGGCGGGCTTTCCCTTGACGCTCGAACTCGGATCGGCGAAGCTTCCCAAGCGCTCATGGGTCAAGATAAGTCAGATAAGGACGCTATCGACCGAGAGGATAGGAAAGCTGATCGTCAGGCTCGAACCCGAGCAGACCGAGACGCTCATCGAAGGGCTCAACGAGATCGTCGGCTAGCTAAGTTTCCCGACTTTGCGGTTTTCACTCTTCTGACTCGCCCTTTCGCTAAGGGGGAAAAAGGGGGATCTTCCTTTCTCGTGCAGCCGCGCCCTTTACGGGCGCGTTCGCGGGCGTAAAGCCCGCGCCTACCCGAAACAATCCTTCCTTGTTATTACCCGTTCCCTCACGCGGGCGGCGGCGGGGGAGGCTGTTTCTTTACCTTCCACTTCCCCTTTTTTATCCTTTCCAGGGCGTCCTTGCCGCTCCGGCTCTCCGGGTTGAGCTGCAGCGACTTTTCGTATAGCTCCTTCGCCATCTTGACATCCCCGGTCTTAAGGATCGTCTCGGCGAGAGAGTCGTAGGTGTTCCATCCCTGGGGATAGAGCCTCACGTTGAGCCTGAAGATGGCTATGGCCTTGTCGAGCTTATTGTCCTGGACGAATCTGTATCCGCAGGCGTTGACCTGCTCCTCGAGGAAGAAATACTTCGGTTTCGCGGCGTCCTTCTCGGCCATCACCGCCTCGATCGCCTCGCTTCCTGCCCCGGCGTCGATAAGCTCGTAGAGTTTCATCGCTCCCTGCTGCTGACCCGTTACCTCGGCCCACATCTCCACGATGGTGCTGTAGTTATTGTAAGGGCTGAAGCCGGGGCTGTCCGCGAGCCCGGGGAATCTGCTTTTCATGTCGCAAGCCGCGAGAAGATCACGAAGCGTCCCTTCCCCGGCGCAGCTCCTGTTGGTCTCGTCCCACAAGGTTTTTACATAGGCAACGCGCTCCTCGAAGCCCTTCATCGAAAGCTCGCCGTTCCAGTGGCCGGTAACGAGCCTTTTAATCCCTTGTTTCCGTTCGAGCAGCAGCTCCCAGTTCTTCAGCAGAAGGGGAAAATCGTGGCGGACGCCGTGGCGCGCCACGAACGAGGCGAGGCAGCCCGGCGTTTCGTTGAGCCAGACGTCGGCCATCGTGTCCCCCGTGAATAGCAGGCCGTCGCGGGAATCAAAAATGGCGATGTCGCCCGGGGAGTGCATTCCGCCTGTGTAATAGAGCTCCAACATTGCGTCCCCGAGGTCGAGACCCATCCGGTCGGAGAAAGTAAGGCCGGGCAGGGCCGGCATCACGTCCGACTTCAGCACTTCGTACTGAATGGTGTCGGAGGCCAGCCTTTCTTTCATGGCGGCGCGGCCAGGATCGCCGGACTTCTTCTTTTCGAGTTCCTTGCGCAGTTCGGGCAGGCGCTGTTCATACCACTGGATGGCTTCTTTCCGGCCTTCGAAGGATTCCTTCATGTTCCCCGGGACAAGTTCGTGGGCGACGATGATGCAATCCGCGTAGACCGAGTTGCCCTGGGTATGGTCGCCGTGCCCGTGAGTGTTGATAAGGTATCTGAAATCGTCCCGGTCCAGCTCGCGGGCTATCACCCTGCGGAGCTCGGCGTCGATCTTCGGACAACCGAGGGTGTCGATCACTACGATCCCCCTGCTGGTTCCTATGGCTGTGGTCGCGGTGGAGGAGACATAATCTCCCACCCAGATCCTGACCACTTTCGGGGCGAGCTTTTCGATGTGAAGCGAAAGTCCTGCGATCTCCTCAGCTGCGGTTCCCGTCGCACAGATAAAAAAGAACAACACGGCAAAACAAACCATTTTCTTCCTCATGGCGCGGTCCTCCATATATGCCGATTGATACGGATACTCCCCGTGAAAGTTATATCCACGCCCTCTTGTCATTGCCATGTCTAAGCCTCGACGTCCAGATCCTTTATTGCGGGGAATAATGTCAGCGCATCCGCCTTTCCGGTCCCCAGGGCGTCAAATGTTGCGCCCTGAGACAAATTCACTTTGCGAAAGGGCGCATTCTCTGCCGGGGGAGTGTTCAACGCAGCGGCCTGGGGGACATGACCCGATTCGGCCTTTTGAATCGGGATCGTGTCCCCCGGCAACAATAGGAAGTGATAGCGAAATTGCGTCATCGCAAGCCCAGCTTCGAGGAATGGTCTTTTTGAAGCGATCTCGTCTTTAACCTTCAGCCTTCAGCCCGGACGGTGCCTTTCGCCCCCCCCTTCGGGGAGCGGAGCGCCTAAGAGAAATTGCGCCGTAAAATTCAAGAGAGTGACTTAAAGGGCTTTAAGGCAGATCGTAGAATTCGAGGCAGCAAGGATAGCTCCTCTCTTTGGGAAGCGAAGCGATCAGCCTTCAGCCCTCCAGGCTGCGCCTGCATTTTAAATTTTTAAGATCAAATTTCAAACTTTAAAATTGTGGAATCCATTTCCCTATTGACCTTCAGCCATCAGCCATCAGCCTTCAGCGCTTTTTTTGAGAGGATCGCCCCCCTCTTTGGGAAAGCGTGGTGAAAACGAAGCTTCCAACCTGTTGCCCGTATTGCAACACCACGGGAATTATACTGTTTCCGTGAAAGAAAGGAGAAACACCGACAGATGATCATCAAGATACACAGAGGAACGAGAGAGATAGGGGGCTCGTGCGTCGAGATAGCGCACGGGAAAGACAGGATCGTAATCGACATGGGATTGCCGCTGATCGGGGATGACGGCTGCGGGAAGGCGGACATTTCCAAGAAAATCGGGACGCTTCCCGAGATCGAAGGCTTGTACTCGTCAGACGAATCGAAGAAACGAGTATCCGCCCTTTTCGTTTCCCACGCCCACCTGGACCATTACGGCCTCATCCATCACGCCGACAGGCGCGTCCCGGTCTTCCTCGGCCGAGCGACGAGGGAGCTGATCGAGATTTCATGTGCCATGAGCGGCGGGAGCGTCGCGCCGGATGCCTGGGCGCCTCTCGACGACCGAAAGCCCCTGGAAGCAGGCTGCTTCAGGGTAACGCCATTCCTCGTCGATCATTCGGCCATGGACGCCTACGCCTTCCTTGTCGAGGCGGGAGACAGGAAGGTCTTCTACTCTGGAGACTTCCGGGCCCACGGACGGAAAGGGCGGCTCATGAAAGGCATCATCGAAGACGATATTCAGGACATCGACGCCCTTATCCTCGAAGGGACAAACATCGCTTCGCGGAGGAAAGCGAAAAGCGAAACGGATATCGAGGACGAACTGGCGCGCTTTTTCAAACGCAAGAAAGACGGCATCGTCCTTGTCTCGGCATCCAGCCAGAACCTCGACCGCCTTGTCTCGATCTACAAGGCGGCGCGCAAAGCGGGCAAAACCCTTGTGATCGACCCTTACACCGCCTTCGTTCTCGACGCGATGGCAAAATACGGCAGGTTCCCCGATTTCTCCGGCGCGTTCGGAGGCCTTAAGGTGTTCTTCCCGACCTTCATCACGGGAAAGCTCGTCGACCTGGGCTGCTGGCCCAAGATCGTCAATTTCAGCAAGTTCAAGATAACAAAGGAGGAACTTACCGAAAGGCGGAGCGGGATAGTGATGATGGTGAAATCGTCAATGAAACCGAACCTCCGCGGCCTCAAGGCGCTGGAGGGCGGCTCGCTGGTCTGGTCCATGTGGGACGGCTACCTCAAGGAAGAATCAAGCAGACGCTTCCTGGAATTCCTCGGCCGGCAGGGCATGGACCTGGGAGCTCCCGCCGGGTTGAAGGTGATCCACACCTCCGGTCACGCGGACCTTGAAACCCTGAAGAGTTTCGCAGCTTCCCTCGCGCCGAAGACGATAATCCCCATCCACACGATGAACCCCGAGAAGTACGGAGAGACCTTCAATAACGCGATAATGCTGAAGGACGGCGAGGAGTTTGAAATATGATCGAAGACGCATTCGTCAACCTTTACTGTCATTCAGTTTTCTCGTTCAATCAAAGCCTTGTAACGCCGGAAGGGCTGACGGAGGAGGCGTCGGATAAATTGATGCCCTCCGTCGCGATCACCGACAATTGCAATCTTCATGGAGCGGTCCGCTTCGCGAAAAGAGCCGCTGAACTCGGGATCAAGCCGCTAATCGGCTGCGAGTTTCCGGGGAGCGTGTTCCAGGGGCATGGCGGGCAGGCTCCCGGGCTCATCCTCATCTGCAAGGACGGTCAAGGATACAGGAACCTCTGCCGCCTTGTATCCCTGGCACAAAAGGCTGCCGCAAGCGACAATGTGATCAGCCGGGCCCTCCTCTGTTTCCTTTCAAAAGGGCTCATCGCCATCTCTCCTCCGGGAGGAGCTTCAGGCCTTAGCGCCCTTTTCGAAGAGGGCGATTTCTATCTCGGGATCGACCACAACCTCAAATACGACAAGGACCTCCGCGAAAAAACCGGGCTTCCGCTGGTCGGGATAAGTGATGTCCGCTTCCTCAGGAAAGAAGACGCCCCGTTATTCGACAAGCTTCTTCGATCTGCGCCGCCCGAAGCCGCTGGCGGGCTAAAACCCTTCCTCAACAACGACCTTTACTTCAAGGACGACAGCGAATTGATCGATCTTTTCCTCGATCACCCCGAAGCGATCCACAACACGGTCGAGATCGCCGAAAAATGCCGGTTCGGCTTCGAGTTCGGCAGGATGCGGGTGCCAGGGCTGTCAGCCTCTGCCGGCCGGGACCTCGAGGGGATCACCAGGGGCGGGCTTGCCGACATCCTCGCGAAACAGGAAAAGACAACCGGCGGCCTTCATGACGAATACCGCGCGAGGCTCGAGCTGGAGCTGAGCGTGATAGAGAACCTCGATCTCGAAAGGCCGATATGGATGCTGTGGGACGTCTGCCGCGCGCTCGAAGCGCACGAAGTCCTCTTTCAAGCCCAGAAACGATCAAGCTCGCTGGTTTATTACTGCCTCGGAATCAGCGCCGTCGATCCCGTAAGGCACGACCTCCCCTTCGACGGGTTCCGCCGCGGCGACGATGCCTGCCTCCCCGAAATGGATGTATATCTTCCGCTTGTCGGGAAGGATTTCCTCATCGAATACCTGAGGGACAAATACGGCGTGGAAAAAGTCTCCACGAAGACGGCAGTTTACAAGGCTTTTCACGACAACGATTTCCCCGAAAGAAACTGGATGCCCCGCGAAGCTTCGGCGGCGACGACGACCGTTGTCATAGATGATGGCGCCCTCCGGGAAATAGCCCCTGTCTCATTCGATGAAGATGGAGAAACCGTCCTTCATTACCACAGAAAGGATATCAGACAGCTCGGCCTGTTCTCCTTCTGGTGCTTCGAATCCAGACCCATGGATGTCATCAGAGAGATGATCCGGCTCCTCCGCGAGTCGGGACAAAAGCCGCCACGATTGAGGGACATCCCGCTGGATGATGAAAAGACCCTCTCCCTTTTCGCCGAAGGCGAGACAACGGGCATCCACGACTTCCATACCAAGACCATGACCGAGGCGCTGAAAGAGCTGAAGCCCGTGAAGTTCGAACAGCTCACGGCGCTTTATTGTCTATGCTCCCTGAAAGCATGGGAGTCCGGCCTGCTCCGCGATTACCTGAACAGGGCTCATAACCGGCAAGCTGTCTCTTACATTACCGATGAATTGAAGCCCATACTTGAAGAAACCTGCGGACTGCTCCTTTACGACGAGCAGATCCTCAGGATCATGACAGATTACGCCGGGATACTCGCCTATGAAGCGATGTCCATTCTGCCCCGATTGAAAAAAGGCGGTCCCGAAACGATAGCGCGGATCGGCGAACAATTTTCCAACGGCGCGGCAAAACGCGGACACGGCAAAGAAGAGATCAGCGCCGTGTGGGACATGATGGAAAGATCCAGCCCATTCGCGACAAGCAAAGCCAAGGTGGTTTCGGACGTCATGCCCGCCTACTGGCAGCAGTACCTTTATGCCAATTACGACGGGCCGTGGCGAGATAAAAATGATAGAAGGAGGATGTTATGACCAATATAGAACCGCCCGTGGTTCCCTATTCTTACCTCAGGGCTGTTTATGACTTTTTAAGGGATTTCGGCTGTGAGGAGCTTGAAGAAATGCTGGCTGAAAGATTCGTGGTCAAGGCCGAGAGGCTTGACCGGCTTATCACGGAGAGCGTGAAGAACCTTGTAAATTACGACAATAGACATGAAGGGTTTCTTTCTTCTTCTTATGGAAGGAAATCCAGAGAGCTGACCGACCGGAAATTTGCCGAATGGATAGTAGCCGCTCTCAGAAAAGAAAACTCCCCTATCTTTACAGACGGCATTGCCCCGTTCCACACGGTCGCTTTTGAAGTGTCGCCTCTACGCACGACCAATTCCGTATGGGAAGACGGCTCACCCGCTTCGGATTCCGGGGCAGGGGGCATAGACGTCCTGGCCGCCTCAAGCGGCGATCTTCTGCCCTGCGTGTGTGAAGTGAAATCGGCGCAGGACCGGGGCGCCGTCCTGGCCCTTATTCAGGCACTCGCCTACTCCATGGAACTGATCACTGAAAACCAGAGACTTCGATTGGAGAAGTTTTACCCCGAGTCCTTCGCCCCTGTTTCCACACTTGAAGGCCCATTCCTGGACATTGCGATTATCGGAGAGTCAACAAAGAAGATGAAGGGATTGGAACAGGCTAAAAAAATAGTGGCCGCGCTCAGCCCGCCCGAGAACAGCGAGTTGAACAAATATGTCAGAAAAGTCCTGTTCTTGAAAGCCAGAAGGCTGCCAGGCAACCGCGCGGAGATCTCGATGGCGTAGGTAGCCGCGCTCAGCAGGCTGCGCCTGCATTTTAAATTTTAAAGAATAAATTTCAAATTTTAAAATTGTGGAATCCATTTCCTTAATTAACTTCAGCCTTCCGCCTTCAGCTTTCAGCGCTTTTCTCCCCCTTTCGCAAAGGGGGAGAGCGGAAGCATGGGGGATTTGTCGGGCGATTCGTGAATCGCCCCTACGGAATAATCCCAATCCCTCTTGAACCTTCAGCCTTACGCCTTCAGCCTTCAGCCAAGCAGGCTGCGCCTGCATTGAAAAATGAAAAGTGAAAATTGAAAAATGAAAAAGTGTGGAATCTGTTTCCCTATCGAACTTCAGCCTTAAGCCTTCAGCCTAGCGTGCCTTCCGCGCCTTTTTAGAGAGGATCGCTCTCCTCTTTGGGAAGCGAAGCGTTCAGCCTATCTCTCCCGGTTCAGCAGGCTTATCCCTATTCGTTTTACGGTTTCCATTTCTTTGGGCTTGCTCTCGGCGATGAGCAATGTAAGTGCGGCAAGAGCGTCGCTGCTCATGCGAAGAGACCCCTTGGGATCGTAAAGGATCCTGTTCCTGTTCAGGAAATGGAGGAAGCAGGCGGCCGCGATCCTCTTGTTTCCGTCAAAGAACGAATGATTCTTCACTATGAAATACAAGAGCATTACCGCCTTTTCTTCAAGCGTGGGATAAAGCTCCCGCCCGCCGAAAGATTGATATATCTGCCCTATCGAGCTTTTGAAACTTTGATCTTTTTCCCTTCCGAACAGGCTTGACTTGAACCCCTTTTTCATCTCCGCGATGACAGAGCTGAAACCTTCATAGTCAATGAAAACGGCTTTTTTTCTGGATCTTCCCCGCAGATCAAGATTTTCGCTGTCATAGTCATCCAGAAGCTTCAATCCTTTGGAATACTCGCCCAGGATCGAAGCCAGGCTCCTGGCCTCCTCGATAGTTCCGATCTGATGCTTTATGCTTCTTTCTATTAGCACGATCCCGGATTTCAGGGATTCCAGCTCTTTTTGCTTTACCGCGAGCAGTTTTTTGTTAAGGGTGTAGCCATTTACAAGGTGCTTCTTAAGGACAGTGGTGGCCCAGATACGGAACTGGGTCGCCCGCTTGGAGTTGACCCTGTAGCCGACCGATATTATCGCGTCCAGGTTGTAATATTGTGTCTGATAAGTTTTGTTGTCCGAAGCAGTATGTTCCAAAATGGAACTAACTGATCCTTTTTCAAGCTCGCCAGATATGAAAATGTTCTGCAGGTGCTTCGTAATTGCCGGCCTTTGGGTTTGAAACAGCTCCGCGATCTGTGCCTGGGTCATCCAGATGTTGTCCTTGTCAAGCCGCACTTCCAGTCTGGGTACTCCTCTGGATTCGTAGATTGCAATCTCTCCCTTGTTGGCAGTTTTTACCTTGTTCACTTTAAGCATCCTCCACGGCTATATGATAGCCCCAAATCGAGAAGGTTGTCACCCTGAACTTGATTCCTTGCCCTTTTCGTAGGAAGCTCTTCATGGGCGCGCCTACCAAAACATCCCCTTCTCTATTGACCCTTCAGCCTTCCGCCTTCAGACTTCAGCCTTCAGCTCTTGCGTCAGCCAAGCAGGCTGCGCCTGCATTGAAAAATGAAAAGTGAAAATTGAAAAGTGAAAAATTGTGGAATCAATTTTCCTATTGACCCTTCAGCCTTCCGCCATCAGCCTTCAGCCATCAGTCCAGCATTTGCCCGAAGGGCGTCAAATGTTGCGCCCTGAGACAAATTCACTTTGCGAAAGGGCGCATTCCCTGCCGGGGGAGTGTTCAGCGCAGCGAGCTCGCGAGCGGAGCGCCTAAGAGAGGATAGGATAGCTCCTCTCTTTGGGAAGCGAAGC
>JAKQCT010000032.1 GCA_029559035.1 Acidobacteriota bacterium
TGTCGCTCTCCCGAAGAAGGGGGCCCAGCCCCCTCCTTAGGCGCTCCACTCGCAAGCTCGTTTCGCTGATTCACCCCCGTCAAAGTGGCGCCTCCGCGTGAAGTGAATTCAACGCTCGGCGCGATAGTGCTCTTAGAATAGGGATTCAAAAGTGAAAATTGAAAATTTTTAAAATGGAGAAATCAATTTCCCTCTTGAACTTCATATCTTCAGCTCTTCAGCTCTGGCGCCAGCCATCAGTCTTCAGCTCTCACGCGGATTACTGGCTGCCATCCTCTTATCGGCTGAATTCCCAGCTTACCGGCTTCCCGCTCTTCCGCGCTGAAAATCGTTGGGCACGGTGAAGCTCTGCTTGTGCTAAAATGCTTTTTTCGGGGAGACGGGAATGACAATGAAGATCGGGATCGTTTTCGGCGGGAAGAGCGGCGAGCATGAAGTGTCAATTCAGTCGGCGGCCAACATTTTCGAGGCGCTGGACAGGGAAAAATACGAACCCTACCTTCTCGGAGTCGATAAATCCGGGATGTGGAGGTTCGGCAGGGACCTTTCGACAATTCTCAACAGGGACAACCCCAAGACGATCGCGATCGCTCCGGAAACTCCCGTGGTTGAACCGATAAAGGGAGACGACGGCAAGCTTCACTTTTTCTTCGAAGATAACGGTTCCTACGCGCAGGACATCGATGTCGCCTTTCCGATCCTTCACGGCAGCCAGGGCGAAGACGGCTGCCTTCAAGGGTTCCTCAAGTGGATGGAGATACCTTTCGCGGGAGCGTCCGTTCTTGGTTCCGCAGTCGGAATGGACAAGGATGTCGCGAAGCGCCTGCTCAAGGAACGGGGCATCCCCGTCTGCAAGTTCAGGACCTATACAAGTAAAGAGTGCGCGGACAAGCTCTTTGAAGCTGGAGCGAAGGAACTCGGCTACCCGCTTTTCGTAAAGCCGTGCAACACCGGTTCATCCCTGGGCATATCGAAGGTGAAGAAAGAGGATGAGCTGAAGCCTGCAGTGGAAAGGGCCCTTCTGTTCGACAACAAGATCCTCATCGAGGAATTCGTGCAGGGAAGGGAACTTGAATGCGCCGTGCTCGGTAATGAAGATCCGACAGCTTCCTGTTTCGGAGAGATCGTCCCCAAGGCCGAGTTCTACTCTTACGACGCCAAATACGTGGATGAGGACGGGGCCGAACTGATCGCACCTGCCGTCATCGACAAGGGGCTCGAAGGGAAGATGAAGGATCTAGCTATCATGACTTTCCGGACCCTAGAGTGCGAGGGGATGGCGAGGGTCGATTTCTTCCTTACCAAAGAAGGCGCGCCTTTCGTGAACGAGATCAATACGCTTCCCGGCTTCACCAAGATATCGATGTACCCGAGGCTGTGGGCTCTATCAGGGATTCCCTACCCGGAGCTCCTGGAAAGGCTCATAGAGCTAGGCGTCGAAAGATTCAACAGGGAGAAGAAACTCAAGACCACCGCGGAGTTTTAGTCGGTCCTTTTCTCAACGTGATCTGTTTTTCGGATCAAAGGATCAGGACGGCGACAGCAGGCTCTTCGCCATCTCCACTATGCCCGCTTCGAGCTCCGGGCCGAGGGAGTTCTTAACCGCGAAAAGCTGGAAGTAGAGCAGTTCGTTGAGGTCCCTGACTAGGATGTCCTCTCTCTGCTCTTTCGGGAACTTCGACAGGTTCGAGAGGACCTTCTTCGGATCGAGGCTCCCATCCTCCTCCAGGCTTAGACCGTAGAGTATGGAACTTTCCTTCTCCAATCCCTTGAAAAAAGGCGAAAGTATCACCTCTGTCCTCGCTCCTGCCTCGACCTGGAGAGCCATGTAAATGTTGGCGAAGACGGCGTTGTATGAATCTATCTTGCCGGAATACCTTTCTTTCTCCTCTTCATCGAGGACAATCTGCGACGCGCTCTTCTCTTCTTCCCTGCTCTTTCTCTGCCTGATCAGCCCGGCCGCGAGAAGCGAGACTATCCCCTTCTTGGCGTCTATCTCGCTGAGCTTCGACCTGATGATCACCTCTTCGACGGTCCTCATCCCGTTTACCTGGGAGAGTACGGCCTCTTCTTCGAAGGACAGCTTGGTCGAGGCGGTGACATCCTCGCACAGGTCGAGGAGGGTGTCGGCGAGCGGGAACTGCGCCTGTATCCTGCTGTATTCGTCGAGGCGCCGGGTGGCTTCCATCACGTAGTTGGTGGCGCTCAGCGGAAGAGTAACCGTCGCGTGCTTGAGCGCGCCGTTGTGGAACGAGAACCTGCCTTTCGAGAACTCGAAAAGGTGGTACAGCATCTCCTCGACGGCCTGGACCTCTTCCTTAGCGTATTCCTCGTCGGTGAGCCCCGATATCTCGAACAGAAGGTCCGACTTGTCGCCGCTTCCGTATTTTCTCATCCCCTCGACCAGGTCCTGCTCAGTGACGAACTGCCTCTTGAGCAGCCTCGCCGCGAGGCCGAATCGGTAGTCCTCTCCCGCGACCATCACAAGGTGGCCGTCGTTGAAGAAGATCCCCCAGGGGCTGTCGGCGTCTATGAGCAGGCACCCGTATTTCTTGCTCGCCGAAAGGAACAGGAGGACGTCCGAGAGGCTGAGGACGGAAAGGTCGCCTTCGAACTGAACGCCCTCTTCTGAGGACCTTTCGAACCGGCCGAGGATCTTTTCCAGCCTCTCATCCTCGAAATAGAACGAGAGTACCTTGGGAAGCTCTCCGGAGTTGAGGTCCACGTATATGGGAGAAAGAGTGAGCGAATGCGTCCTGACGTGGACGACGGCTTCGCGCGCCTTGCCGAACACCTCCTCGACAATGTCCTTCGGGACGATTATCGAGCCGTCGGGGTTGATCGGAAGCGACTTCCTCATTGAACAACCTCCCTGTAGGAATACTACCCATTGCCGCCCTTTCTGTCAAATAGGTTTTTTTCTGATATTATTGACTATGGAGGTTCAGATGATGCTTCAGAAGATAAGGGATAAAGCAGAAAGGGTGATACTCGGGTTGAACTCCGGGACCAGCGCCGACGGCATGGACGCCGCGCTCGTAAAGTTCAGGGGGGCCGGGATCGAATCGGAGATAGAACTCATATGCCACGAGACCTTCCCGTATCCGGACTCGCTGAGGCTGAGGCTGCTGAAGGACATGGGCCCCAGCTCGGCAGGAGCGGCCGAACTGTGCCTGATATCCTCCTACCTGGGAGAGCTTTTCGCTTTTTCGGCGAAGAGCCTCTGCAAGAAGAACTCCTTCCCGCTGGAGGATGTCGACGCCATTGCCCTTCACGGCCAGACGATCTACCATCACCCGGTCCCGTTCGCTTTCCCCGGCTTCCCTGTGACCGGCACCGTGCAGATAGGGAACCCAGCGCTGGTCGCGGAGAGGACGGGAAAGATCGTCGTCTCCGATTTCAGGTCCCGCGACATGGCGGCCGGCGGACAGGGCGCTCCGCTCGTTTCATACCTGGATTACGTCCTCTTCAACAACAGGGCGAGAGGCAGGATACTGCTGAACATCGGGGGAGTCGCCAACGTCACCGGAGTACCGGCGGGAGCAACCCCCGACAAGGTCATAGCCTTCGACACGGGTCCGGGCAACGCGCTGATCGACGCGGCGATAAGCCATTTCTCCGAAGGCAAGAAAAGTTTCGACGAGGGAGGGATCCTTGCGCGCCAGGGGAAGGTGTACGACGACCTTCTCGGCGCCCTCGTCAGACATCCGTATTTCCAGAAACAGCCACCGAAGTCGCTCGACAAGGAGACCTTCGGGAAAGCGTTCTTCGCGAAGCTCATCAAGGACAATCCCGGCCTCACTTCGGCGAACACCGTCGCCACCATGACTCAATTCACCATCCGCACGATCGAGATGGGCATCATGGAGTTCCTCCTTCAGAAGGACATCTCATACGAGGAGATAATCGTTTCGGGCGGAGGAGCAAAGAACGAGACCATAATAGATTCGCTTAGGAAGAACTTCCCCAGGCTTTCGCTCAACTCCGCCGACGACTACCCGATCATGGGAAGAGCGAAAGAAGCCGCGCTTTACGCCTTCCTGGCTAATGAGACGATCATGGGCAATCCGGGCAACCTTCCTTCGGCCACGGGAGCGAAGAACCCGGTCATCCTCGGGAGCATTACGCCGGGCACCGCCGCTTTATGACTGCCCGTTTCCACCGGGCATTTCTCTCCGCCTGCCTTCTTGCCTCTGCGGCCCTTTTCTTTTCCTGCCATAGGGCAGGACCGGATGGAGCGATCGTGATCGCTATCGAGGCTTTCCCCTCGGCCATGGACCCCCGCATGGGGACCGATCTCGCCTCCGACCGCCTTTTCGCCCTCTTACACCGCGGGCTTTTCAAAGTGAACGGGTGCCTTGAGCCCGAACCAGATCTGGCCGAATGCTGCGAGCAGATTTCCCCCCTCGAGTATGTCATAAGGCTGAAAAAAGGCCTGAAGTTCTCCGACGGAAAACCTCTTTCCAGCGCCGACGCCGTTTTCACTATCTCCTCGATTATAGCCGACGGATCGCGTTCCCCGAAAAAGGGAGAGCTGGGGCTGATCAGGTCCGTCGAAGCGGTCGATGGAGAGTCATTGAGAATAAGGCTCGATTCGCCCTCGGCTCCGATCCTGACGCTTCTCAATTTCGGCATACTTCCCGAGGATACCCCCTTCGCCGGCGAAACCTCTCCGCCCGGTCTCGGGCCGTTCAGGGTCGCCTCGATGAACAGGGGGCGAGATATCTTCCTGGAAGAGAATCCCCACTCCGTTCCGGGGCCGGAAACGGAAGCCATCACGCTCAAGGTGATCGAAGATCCAGTCCTCAGGGCCCTTGAAATGAAAAGGGGGAGCGTGGATATCGTGGTCAACGACCTTCCTCCCGATTCCGTTTACGAATTTGAACGATCAGGGTTCACCGTCAAGCGTTTCCCCGGGACCAACTATTCCTACATCGGGATAAACTGCAGAAAAAAGCACCTTGACGATCCGAATGTTCGGAAGGCGATCTCCATGGCGATAAACAGGAAAGCGATTCTCAAGAACATCATGAGGGGCTACGGAAGAGAGGCTACGGGAATGCTTTCGCCGGAGAACTGGGCTTACTTCCCGGCCGTCAATCCGCCTTACGATCCCTCGGGCGCCGAAGCCATACTGGAGACGGCCGGAATAAAAAGGAATAGCGAAGGCGTAAGAATGAAGCTTTCTTACAAGACGTCCCTGAACAAGATATCCAGGTTCGCCGCGGAAGCCATGGCAGAGGACCTTCGGGAGGTCGGGATACTCCTGGAGATCCAGTCGCTCGAATGGGGCTCGTTCTACTCGGACGTGAAAAAGGGGAACTTCGACCTTTTTTCCCTCAACTGGATAGGCATCAAGGACCCCGACGCCTACAGGCTCAGGTTCGACTCCTCCGCCACCCCCCCCTTCGGTTTCAACAGGGGCTGGTACTCGAACCCCGCTCTTGACGCTCTTCTGAGGACTGGCGCGGAAGAGACGGACAGGGAAAAAAGAAAGGAGATCTACAGTAAGGTCCAGAGCATCGTTTCTGAGGATGTCCCTTACATCAATCTCTGGTGGCCCGACATAGTCGCTGTTTCAAACGAAAGGATAGAGCCGTTCGCCATCGCCCCCGACGGAGACTTCTCTTTCGCGGCGGGGCTGAGGATCAAGGGTCATTCCTGAGGCTCCCTGTTCTGCTCCTCGGCCTCGGCAGCTTTTCTGATCTGCTCCTCCCTTTCGTCCGTCTTTTCCCTGAGCTCTTTCTTGATCTTCGGCAGGTTCCTGATCGCCGGCTCGGCCTTTTTCACCCCTATGAACTGGTTGACCATCATGACCAGAACGACGATCAGGAAGATTATGAGGCCTATCGCGAGAAGGGCTTTGAACGCTTTCATCGGCACCTCCGGCTCCATGTTACCAAGTAACGGCCCCGCGGGCAACACGGGGGAGGGTTTCCGGGCCGGATCCATTTGACATTTCCAGGGTGTTGTGGTAAAAACACTTTCCCCCGGGAACGGGGAACAGCCAACTGGCAAAGATGGGAGGCGAGATTAAATGCCGCTGGTAACAGTAAAAGAGGGTGAGAACGTCGAAGGAGCGCTGCGCCGTTTCAAGAGGAAATGCGAAAAGGCCGGGATCCTCAGCGAGCTCAAGAAAAGGCAGCATTACGAGAAGCCTTCCGTCAAAAGGAAGAAAAAAGCCATCGCCGCCAGGAAAAAACTTCTCAAGAGACTGTCACAGGAAAGAAGATACAACGCCTAAGGAGTCGTAGGGCATGGACACAAGGAGTCTGACGGCCCTCGAATGGCCTCGGCTCCTGACCCTGCTTTCCCTCTGCGCCACGTCGGAAGAAGGCCGGAAACTGGCCTCGTCCGTCGGGCCCGAGACCGATCCCGCAACGCTGCCGGACCTCCACCGGAAAGTTTCCGAATGGGTCAGCGCCGAACGGCTCCAGGGCAAATTATCCTTCGAGGGGTACAGGAGAGTTTCAGTCGAAGCTCCGAAAGGGACTTTCCTGCCCCTCGAATCTTTCAGGAGCCTCCGCAGGGATCTCGCGCTGTGGACGAAGCTGGGCGCATGGCTAAAGGACCGTGAGGTCGCGAAGGAAAACCTTCTCGGCGCCTACCGCGAGGACGACCGCCTCCGTGAAGCTCTCAGCGAACTCAACAAGGTGTTCGACGAGCGCGGAGAAGTTGCCGACGGAGCGAGCCCCGAGCTCTTCCGGCTGAGGAGGGAAAGGGAGAAGGCCTGCGAAAGGGCCGCCGGCCTGCTGAGGAAGATCATGGACAACGCCGGTGCTTCGTCCTTTTCCCAGTCGAACCCGACCATCATCAACGGCAGACTGGTCCTTCCCGTCATCGCCTCGAAAAAGGGGCTGGTCGGAGGCATCCAGCAGGACGCCTCGTCCACCGGGTCCACCGTGTACATGGAACCCTTCGAGGCCATCGAGCTCAACAACAGCCTTGCCGATTTCGAGGCGCGCGAAAGGGAGGAGATCAACAGGATACTGACCTCACTCTCGGAGCGGCTTGCCGGGATCTCGGACGCTTTCCTACTGTTGTTCGAAACCATCGAATACTTCGACCTGATACTGGCAAGGGCGAGGCTCGGAGCCAGGTGCAAAGGCATCTTCCCGATAATTTCGGAGGACGGGGGAAGGGCAGTCCTGAAACACGCATATCATCCCCTTCTGCACCCTGCGCTGAACGGGCTAAGGGCGGAAGCCTGGGGCGAGAAGCCGAAGAACGACGTGGTCCCCCTGGACCTCGACCTGGACATGAAAAAGACCAAGACCCTCGTCCTGAGCGGCCCCAACGGGGGCGGAAAGACCGTGGCGCTCAAGACCCTGGGCATCCTGGGCCTCATGAACCAGAGCGGTATCCCGATCCCCGCCGAGGAAGGCACGACTCTTCCCGTCTTCAGCTCTTTCCTGGCCGTTATCGGAGACCCGCAGTCCATAGCGGAGGACGCTTCCACCTTCACCGCAAGGATGAGCCACCTCGCTGAAGGCCTGAGAAACATCAGGACTCCTTTCCTCGTCCTGCTGGACGAACTGGCATCCGGGACCGACCCTCTGGAAGGTGCGGCGATAGGCAAGGAGATACTTGCCTACCTGCACGCGAAAAAAGGGTTCCTGCTGACGACCACCCATGACGAGACCATCAAGGCCCTCGCCCTTACGACTCGGGGCATGGAGAACGCGGCGTTCGGTTTTTCCGACAGGGCCCAGAAACCCACATACAGGCTCAAGATCGGCGTCATCGGCAGGTCAAGGGCGATAGAGATGGCGAAGAACGCCGGGATCCCCGAAGAGATCATTGCGAGGGCGAAGGCTGAGATACCGGAAGAGGGGGTGAAGATCTCCCGTCTTCTTGACGACCTGGAAAAAGAACTCGCTTCTGCCGAGGGCGAGAAAAAGAAGCTTGACGCGGAAAGGGACGCGCTAGAACTGGCA
This sequence comes from Acidobacteriota bacterium, assembly GCA_029559035.1. Taxonomy (GTDB): domain Bacteria; phylum Acidobacteriota; class UBA4820; order UBA4820; family UBA4820; genus JAKQCT01. Next base: position 7,938 of record JAKQCT010000032.1, read on the forward strand.
CTGAGAGAAAAGGAAAAAGAGAGGGAGAGCCTGGAAGAAGAAAAGAAAAAGCTTCTCAGGAGCGTCCCCGCGAGGCTTTCAGAGTGGAAGGAACAGTTCCTCTCGGACCTGAAGGCCGAGGTCAACCGCCAGAAGGTTAAACAGGTCGCAAAAAAAGCCATGGAAAAGATTACGGAAAAAGCCGGCTGCGACCTCGGCCTTGCAAGCCCGCTAAAGGCTGCGGCGAGTTTCGCCTACCCTCCCGCGGGGACCTGGGTCAAGGTACAGCCGCTCGGTTTCGAGGGGAGGATAATCAACGTGGAGGAGGGCAGCGGGAAGATACGCCTCGAAAGGGACGGGAAAGAGATCGTAGTGGGCGCGGGAGACATAGAGGTCGTCGCGGGAAAGAACGAAAAGGCCCCGGCGCGCTTGACTCCCTCTCCCGAACCGCGGGAATCCTCAAGGGAGATCAACATCATCGGCAGGACCGTGTTCGAGGCGGAGGCCGAACTGGAGCCTTTCATGGACAGGGCGTTCCTCGACGGCTGTTCCGAGGTGCGGATAATACACGGCATAGGGACCGGAAAGCTGAGGCAGGCGGTCAGGCAGATGCTGAAAGCGGACAAGAGGGTGCTCTCTTTCTCGGATGCCCCTCCTCGGACGGGCGGAGCGGGGGCAACGGTGGCGATACTCAAATGACCTATGTTGCACATTTTAAGGCCGGACATTATATTGTTTACTTGGATGCCGAATGACAAAAATCTCCACAGTCGACGAGCTTAAATCATACATCGCCCCGATAACCGTCTACGAGGATTACCTGAAGCTCTCCGCGAAGGGCAGGAGAAGGCTCGCGCTTTGTCCTTTCCACAAGGAGAAGACCCCTTCGTTCTCCGTCGATACCGACTCCGGGCTTTTCTACTGTTTCGGGTGCCACAAGGGCGGAGACGTGATCAAGTTCATAGAAGAGATCGAGCGGTGTTCCTTCGAGGAAGCCATCTCGATCCTGGCCAGGAAGGCGGGCGTAGAGCTCGAAAGGTCGGGACGCTACAACGAAACGGGCGGCGAAGACGGAAAAAAGAGGGAGAAGCTCCTCAATCTACTCTCTTTCGCCGCCGGGTATTACCGGGAATGCCTGGCAGGTTCTCCCGAAGGTTCTCCCGTCAAGCGATACATCAGGGAAAGGGAGATCCCCGAAAACGCGGTGAACGAACTCCAGCTGGGATACGCCCCCGAAAGGAGCTCTCTGATCTCCGGGATCATCAGGGCGGGATTCACGAAAGAAGAGGCGGTCGAAGCGGGCGTCCTCAAGGAAAGTAAAAGAGGGGAATATTTCGAGTACTTCCGCGACAGGCTGATGTTCCCGATAATAGACGTCGGAGGACGGGTGGTGGGCTTCGGAGGAAGGACCATCGGGAAGGACGAACCGAAGTACCTCAACACGCCCGAGACCGCGGTCTTCAGAAAAAGGGACCTGCTTTACGGCCTTAATTTCAGCAGGGACTCTATTCGGCAGGAGGACAGAGGGGTGCTCGTGGAAGGCTACATGGACTTCCTGAGCCTCTACGCCAGGGGCGTCAGGTGCGTCGCCGCCTCCCTCGGGACGGCGCTCACTCCATCCCAGGCGGCCCTGATGAAAAGGTACTCTCACACCGTGGTGCTCCTTTACGACACGGACGAAGCCGGCCAGGCCGCGATGGAGAGGGCTCTTCCCATACTGCTGGGCCAGGGGCTCAAGGTAAAAATAGCCCTGATGGAGGGGGCCAAGGACCCGGACGAATGCGTGAAAAGCATAGGCGCCGAAAGGTTCCGCGAGCTTCTTGACCGCTCGGAGCCTTTCTTCAGGCACATCCTTGGTCGTTTCCGCGCAAGGGACCTCGGGAGTGTCGAGGAGAAGCTCAAGTTCCTAGACTACGCCGCGCCGCATCTTTCTTCTATTCCCGACCCGATAGAGAGGGAGGCTTTCATCAACGAGTTCTCCGAACGGACCGGGCTCAAAAAGAGCCTGGTGGTCGAGAAGATAGACAAGAAGGGGCCCGCCCCGAAACCCTCGGAACAGCCGGCGGAGGAGGAAATTTCACTCTCCGTGAGCGAGCACGTGCTCGTGAAGGCGGCCCTCTCCGGAAACAACGATTTCATGAAGAAACTGCTGGAGATCCCCCCGAAACTTCTCGATTCTATGGCGTCCGGACGACTCCTCAGAAAGAAACTGGAAGGAACCTACATCACGGACGAGAAGGAATTAAAACTGGAGGCTTTTGTTAAGAACTCCTGCCACGAGGTGCAGAGCGTCGACGACATCGACGGCGCCGTGTATTCCCTGGAAAAGGAACTCCTCGAAAAGAACAGGAGAGAGGTCACTCTAAGGCTGCGCGAATCGAGGGAAAAGGGCGACAGGGAACTCGAAGAAATATACACCCGGGAATTGCTTGCTATTGTAAATGAAGCCAAAAACATTCAAAATACTAGGTTCGGGAGCCTCAAAGGAGATTAGAAGATATGGATGAGCACATCGAAGACCTTTATGACATTATTTTATACGCCAGGAAAAAAGGCTGCATCTATTTCGACGAACTGAACGAGCTTCTCCCTCAGGAGTACCAGTCCACCGAGGGGTTGGACTATTTCTGCCAGCTCCTCGAACTGGAAGGCATCGGCATACTGGACAAGAACGCCGAGAACGCCGAGGAGGAATCAACGTTCATCGGAGAAAGGCCCCAGTTCACTCCCGCGTTCGGGATGGCGAGCGATCCGGAGAAGATCTCCGACCCGGTCAAGATGTACCTCAAGGACATGGGACAGACTCCGCTTCTGGACAAAGAGGGGGAAATAAGGATCGCCAAGAACATCGAGCAGGGCAAGAGGATGATGATAAAGGCCCTTTCCCGGTCGAGGTACGCCGCGCAGTTCATCCTGGACATCGGAAGCAGGCTGGAGGATGACAGGGAGAGCGCCCAGGAGTTCTTCTCCTTTTTCGAGGACCTGGACGACGAATTGGAGATCCTGAAGAAGATCGATGACCAGAAAAAGACCATTCAGCGGATCTCCGAGATACAGGACGAGGTCGAGAAGCTCACGAAGCGGAGCGGCCGCATCAAGAACCCGGAAGGCAAGGCCGCTACCAGGCTGAAATGGCAGCTCAGCAGGTATTACGTCGAGCTGACACAGAGCATCAGGCTTCTAGAGCTCAGCCCGAAGATCATCAACGAGATGATCGGCGAGTTCAAGAAGGCGTACAGCGAGATAATCGCCCTCGAACAGCAGCTCAAAAGGGCGGAAAAGAGGCTCAAGCGGCTTACCAGCAAGCCTCAGCGGCGCGACTGCCGCGGCAGGATGGAGGAGATCAGGGCTGGCTTGTCGGGCATAGAGGAAAAGATGTTCTCCACCGTGGACGAAATCAAGCACATCACCCAGATGATCGTGAAGGGCGAGAGCGACATGGAGAAGGCCAAGCACGAGCTCATCGAGGCCAACCTCCGCCTGGTGGTATCCATCGCCAAAAAGTACATGAACAGGGGCCTCCAGTTCCTTGACCTCATCCAGGAAGGCAACATCGGGCTGATGAAGGCGGTCGAGAAATTCGAATACAGGAGGGGCTACAAGTTTTCCACATACGCGACCTGGTGGATCAGACAGGCAATAACCAGGGCGATAGCCGACATGGCGAGGACCATCAGGATACCCGTCCACATGATCGAGACGATAAATAAGCTCTTCAAGACCATGAGGACCCTCGTGCAGGAGATAGGGCGTGAACCCACCCCCGAGGAGGTCGCGGAAAGGATGGGGATCAGCGTCCCGAAGGTCCGGAAGATCCTGAAGATAGCCCAGGAACCCATTTCCCTGGAAACTCCCGTCGGAGAGGAGGACGACAGCCACCTAGGCGATTTCATCGAGGACCAGGAGATCCCCTCCCCGGTCGACCATGTGATGCACGAGGACCTCAAGGGCCACATCGTCGCCCTGCTCGGCCAGCTCCCCGAACGCGAGGCGAAGGTCATCCAGATGAGGTTCGGCCTGGGCTACGACTGCGAGCACACTCTGGAGGAAGTCGGGAAGGCTTTCGCCGTCACGAGGGAGAGGATCAGGCAGATCGAGGCCAAGGCGCTCAACAAGCTCCCAAAGTACAGCAGGCACCTGAAGACTTTCCTCAAAGGCACCCGTTGAGATACAATACAGGTTTGGAGGGACGAAATGTTCAGAAAAGCGTTGTTGTTCCTTTTGATTTGTTCCGCATCCGTAATGCTGTCGGCACAGCTCAGCAAGGGCATCAAGGGCAAAGTGCTGGACAGGGACGGGAACCCGGCTACGGAAACCGTTGTCACCTTCGTTGACCAGTCCAACGCGCAGAACCGATACGAGATTAAGACCGACAAGGAAGGCGTCTATCTTTACGCCGGACTCCCCTATTCTTCGGACGGCTATGCGGTCAGCGTCAAGGTCAAGGACCTTCCTGAAGTGTCGAAGGTGACAAAGGTCAAGACCCTCGAAATGGTCGAGCTGAACTTCGACATGAGGACCGACCTCGTCATGCAGCAGTCGACGCAGGAAGTGGCCAACCCGGCCGCCGACGCCCAGGACCTGCTGAAGATGGAGGATTACGCAGGCGCCCTGGCCAAGACGGAGGAGGCGCTGAAGCTCGAGGACAAGACGAACGAGAAGGCGGTCCTTCTCATCAGGGCGACCTGCTTCGAGAAAATGAGCAGGAAGGACGAAGAGCTCGAGACCTACCTGAAGTTCCAGGAACTTTACCCCAAGTCGGACAACGAAAAGCAGATCATCGGCAAGATAGCCGACCTTTACGCCGACAAGGGAGACAAGGCCAACGCGGAAAAATACAAAAAACTTTACAAGGACATGGGCGGCCTGGTGATAGCCGAGAACTACAACGAAGGGGTCAACAGGCTCAACTCGGGTGATGCCCAGGGAGCGGCGGAATTCTTCAGGAAGGCGATAGCCGACGACGCCAACGACGCCGACGCCCACAGGGAGCTGGCGAGCGCGCTGGCAAGGACGGGAGACTTCGGAGGCGCGGTCGAGCACCTTAAGATCTACCTCAAGATGAAGCCCGACGCGGACGACGCCGCCCAGTGGAAAGAAGCCATAAAGCAGCTGGAGCCGATGGTTAAAGGGTCCAAGGGCAAGTAGGAGGACGGGGGGTTTTCATCCTGCTAATCCAGGCGGTCCCGGGCGAAAGCCCGGGATTTGCTTTTTTTCCCCAAAAATGGTATCTTGCGGTGTTGTGCTGGGGCCCTTAGCTCAGCGGTTAGAGCCGCCGGCTCATAACCGGCCGGTCCCAGGTTCGAATCCTGGAGGGCCCACCAGAAGACCGAAAGGAGACAGGTTGCTCAAAGGTCTTTACTTTCAATTTCTTGAAACCAAGAAGGGGTGCCAAAGTGCACCCCTATTTTTTTACGCGGGGTTAGAAGGTGAATAACATTCTTGAAAAGCTTATCGGGCTTCAGAAACTTGACCTGGAGATCAGGAAGCTGGGCCACAGCCTCCAGCAGATCCCGAAAAAGGAAAAGCTGATCGACAAGACCATAGAAGCGTCAAAACTTCCTTTCGACGAGGCCAGGGCGAGGAGCGGGGAGCTCAAGGCAAGGATCGACGCGCTGGCAGAATCTGTCATCGCTCTCGAAGAGAACGAACGGCAGCTCAAGCTGAGGATGCCCAAGATAAAGTCCAACGAGGAATACAGCGCCCTCCTGAAGGAAATGGACAACTCGAAGAAGAAAAGGGAAGAATCCGAAGAGGAACAACTGAAGTTGATAGAAGAATCGGAATCGCTGGAAAGAGAGCTGCCGGCCCTTGAAGCCCTGTACCTCGAACAGGAGAAGGGCGTTTCTTCCGAAAGGGACCTCCTGGAGAAGGAGAAGGCGGACCTGGAATCCGTCCTGATCAGGAGAAAAGAGGAAAGGAACAAGCTCCAGGCCGATTTTCCGCAGAACTGGCTCTCGAAGTACAACCACATCGCTTCGGCAAGGAACGGACTCGCCGTGGTCCCGGTGAGGAAAGGGATCTGCCAGGGCTGTTTCATCGGGGTCAGGCCCAAGATTGTCCAAGACCTTCATTATGCCGAAGAGGTTATCTCCTGCGAAGGATGCCAGCGGCTCCTCTACCTGGATGAGGAAACGAACGCCTGATAGCCGGCATTCCGGCCTGTCGGAAAGGATCCGCCGATGAGGCTGCCTCCGGCACTCATTGAAATAATAGCCAAGGGAGTTCTGAGGACGCTCAGTTCAAGAGGGACAGTGTCCAGCGAAAAACCTTCGGAGACGGCTGCAAAAATCCAAAGGCTGCTCGAACTGGACCTTCAGAGGGACGAAACGATCTCGGAAAAGGCGAAATCGCTGCTTCAAAGCCGGCACGGGGAGATAGAGTCGTCAAGGGATATCGATTACAGGTCTCTTCTCGGAAGAGCCAGGAACGAGCTGGCCGCCAAGGAGGGTTTCGTTCCCTGGGGAGGGGCGGAGAAGATCTCCTCCGACAAGGTCCGCCAGCTGGCGAGGGAGATCCTCGAGCTGCTCAAGGGCGACGATAACGTTGAATATTTCACCGGCGCGGAGAACCTCAAGAGGGAGGTCGCCCTCGCGCTCGAAAAGGAAAAAGCAAGGGACAACGAGAGGATGGCCAGGGCAACGGCAAAAGTGCGATCGATCAAAAGGAACATTCCCGAAGGATCCTCGGAGTTCGTGACTCTCGCGGAGCAGTTCTACAGGGAGTTCCTGGAAAAGGAACGGTGACCCGGCGATGCCCAGGCTTGTAGTCATAGGAGGCAACGCGGCGGGGATGAGCGCTGCTAGCCGCGCGGCGAGGACTTCTTCAGAATGGGAGGTGTCGGTCTTCGATGCGGGAAGCGACCTCTCCTGGGGGGCTTGCGGGATGCCCTATGTTTTTTCCGGAGAAGCGGCCGGGTTCGACAGCCTTTTCGCCCTTTCCCCGGAAAAAATATCCGAAAGGGGCATCGAAACACGAATTCACAGCAGGGCTTTAGAACTGTCCGAAGGCAGGAAAAAGGTCGTTTTCCGGGACGAGAAGAACGGGAAGACGTTCGAAGAAGCCTACGACGCGCTGCTCATAGCGACAGGAAGCGTTCCCGTCATTCCTGACATTAGAGACATTTCTGGCGACAATTTCTTCGTACTTCACGCTCTCAGCGACGGAACCGGGATTGACGCGTACATAAAAAAGGAGAGGCCCCGCTCGGTATGCATAATAGGGGGAGGCTACATCGCCTGCGAGATGGCCGAAACGCTATCCAGATGCGGCATGATGGTCACCATTGCGACAAGGTCCGAGAGGTTTCTTGGAAGGCTCAACAAGAAATTCAGGGAAAAGCTCGCGCTGGAACTCGAGGATAACGGGGTAAGAATGTTCAGGGGCGCGGAGATAACCGCCGTGAACAGGGACCGCGGAAGGGTAATCAGCCTGGAGACGACCAGGGGAAAGGTCCCTGCGGACTTCTTCCTCTGCGCCACGGGCGTCAGGGCCGCCACTGATTTCCTGAAGGGCGGCCCGATCCCCCTCGGGAAAAAAGGAGGGATCGAAACGGACGGCATGTGCAGGACCGGAGTATCCTCGATCTGGGCGGCGGGAGACTGCTGCTGCGTCCGGAACATCGTTACGGGAAAGCATTCGTACGCCCCCCTTGGAACTACGGCCAACAAGATGGGAAGGGTGGCGGGCTTCAACATAACAGGAGGAAGGGAGGAATTCCCCGGCGTCCTCGGAACGGCAATAACAAGGGTCTTCGGGCTCGAGATCGCATTGACCGGGCTCGGCCACAGGGAGGCACTTGAAGAAGGCTTCGACGCGGAAGAGGCTTCGACCCTGGAACTCACGAGGCCGGCCTACTTCCGCGGGGCGAAAGAGACATCGGTCAGCATCGTATGCGACAGGAACGGCAGGATCATCGGAGGACAGGTGATCGGCGGCGAGGGAGCCAAGGGAAGGATAGATGCCCTCGCAGCTGTCATCACGGGCGGGCTGACGGTAAGGGACGCCATGCATCTCGACCTGGCTTACGCGCCACCCTTCTCGCCGGCAAGAGACCCTCTCCTGACCTGTCTTTACGCGCTGGAGAAGAAACTGGCGCGGTAATTGACTTGATACACTTAAAATGTTATAAAATAATCTGGTGTGAGAGAGAAGTTTGAGAAAGGAGGAATAAATGAGCAAGAAGGTATTGGTTTCCGCATTGATCTTCGTTTTCGCAGCCCTGCCCATCCTTGCCCAGGTTCAGGACGGTGACTGGGAATTCAGCCCGATGTTCGGCATGTCCTATCCCGGCGCAGAACTCAAGAGAGGCTGGCAGGGTTCGTTCTCTACGGCTTACAATTTCACCACCAATTGGGCCGGTGAAGCCCAGCTCCACTACATCAACACCGATCTCCGTCAGTACGACAGGGATGCCTGCGGACTCAGGCTTTCGGGCATTTACAACATCAACCCCGAAAACTCCCTCGTTCCCTACGTTAAGTTCGGGATCGGCGGAAGGGCTCTAAGCCCCGACAAGTTCGACGACGTGTTCGACGAGGAATTACTTACCCACGTCGGATTCGGCTTGAAAAAGTTCCTGTCCGAAAAAGTTGCTTTCAAGGTTGAAGGCGTTGTAGGTTATTGCTGGAACAGCGACTACATCAACGACTACTCCTGGAGGCTCGCCAGCACTCACCCCCACAACCCCAATGAACCTTACTTCTTCGGGGAAGAGAAATTCTTCACCTACGAACTGATGATGGGATTATCCTTCATCGGAAGAAAAGCTCCGCCGCCTCCGCCGCCTCCGCCGCCTCCGCCGCCTCCGCCGCCGGAGCCGAAGAAGGAAACCCCTCCTCCTCCGCCGCCGAAGCCTGAAATGATCAAGATCACTCTCGACGAAAGCGTGCTCAACTTCGCGGTGGACAAATGGAACATCCCGAAGGACGGAGAACCCGCCCTCGACGAAGCCATCGCAAAACTCAACAAGTACAATGCCCTCGATATCAACATCACGGGCCACACCTGCTCCCTCGGCAGCAACTCCTGGAACAACACCCTCAGCATGAGGAGAGCCGAAGCCGTCAAGAAATATTTCCTTGACCACGGAATCACCGCTTCCAGGATCAACAAGGTCGACGGCAAGGGCGAGTCCGAACCAGCCTTCGACAACAAGACCAAGGAAGGAAGATCGAAGAACAGAAGAGTCGAGATCTCCGCGGTCGCGCCCATCGAAGTTCCGAAGAAGTAGTTTTTGTTCAATAAAAGTTCAAGGGGAGCCGATCAGGCTCCCCTTTTTTTATCCTTTGCGGGCACCGGGAATGTTAATCGGAGCAAACCTTGGGCCCTTTCCCAGCCTCGGTTTCCGTTTTTTCCCTCTTTGCCTCCGCGACGGGGCTCCAATCTCCCGCCTTGAGCACCGCAAGCTTCACCGGCCCCCTGGCGCTGAAGGAAGAGTTGGAGTTGTAGTCCCAGTTCAGATACTCGCTGGACCCTCCGCCGATGGTCGTGATGAGGAACCTGTTATCTAGGCCTGCGAATGCCTTCGCCTGTTCCTCCGGGACTTTAGAATCCCCTCCCGACGGATCCACGGGTACCCATCCCACGGAAGGAAGATAGACCTCCACCCACCTGTGGAAAACATCATCCCTGCTTGCGTTGTCCCCCCTCACCACGACAGACCCCGCGTACCTCGCGGGTATCCCCGCCGCACGGCACATGGCGATCATGACGAAAGAATACTCGGAACACGACCCTGATCCCCTGGCGAGTACCACCGGCGCGATGTTCCAGCCTCCGACGAGTTCATACCTCATCTTTTCGTGGATGTACTGGTATATCTTCCTGGCCGCGTAATAGCAGTTCTTCTCGTCTCCGACTGCTTCCCTGACTGCGGCTCTTATAACCGGGTCGCCCGCCTGCAGTTTGACGTCATCGCCCAGAAACTGTTTGCGTAGCGGCTCGGGGACATCCCCGATTTTTCCGCATTTCGCAGGGTCGATGAAATACCTTACGCTGTAAAGCGTCGCATCCACCGAATAACCTGCTGAAACCGCCTCCTGAGGCTTTACGCCCCTGAAGGTGAAAAGCGCGACTTTCTGTCCCCACTTGTCGATCTGAAAAGAATCCGGTTCCCGGCTCCATTCGATTTTGGAGCCTAGATCCTGGAACGGGAGGTCTTCCGGAACGGCAATGTTTATCTTCAACTCTTCCACTGTCCCGGGCCCGAAGTTCCTGTAAGACTCCCCGAACGCGACACTTTCCCTCCTGGGATTGAAACGGATCGGTTTCCCGTGCTGAGGCAGGATAACAATATCTATCGTTCTCTTTTCGTAGTCAAGGCAGGCCAGCTTTTCTCCGAAGAAGGCGATCCCGGAGCAGAACGGGCCCGGCGTTTCAAGCATGTTCAGGACATATCCGGTTTCCGGATCCACCTGGTAAAGAGTGTCGCCGAGCCTGTCGGCTGTCCAGAGGTAATTATCATGGCCCGTAAAAGCGATTAGCTGGCTTCGTTTGCCGCTTCCCGCGGACGGCGCGGAAACTGAGGCGTAAGTCGTCCCGTCCCCTTTGTCTATTTTTACAAGCAATCCTTCCCCCCCGTCAGAGACCCAGATATCTTTTCCATCGAAGGCGATTCCCTGAGGCGTATCCAGGTCAAGTGCGAGGGTCTTTTCGGTCAAGCCCCTCTCCGGATCCAGTCCAAAGACAGCCTTCTCGACGGGGTCCAGGACCCAGATCATCTTTCCGTCCCAAGCCAGCCCCCCTACAGTAAAACAAGGGGCCTCGTATTTTTTGAGGATCGCTCCTGTGCCAGGGTCCAGCCTTGCTATGACGTTCTCTTTCACATCGCCCACCCAGAAAGCTCTTCCATCAAAAACAAATCCCGTCGGGGTTTTCAGGTCAACGCTCATGCTCCTTTCCACTTCCGCCTCCGGGACCTGTGAAAAGAGAGGCGGCTGGAAGACGAGCACCGCCAGGAATAACATGCATGATAACGCCTTTTTAAGATCCATCGGGCCTCCTTTTCTTGAAGCTTTAAAACCCTATCAGGGCGGAGCATGAGCTCCGACGCTTCCATCATCCGCGTCCGCTGTGGCCTTTTTACCCTCTTCCGACCAGACCATCGCAAAAGTGGCCGTGTAGACGATCGCGCCCTTCTTCTTGAGTGTCGCAGACGCTTCTTCTAGAGTCGAGCCCGTTGTAAAAACGTCGTCCACTATCAGGACTTTTTCCTTGTTTTTAAAAAAGACGTTACTTTCAAAAGCGTTTTTTACATTCTTCCGCCGTTCTTCGGCGTTCAACCCCTTCTGGATCCTGGTATTTTTCACCAGTCGGAGAAAACCGGCCAGAGGCACGTGTAACTCTTTCGAGACAGTAAGGGCTACTAACTCTGCCGGACAAAACCTCCTTGCCAGCTTTCTCCTGAAGGGACCGGGTATGAAAGTGATAAAATCGAAATCAACTCCTTTGCCACTTTTTGTCACTTCCCGGCTGATGCTCCTGCCCATAATTTTTGCTAAAGGATACCGTTTTTCAATCTTGAAAAGCAACACCAATTCTCGTATCGCTCCTTCGTACTGATACCGATTGAAGTGTTTTTGATAGCTCGGTTGATCGTTGACGCAGCGGCCGCAAACAATGGAGCATGAAGAAACTGGAAGCCTGTCAGAGCAAAACCTGCAAAACTCTCCTCCGGTTTTTTTACTTTTTTTAAAACAGGAAAAGCATATTCCCGGAACCGCACCGGTCCCGTTATTTTTTCCACAAACGCGACATTGCCCCCGTGGAAGAAAAAATCCGGTGACCGCTTTCGCTGTCCTGGAAAAGAGAATTTTCGGGTTCAATGGCCCTGTTTTTTACCTTCCTCTTCTTTTTGTTCCGGAGGAAGGTAGATCACGATCTCTCCCGGCTTTTTCATCAGAAGCTTCTCTCGTGCGTGGACTTCATATACATAAGGTGAAGATTCAAGTTGCTCTACTTGCGTCTTCAGGTCACGTATTTCAGCTTCAAGGCGGTCCACATCTTTACGGATCTCGAACGCTTTCTGCCGGGCTACCTTGATGTCCTTGTAACCGCCCTTGCCCCAGATGGCGGCGATTCCCACCGCCATCCAGACAACCAGCATCGAGAAAAGGATGATCTTCAGGCTTTTTCTGCTCACATGCCAATCCTGCGGAGCATATCCTCTCCCGCGAATCTTGCCGAATCCCCGAGTTCTTCTTCTATCCTCAGAAGCTGGTTGTACTTGCAAAGCCTGTCCATGCGGCAAGGAGCCCCGGTCTTGATGAAATCGGCGTTGACGGCGACCGAGAGGTCCGCGATGAATGGTTCTTCGGTCTCTCCCGACCTGTGGCTGACGACCACGCCGTAACCTGCCCTTTTGGTGATCTCGATGGCTTCCATCGTCTCCGTGACCGTTCCTATCTGGTTCGGCTTGATGAGCATGGCGTTCGAGATGCCGTCCTTTATCGCCTTCCTGATAAGAGCAGGGTTCGTCACGCAGTAGTCGTCCGCGACAAGCTGGACCTTGCTTCCTATGGCCTTCGTCAGGGATATCCAGCCGTCCCTGTCGTGCTCCCCGACGCCGTCCTCTATCGATATGAATGGATATTTGCCGACCCAGGAGTCATACAGGGCTATAACTTCTTCCGAGCGCCTCGGCCTTCCGATCCTGTAAGTCTTCGTCTCGTCGTCGTAAAGGCTGGATGCCGCAGTGTCGATCGCCAGGAAGACTTCCGTTCCCGGTTTGTACCCGGCCTTTTCTATGGCTTTCACCAGGTATTCAAGAGCTTCCTCGTCCTCCTTGAGGTCGGGGGCGAACCCGCCCTCGTCCCCGATCGCCGTCGAGAGCTTCTTTTCCTTCAACAGGCTTTTCAGCGAGTGGTAAACTTCCGCGCCCATCCTGAACGATTCGGCGAAGCTCCCCGCTCCTGCCGGGACTATCATGAACTCCTGAACGTCCACGTTGTTGTCGGCGTGAGACCCTCCGTTGAGGACATTCATCATCGGAACGGGCAGCCTGTGAGCGTTCACCCCGCCTAGGTACCGGTATAACGGCATGTCCAGGAAAGCCGCGGCGCCTTTCGCCACCGCCATAGAAGCGGCAAGTATCGCGTTAGCCCCGAGGACCTCCTTGTTGGGAGTTCCGTCCTTCCGGATGAGAGAGAGGTCTATCCCCCTCTGGTCGATCACCATTTCTCCTTCGAGAATATCGGCGATGGGACCTTCCACGTTTTGCACCGCTTTCAGGACGCCCTTCCCCGAGAACCTCGATTTGTCGCCGTCCCTCAGTTCGAGCGCTTCGCCTTCTCCCGTCGACGCGCCAGAAGGGACTGAAGCGGTAACCGCTATGCCGTCCGACAGAATCAGCTCCGCTTCGACTGTCGGGTTGCCTCTTGAATCGAGAATCTCTCTTCCCAGAATGGTCTCGATGATCATTTCGCTCTCCCTATAAAAAGAGCTTATTATAGAACAAAACACCGGCTTTGATAATACGCGAACCGACACGGCAGCCTAAGGACCCGTTCCGATCCGCACGATCCGAGGCGGTCAATTGCATGCCGCGGTGAGCTCCACCTGTCTGGCGCCGGCCGTGGCGCTTCCGGGAGGCCCCAGATATACCGCGTCAGGATCTTCGCAGTCGTACCCCTGTATGATGTAGTAATAGCAGCGTCCGGAAACACCAGAAGAATCGTCCGTCCCGTCGAAAACAAACCCGGTCGCCCCGTCCGATATCCCGAACGACCGGCAGGAGAAATCGGCACCGCTGGTTATCAACGCAGGGAGGTTCGACTGAATGCCCCGGGCGACCCTGTAATAATCGGCGCCGCTGATGTTCGTCCACTTGAACCCGCTCTTGTCCGTGTTGACTGTCTCGATAACTTCCGAAACCGGGGCGATGCAGGAAACGGCTCCGCAGTCCGGGTCGCTCTGAGCGTAAAGCGGGGAATCGGCATAGCAGGACCCGTTGACTGCCCTGACCATGAAATTGTGCATATTCCCGTCGGAAGGAGAATAATAAACAGGAGATGAGATGTTGGTAAGAACCGGAGTTCCTTCTCCGTCAAGATAGAGGTCGTGCTGAACGGCGGGAGCCCCCTGAGTAAAGACGATCATCAGACTGCAGCTCCCGTCCAGGTTCGAAATGCCATCTATTGACGGAGGCGTCATCGTCGTGCAGCCGCCAAAGGTCGCTATGAAATCTATGGTGGCGCATGGGTTGACGGGGTCGCAGTACTCAGTGAAGATCTTGAGGACAGGGTCTGTCTGGCTGTTAGACCAGTTCGAAAAAGTGTAAGTAAAACCGCCTTCCTCCTGGGGGGAAACCGCTATGACCTCCCGGTCGTAATTTGAGGCCCAGGCAAAGGTGTGTTTTGTCGCGTAGGTAACTCCGTCGAGGCTTATGACCAGATTGAGGTAATCGCTGCCAGAATACGAGTAGAAGGAATAGTTGTCACCGAGAGTGGTGCAGAAGATATCGTCGTTTGCCCCGCCGCTCACGTGGCTGATCTCCTTGTTGAAGGTTGCCCCGGCTCCGGCATAGGATAAACCCCAGTAATTGAAGGCGTTGATCGTCCTCGGGACCGGAGAAACCAGGTTGTCGGGATCAGATATCGTATAGGAAGCAGTGAAATAGTACCAATAGGCGTAAATGAACCCGTCGCAGGTCTCGTCTGAAGGATCCGAAAGGATCATCTGCACTTCGCCCAGTTCCGACGGGCTGTCGGCCGCCCTGTGGAAATAAGCCATGTAGATGAACGGGTGTTCTGAGAGTCCGCTTGTTTGCAGGCCCGCTCCGTCCTGGATAAGGGACGGATACCTCTCGTCCCCCCTGCCGTCATAGAACCACCCCTCCTGCCAGTTCCTGCTAAGCGTGTCTTCACCGCAGGTCATCGTCCCGCAGGTCGTACCGCCGTTGCACATGTTCCAGGCGAAGCACACCTGGTGTCTTTCGAGGTCCGCCGGATCGGGGTTTCCCGCCGGGAAATGCTGGTCGGCGGCGACCACGACCCTCGCCTGAGTCCATGAAGCCGAGCCTCCGCCGTGGGTCGATATGACCGATGGCGCTCCGTAATCCCAGCCGATGCCGTAGTCGCTCAGGACCGTTATCTTGCCCGCAGCCTGAAGGCCGGCGGGATACGATGTGCCGCCGGGGTGCTGAGCCCTCGCGTACCTTACCTCGTAGCCCGAAGGAAGCGTAACATTCAAGGCAGTGTCGTCAAGGAAGAAACTGGTGATGTTCGTCGAATCGGTTGTAGCGAGGAAATAGGCCCTGACAGTTTGTCCGGCATAGGGCAGCATGTCGAACGAGAGCGGCTGATACGCCGCGTAGGTGTTCTTGTCTTTATTGCTCAAAGTCTGAAGAGTGGCAAGGACGTTGTTCGAAGTGTCCCTTAACTGGATGTAAAGAAAATCGTAGGCGGTTGTCGTCCCTTCCGCGGACGTAATCTTCAAATAGAAAGAAAGGTTCGCTGAAACAGCATTCGCGGGAACAACGACATCCTGGTAGATGAAGTCGGTGTAACTGTTTATCCCGGCGAGCCATGCGCAACAGCTCCCCGTCCGCTGGTACCCCCCCCCGCAGTTGATGTCGCCCGTTGAGTTGACGGTCCAATTTCCGTCGTTCCCCGATTCGAATCCGCTGTTCAGGAGCAGTTGATTCGTTGAATAAACATCATAATTATAAGCGAGATGCATGTACTGCGTGAAAGTGGAGTTCCCGGAAGCTCCGTTGGACAGGGAAGGGTTCCGCTCGGAATTGGTGTCGGCGGCGACGGAGACGGCGGCGCTCCAGTCAGCGGATGCTCCCGCGCCTGTGGACTGGCTGGCAAGGATATCATAATTATAGCTTCCCGCGGAGGCCTCCTTTTCGAACACTGCGACTCTGTACGAGGTCTGCCCCGCCTGGTAATCGGAAGCGATATCGGGGTTCCTCTCCATGAGCGTGGATGTCCCGATCCCCACATCCTGGGCGTTCGGAGTCGAGCTGAAACTCTCCGAATAGACGTAGATGTCGTGGTCGGTCTCGCTGTAGGCGTATTCGTAGGCGATGAAGAACCTGTTATCGCCGGGTAGAATGTCGATGGCGAGGCGCGGGTTGATCAGGTCTTTTCCCCCCGTGTCGTAAAGGATCTCGTAAAGCCACCATGTCGAGCCGCCGTCGGGTGAAAGGTAGATTGCTAGAGAATAGCTGGGATTGGGGTGGTCGGGGAAATTGGCGGTGTCCGAAAAATAAAAAGACTGAACGTGCCATACCCATCCGTCGTCGTCCACCTCGATGTCGCTGGCCCCCTCGTCGTTGGACCTGATGTCGACCGGCAAGGTGGGATAAGTCTTTTCCACTATAAGGTCGTATATCTTCTGGTCGAATATCCAGCCCGTGTTGTATTTCTCGCCTCCCAGGAATCCGGAAATGAAAGACTCCCCGCGGCCGCCCCCAAGCGGGGTGTTCCTGATGGAGCGTAGTTTTTTATGACCCTTCAGTGCAAGACCCAGCAGGTTCTGAAGGCGGTACTTCGAATCCACGAGAGACAATATTCTTTCCGGGAGCGGTTCATCCCCGGCAGAGATTTCTTCCAAAAGAGATTCATGCCCGGCAAGGGAATCGGATAATTCCCTCCTCAGGAGGTCATCTTCGATTATTCCTGAGGCCAGCAGGTCCTGAGCCTCTTTCCCGACCCTCAACGCGTCTTCGATGTCGAAGGGCGGAGGAGCGTTCTGATTTTCCTGCCCCGAAGTACCTCTAAATATTACATCTCTTTGCGGAAGATCCGATAACCGGTTGTCTCCGTAAAACGCGTTCCCTGAGTGATTCCTTTTCATCGGCTCAATGGTCGACACGGTTATCGGGAAAAACATGACCCCAACTGCCATCAGGAAAAGAATCCTTTTCATTCCGCCTCCAAAAATACGGGCTCCCTTTTTTCAGGGAGCCCGAATTCAAAACTTGGACCTAATAACTAGCTGCTCGGGACCCTTGCCTACTTGGTCACGTTAAGCGTCAGGTCGTCGAGCGAGAACTGGGTCCCCAGAGAGCTGTCCGTCACAGCTTTGAAGCGGATCCTCACCGTCTGGCCCTTGTACGCGAGAAGGTTCAAGCCTGTCTTTGCGGTCCAGGCGCTGGTCTTGTTGAGGTTGCTCAGCGTGAGCAAGGTCGCGAGAGTCGTCCCGGATGTATTCTCGACAGTAACGGTGAACTTGTCGTACGCGGTAGAAGTGGTTGTCTCCGTCGTCTTGATGTAGTAGTAGAAGTTGAGGGTCGCCGCCGTCGCAGCCGAGTCTATGGTCACCGTTTGGTAGACCGAATCCGTCGTCGAATTCTCGTAAGCCGTGTTGAAGCAGAATGACGCCATGTAGGAGCCGGTCCTCGGCGATACGCTGTTCCTTGTTCCTCCTATCGACGTCCCCGAGATAGTCCAACTGGTCGTTCCCGATTCGAAACCGGGGTTGAGCAGGACTTGCGTGGTAGTTCCGCCGCCCGATGCCGTGGATGTGAAGTTCTTTCCGGATTGGCTGGCGCCGGAGATGGTCACGGAGATGCTTGTCGGAGAGAATGTATAGCCGCTCTTCGAAGGCGTCACGGTGTAGGTCCCGTTGGGAAGTCCCGACAGGGTGTAGGATCCGTCGGTGGCGGTCGTCGTCGTCGCCGAGCCTGCCGTTATCGTCACGCCGGAGGCCGTAGCCCCGCTGACCGTTCCGGAAATGCTGTAAGTCGTTCCGCCCGCCGTGTAGGTGGCCGTAACCGTGTAGGAGCCGGCGGCGTAGCCGTAAGCTCCGATCGCCCAGGTTCCGTAGGTCGGGCTCGAATGGGAGAGGGATTCGTTCGTCGTCCCGCTGTTCCAGGAACGCCCGGTATAACTGGACGTTGTCGGGTTGCTTGCGACTCCGCCCGCCGTTGATGGAGCCTTGTCGTACAGGTCCACGTCTGCGCTGAGGCCGGTAAGGGTGACGGTCAGGTTCGTCGCGCCGCTCGGAACGACTATCGTGTAATAGGTGTAGGCGCCCTGAGATACCGTTCCGCTGACTCCGACTCCGGAAGTAAGGACGTTCCCGCCTCCGGAAGCCGTGGAAGTGAAGTTTTTGCCGGTCTGGCTGGCACCGGAGAGCGTTACCGAGGTGCTGGCGGGCGAGAATGTGTATCCGGTCTTGCTTGGCGTGATCGTGTAGGTTCCGTTGGCAAGGCCGCTGAACGAATAGGTACCGTCGGTGGCGGTCGTCGTACTTGCCGTGGCCGCGCCGGTCAGGTTCATCGTAACGCCGGAAGCCGTCGCGCCGCTGACGGTGCCGGAAATGCTGTAGGTAATGGTCGACGAGGCAGTAAAGTTCTTGCCCGTCTGGTTCGCTCCCGAGATCGTAACCGAAGTGCTGGCGGGCGAGAATGTGTACCCCGACTTTGACGGCGTCACCGTGTATGATCCGTTGGCGAGTCCCGAGAAAGTATATGTTCCGTCCGTGGCCGTGGTAGTGGTCGCGGTCGAGGCTCCCGTCAGGTTCATCGTAACACCGGAGGCCGTCGCGCCGGAGACCGTTCCCGAGATCGAATAAGTCGCCCCGCCGCCGGCGGTCGTGAAAACCAGGTCGTCAGCGTCGTTGTAGCTTCCACTTACGCAGGATGTGAAGGTCGGAGTACTTGTTGAATAAACCATCTGGGCCCTCACCGCCTGCACACTGCCGGCAGTGCCGGTAAGAGTGAACGTCCAGGAAAGGGTCCCCGTTCCAGTGGTTGTGGGGTGCTGGTAAGAACCCACCTGTGTCCACGAGGGAGATGCTGCGCTGTTGCTGTAATAGAGGGCCACCCAGTCGGCGGTCGTGCTGTAAGCATAGCACGTGACTGTAACCGTGACAGAAGATCCGACGGCCATGCAGCCGCTGGCGGTCGAGATCGTGATCGCCTCTATTGATTCGTCGCTATGACATGTTCCTGATGCTCCATCGGCACAGCTGCCGTTTAGCGTGTTGGGATAGTTTGCTTCGCCCGTGGAGTGGCACTGCAGGAGCGCGGTGGATGCGGTGCATGAAGTGCCGGAGTTCGTGCAGGTCGGGCACTTGTAAGTAGCACTGTAGGCGGCGGTTTGTGGAGAGCAGGAAGAAACGGAGGCGGTGAAGTTCTTTCCCGTCTGGTTGGCGCCGGAGATCGTCACGGCGACGTTGGCGGGAGAGAACTCGTATCCGCTCTTGCTCGGAGTGACCGTGTAGGAGCCGTTCCCCAATCCGCTGAACGTGTAAGTACCGTCGGTGGCGGTCGTCGTGCTGGCCGTCGATGCGCCGGTGAGGCTCATCGTCACGCCTGAAGCGGTCGCCCCGGAAACCGTGCCGGATATGCTGTAGGTGGCTGCCGCCGTGGCTGTGAAGTTCTTTCCGGTCTGATTGGCGCCGGAGATCGTCACCGAAGCGCTTGTCGGCGAGAATGTGTACCCGGTCTTGCTCGGGGTCACGGTGTAGCTTCCGTTCGCAAGGCCGCTGAAAGAATAAGTTCCGTCGGTCGCCGTGGTGGTTGTGGCCGTCGCGGTGCCGGTAAGGTTAATGGTGACGCCCGAAGCGGTCGCTCCGCTGACGGTTCCCGATATCGAATAGGTGGTCGTTCCGCCTCCGGTCGGAGTGGCGTTCTTTACTGCGGCCATGGCTCCGAAGCAGGAGTTGCTCGAAGCGAGCGGGAGGACGCTGTAGTAATAAGTGATGTTGGGAGAGACCAGCGTGTCCGTGTAGCTGGTCGAAGTCACTTCCGCGATCTTCATCATTCCCGCGGTCGAGTTGAGCTCGTTCCTCATGATCCAATAGCGGGTGGCGTTGGTTACGGAACCCCAGGAGAGGGAGACCTGCCCGGCTCCTGCCGTCGCCGTCAGTGTCGGCTGAGAGATCGTTGAACAGGTGGTCTGGTTCGTGTTGTAGCCGGAAGCCGAGGAGCAGCCGATTCCGTGGGCGTTGAAAGCGCTCCAGATGGCGGAGGCGTGGGGAGTGCCGTTGCTCGTTCCGTCGCCGGTGTCGTCAATCGCCCTGAAGGTGGTGAACCATGAAGATGTTCCGCAGCCGTCCGAGGCAAAGGTGGAGGTGTTGCATGTAAAAGCAGCGCTTGCGGAAGGACGGCTGAGGTAGAACAACCTTTCAAGGATGAACCATGAAGTATTGGCATCGTAACCCGCCGCAGGCAGCGCGCGTACCGCCAGATCCCAGGTTGCTTCGGCGGCTATGTATCCCTCGCAGTGTCCTTCCCTGCCGCAGGGCCCTTTATAAGAGGAAGAAGTCGGGCAATAGACCTTTACGAAATTCAGAGGCGTGTGCGAAGTGGCGGAAGTGTGCTTGGCGTAATCCACGTCCCTGATCCCGGTGCACTGCGTGCAGGCGTCGCCGTAGCCCGAGCATTTCGACCCGTCGCTGAAAAATCCCGAGCCCATGCAGGAGTCGTGGGTCAGGAGAAAACCGTTCGTATCGCCGTAGGACTCGCCCGTGCCGTAGTCGGCGGAGGCGCTACCGTCGTTGCTGTCGAGGCCGTGGCCAACTTCGTGGAGGACCACCGTCGGAAGCTCGCCGCTGTTCCTGCAGCCGCCGCCCGACTTGAACATGTTTACGGTGGTTCCGCTCCAGTAGGCGTTGCAGGTCTGGTTCAGATTCACGTTGTCGGTAAGCTGGCCGGTCAGCCAGGTGTTGGAGGGAAGCCAGGTCTGCGCCTTGAGCTTCCACGCGGTAAGATGGTAATAGCCCGAACGGGAGGCGTGGGTGTTTCCGGCTCCTCCGACTCCCGGAGTGGTGCAGTCGGTCCCGGTGGATTTGTTGAAAGCCAGGTCGCCCGGCGAAGCCGTAGTGCTGAGGGACGAGGTCCCGCAGGAGTCGGAAACCTTGACATATTTTCCGGTAAGAGCCGCGGATGCTGTCCCCGTGGCGAAGGAGTAGTTGCCTCCGATGTCAGTGTATTTCGTCGTTCCGTTGCTGATAGTAAGCGAAGGGAAAGGCTTCACCACTTCGGTATCCAGCGGCGATACGGGATAGATTCCTCCGGTAACAGTTCCGTACCTGTTCTCGTCCTCGAAGCTTAGGATCTCGCCGCTGTGAGCGTCGATCCTCGCCCTCCAAGTCCCCATGACGCCAGGCCTGCGGAACTTTATGTCGTAACAGAGACTGTATTCCGTTCCCCGGCCGAGCTCCCCGTCGTAAATATCGGAAAATTCCCTCGTGGACACTGGCACGATGATCAGTTTTCCGCTCTCCAGGATCTCGTCGTTCTCGTCGAGCCTTCCGACATATCCCTCCAGGATCCCCAGAGCCGTCTCTCTCGAAAATGAGGGCATCGTATCGACCCGGGCGGAAGGATTGACCCCTTCCATCCCGAACTGAATCAGGTTTCCGTTGTTAACCCTGAATATCACCCTGGCCCCCTCGACCGGGATCCTGTCCTTCAGGTACTGGAACTGAACGTGCCAGAAGAAACCTCCAACTTCGACCGTTCCTTCCGGTATCAGCTCGAGTTCTTCCGGGCGGAACGGGAACAACCCCTCGTTCTTGGTCATGAAATCGCGTGCTATCTTTTCCATCTGAAAAGAGGTCACGACGCCCAGGCTTTCATCCCTGAGGTCGTTGGCCGCTCCGGGTATCCAGGGAATGAAGGAACCTTCCACCAGGGCGGGCATTCCGGTCCTGGTGTCCAGCTTAAGCTCCCACGCGCCTTCGTTCCGGGTCAGGAAGTCTTCCCATCCTTCGGTCAATCTCGCGAATTGCGGCAAACCTTCCGTACGGCTTCCGGAAGCTCTCAACGAATCCAGCCCCTCTATGTTTTGGGGGACCCGGAGCTTCGAAGAAACATTGACAAGGTCGTCAAGCGAATTCTGCGCTTTTTTCACGACCGCCGCGGGCGTGAGCAGGACCACCATCAGGACGAAAAGAACGCCGACCAGCAAACCCTTTTTCCCGACCATCTCGAACCTCCTATCAAAAAACGTCCCTTTCAGGACGTATGAAATTAAGCAATTTTCATGCCTACCCGCCAGACTTCTAACATCTTCTTTAAAATCAACAAGATACGAGAAAGGATGTGATCCCGGTCATGTGAACCCAGTTCCTTGGGGAATCCCGTCACCTTTGCAATCTGTATAAATCCTTATTTTTCTGACAGATAGAGTGGTGATACAATGTTCACGCCGAACGTGGTAACCCAGTTCACGGTTTGTGCAAAAAAAGGGGGGCTTTCGCCCCCCCTTCTTTGGGTCGCTATCCTGTCCGCCAGGTCAGTTTTCTTCTGCCTTGGCTTTCTTCGCTTCTTCAATGATCTTCGTCTGTTGCTGTGCCGGGACTTCCTCGTACGTGGAGAATTCCATGGAGAAGCTTCCCCTGTCGGCAGTGATCGATTTAAGCGTGGAGGCGTAAGTGAGCATTTCAGCGAGAGGCACCTGCGCTTTGATTATCTGGTTCGTCCCCTTCTGGCTCATCCCTCCGATCCTGCCGCGCCTGCTGTTCAGGTCTCCCATGACATCACCCATGCATTCGTCGGGGACGACCACCTCCACGTTCATTATGGGTTCGAGAAGAGTGGGCCTTGCTTTTTCCATCGCCTCCTTGAACCCCATGTGAGCCGCGATCTTGAAGGCCATTTCGGATGAATCGACCGGATGGTACTGGCCGTCGAACAGGGCGATCCTGAGATCGACCACCTGGTAACCTGCCAGGGCTCCGCTTTCAAGAGCCTCAAGCATGCCTTTTTCGACCGCGGGGATGAAGTTCCTGGGGACCGACCCTCCGAAGATCTCGTCCTTGAACTCGAAGCCCGTGCCTCTCGGAAGAGGCTCCATCCTTATGTGGATGTCCGCGAACTGGCCGTGGCCGCCCGTCTGCTTCTTGTGCCTGGCGTGCACCTCGGCCTTGCCTTTGATCGTCTCCTTGTACGGGACCTTCGGCTGCTTCAGGTTCATCTCCACCCCGTAGCGCTTCTGGACCCGGTGGATGACGGTCTCTACGTGCTGCGTGCCGGAACCGGACACGAGCAGCTCCTTCGTCTGGGGGTCCCTTCCGACGCGGAAGCACCGATCCTCTTCGACCATCTTCTGAAGGGCCGCGGCGATCTTTTCTTCGTCGCCCCTGCTCTTGGGCTCGACCGCGAACGAGATGGCCGGGATCGGGTATTTAGTGGCCTCGAAAGAGATCGGCTTCTCCTTTCCGCAAAGGGTGTCTCCCATCTGTGTGTCCTTCAGCTTCATCACCGCGGCGATGTCGCCCGCCGCGACCTGTTCGCACTTTATCCTCTCCTTGCCCTTCATGTGGAACGGCCCCGCCATTCTTTCCTGCCCCTCGTTCCTCGAGTTTACAAGATTGGCGTCGGCCGCCATCGTGCCGGAGATCACCTTGAAAACCGAGATCCTTCCCTGAGTGGGATCCGAGATGGTCTTGAAAACATACAGGGACACCGGCGCCCCCGGGTCGCACTGGACATCGACTTCCTGCTGGGAGTGGTCCTTTGCCCTCCAGGCTGTCGAATCCTTGGGCGACGGGGTGAAAGAACAGATGAAATTGATGAGGTCCTGGCTCCCCATGTTCCTGGCCCCCGCGGAGCACAGGACCGGATATATCTTGTGCTGGGCGATCCCCATTCTCAGCGCCTGTTCGAGCTCTTCTCCGCTCAGGTCTCCGCTCTCGAAGTACTTTTCCATCAGCTTTTCGTCCAGCTCGGCCACCATCTCGACCAGTTCGCCGCGCTTCTTCTGCGCGTCTTCCTTCTGGACGTCGGGGATGGGCGCCTCTTTGAACGAACCGGAATCGTCTGTCGAATAAATATGTGCTTTCATGTGCACGAGGTCGATGACGCCGGCGAAATCCTTCTGTGAACCGATCGGAAGCATGACCGGCGTGGCTTCCCTTCCGAAGTTCTCCCTTATGCTCTCGAGGCTCTTCTCGAAGTTTGCGTTCTCCCTGTCCATCTTGTTGATGATGAAGAATCTCGGGCGTCCGAACTCCTCGGTGTAGTCCCAGCTTTTCGAGGTCATGACCTCGACCCCGGAAACAGCCGAAATGACGATGCCCACGGCGTCGGAGATCCTGATCGCGCCCCTGGATTCGGCTATGAAATTGCCGTAGCCGGGGGTGTCCAGCAGGTTTATCTTAACCTTTTCCCATTCGAGGCAGGCGATGCCTGTGGAGATCGAAAGCTTGCGCTCGATCTCGTCGTCCTCGTAATCGGTGGGAGCCGTCCCGTCGTCGGTTCTTCCGAACCTGGTGATCGCCTTGGCGGTGAAAAGAAGCGCGGACGTGAGCGTCGTTTTCCCCACTCCTCCGTGTCCGGCAAATGCTATGTTGCGGATTTCGCTAGGACCGTAAACTTTCATGCTCCCTCCTTGTAAGACCCTTCATGGGGATTTCCGAAAACAAAAGGAGATTTTATCCAAAGCCGTCGGCAATCGTCAAGTGGAGCACGGGGATTTGGCGCGCGACTCCGGCCGGGCCCGAAAGCGGCCTTGAAGTGACATTCAACGGGAGGAAGGTCTTACCTGCCGGTTCCGCTCACAAGGTCCCTGGGAGCGTAGCTTCCAGCCGTGTAATCCGAGAGCAGTTCTTCCTCGGTTATCCAGATGACCTCTCCGGAATCGATAACGAGGATCTCGTATCCCCTGTGCTCTTCTCCGTCGGCGAAATCGTGTTCCGCTTCGAATTTCCTAAGGACAGCGGAGCTTTCGCCCGTTGATGTCGATACAAGATAGACGCCTGGATTGATGCCGGGTCGAGGAGTTCCTTTAATTTTTGCGGGGATGTACAGGATGCCCAGCAAGATCGCCACTGCAGCCAGGATCATCAGAGCGACCGCCGACTTGCTGATGTGCGTGCTTTCGTTCACTGATTTCTCAGGTTTTGGAGGTTTAATACCAAGCTTCTTATCATATTCAACCCTGTTGATGGGGTTCAGCAGGGTATCCTGCGCTTCCCTGAGGATCCTGTACTGTTCCTGGCTCCCACCCTTCCTCTGAAGGTCCTGATAAGCCATGTCCAGGGCTCCCTTTACTTCCTCGTGGCCGGCCGTCGGATCGATACCAAAATGTTTATAGTAATTGTACATCGGTTCCTCCCTCAGATATCCTATTCCATAGCCGTACTCAAGTAAACCCCTCCGCCGCCGAACGCGATAGCAGCGTTTTTCCCCCGGGAAAGGGCAAAACCCCTTTTGATTTGAACCACTTGACAAAGCCTTTCTTTGTCAATATAATTGAAGTGGTCGAAAGTGGTCGAAAGTAGCCGACCTTCACCAATATTGCTTTTTGATGGAGTCGTGGATGTTCAGAGGCGGTGCCGAAGCGACGGTTGACGAGAAGGGTAGGGTGAAGATCCCTTCCAAGTTCCGCGTCCCGCTCGTCGAGACTTTCGGCCCCAGGCTCTTCATAACTTCATGGGCTGTGCCCTCAGTGAGGATATACCCCCTCAGCGAATGGGAAAAGATCGAGAACATCATGAGGAGTTCCGGTCGGGCGAACGATCCCCGGGTCAGGAGATTCCTCTGGAGCACCAGCCTTTACGGCGACGAGCAGGACATAGACGGCCAGGGTCGGATCCTGATCCCCCCGAGGCTGAGGAAGTTCGCGAGGATGGAAGGCGAGGTGGTCGTCTGCGGCTACCCGACCAACGAACTTGAGATCTGGAAAGAATCGCTGTTCTACAAGAGGTTCGGCGAAGAGCCGATGTCTGAAGGCGATCAGAGCTATATCTCGGACTTGATCAAAGAGGGGACCGATGCGGAGATACGTTCACGTTCCGGTGATGACAAGGGAGGTCCTGAGAACTCTTGATCTAGCCGGAGGAGGGTGGTTCGTGGATTGCACACTGGGTCTCGGAGGACACAGCGAGAAAATACTTGAATCGAGCCCTTCGGCCAGAGTGCTGGGCATCGACCGGGACGCTTCCGCCCTTGACATCGCGAAAGATAGGCTCTCCCGCTTCGGCGATCGGATCCTGTTCCACCACGGGAATTTCAAGGACATCGGGGAATGGGAGCGTCTCCTCCCCGAGGCGCCCAACGGCATCCTGGCGGACCTGGGGCTTTCCTCGCTCCAGCTCCAGGACGGCAGGGGATTCAGTTTCAGGGACGAGGGCTCTCTCGACATGCGGATGGACTGCGGCTCGGGGCGGAGCGCTTCCGAGCTGATCGCTTCCGAAACGGTGGAGGAGCTGGCCAGGATCTTCCGCGAATACGGAGAGGTCGAATTTCCGGGCCGCATCGCAAAATCCATAGCGGCCAGGAGGGAGCTTTCCCCCGTTTCGACCGCAAAAGAACTTGCGGATATAGTTAGGGATGCTGTGCCTCGCAAGTCCCGCCCCGAAAAGATAAATCCTGCGACCAAAGTGTTTCAGGCGATAAGGATAGCCGTGAACGGCGAACTGGAGGGACTCGGAGAGTTCATTCGCGGAGCCGTTTCGATTCTCGCGGCTTCGGGCCGGATAGTGGTAATAGCCTACCATTCGCTCGAAGACAGGATAGTCAAGACCGTCATGAGAGACCTCGAGAAGGACTGCATTTGCCCTCCCAGGCTGCCTGTATGCGGTTGCGGCCGCAGGGCCTCTTTAAGGCTTCCGGAACGGAACGCGCTCAGGCCTTCAATGGAGGAGGTCCTCGAGAACCCCTCGTCCAGGAGCGCGCGCCTCAGATACGCGGAGAAGGTATGAGGAACCAGGAGATCATAGTCGGCAAGCCGATAGCCCAGCCCGACAGGAACGCAGGGTCGGACCTGCTCAGGATCTTCTTCATCGGGCTTGTCTTCGCGGTCCCCCTCGTGATCTACATAGCCCTGTCCGTGAAGTACCTCGCGATCGAGTACCAGATCTCCGAACTGATCACGCGGAAGGAGGAGCTCAAGCGGGAGAGGGCCATCCTCCTTCTGAAAAAAGAGCGCCTCCTCAGCCTTGGGGCCGTCGAAGAGATCGCGGGCCAGAAGCTTGGAATGGTGAGGGAGGCTCCGACAGAGATCAGGACCGATTTCACCCAGGAAGAGATAAAATCGGCGCTCAACAAGCAGAAGGAAGGAGAGCCGAAGTGAGGAAGCACCTGCTTTCCTCCAGGATGGCGCTGTTCGCGCTGGCTGTCCTTTTGATGGCCGCGGGAGTCGTTTCGAAGCTGGTTTACCTCCAGGTCTTCCACTGCAGGGAGTACAGGGCCGAGGCTCAGGAACAGGCAGAGGGGCGCATCAAGATCGAACTGCCGAGGCCACAGTTCCTGGACAGGAACGGCGTCGTCCTAGCGGGCAGCGTCGAGAAACCATCCCTGTGCGTCATGAAGCCGCAGGAGATAGAAAATGTCAACGCGCTCGCGGACAGGGTCTCGAGGATGAGCGGCGAACCTTCGAGATCGATCCTTTCGAGGCTGAGCTCCAGGAAGACATTCACCTGGCTCGCGAGGAAACTGCCTGCAGAAATGACCGAAGAAGCGGAGCATATCGCCTCCTCTTTCGAAGGGGTCTCGCTGGTCAGGGAATGGGGCAGGTACTATCCCAAGGGAAGGCTCGCCTCCAACCTGATAGGGACCGTGGGCATCGACGGCGGCCTTTCGGGCCTGGAGGACAATTGGAACAGGCAGCTAAGCCAGGGTGAAAGGGAATACATCATCTTCAGGGTCGGGAAAAAGACGAAACTTTACCCCATCGAATCCCTGGGCTCGCTGGTGGAAGAGCCTCCCGCCATTGTCCTCACGATAGACGAAGCCATCCAGTACGAGGTGGAAAAAAAGCTGGACGAGGCATTCGAGACATACAAACCCGTCTCGGCGGCCGCCATAGTGATGTCTGTGCCGGACGGAGAGATACTGGCCATGGGAGTAAGGCCCAATTTCGATCCGAACAGGCCGGGGGATTCGCGGCCGAGGGACTGGCGCAACATTGCGGTGCTCGACAGTTACGAACCCGGAAGCACTTTCAAGCTGATAACCGTGGCGGCCGCGCTGGAAACGGGCGCTATCACCCCTTACGACCAGATACTCGTGGGCGACGGGTCGCTGACCATCGGAGACCACACGATCCACGACGACCACCCGCCTCACAAGTCGTTCTACAGCGTCGAAGAGGTGATCACCTTCAGCTCCAACGTGGGCGCGGCCAGGATAGGCATGATGATCCCGAGGCAGGCTTTCTACGATTTCATGACGGAGAAGTTCGGATTCGGCAGGCCGACCAAGCTGCGCATGAAAGGAGAATCCTCCGGATACATAAGCCGCCCGAAGAGCTGGTCGGCGCTCTCCGCGCCGTCGATATCTTTCGGGCAGGAAGTTAGGGTCAGCCCCCTTCAGCTGGCCGTAGCATACGGGACTGTGGCTTCCGAGGGAGTGAGAGTTACACCGAAGATCATAAGGGGGGTTCCGTCCCCTCCTCCCGAGAAAGTGCTTTCCGAATCGAACGCGAGAGCTCTCATAAGAATGCTGACGAACGTCGTTGACGAGGGGACGGGCAAGAGCGCCCGCATCCCGTTGGTCGAAGTGGCGGGTAAAACAGGCACGGCTCAGAAACTCGGTCTGAAGCTGGAGGCCGGGAGAAGAGGAAGGATCGCTTACTTCGTCGGGTTCGCTCCGGCCGAGGATCCGAGGATCGTGACGCTGGTAATGGTCGACGACCCCGTGGGACAGGTATACGGCGGCGCGGTATCCGCCCCCATCTTCGCGGACATAACTTCCTTCGCTCTCAAGAGACTCAATATAAGGTTCCGGCCCTACGTGCCGGAGGACCTGGCGATGCTCTCGAGGGAGAACAGATGACGACGCGGATGACCATCGGCGATCTTCTCTCCGTGATCCCCTTTTCGAGCGTCACCGGCTCTCCCGAGACGGTCGTCGGAGGGATTACATGTTTCAGCTGGGACGTGGAAAAAGGAGACATCTTCGCCGCTCTCGTCGGGTTCAGGGATGACGGAAGGAAGTACGCCGTGCAGGCGGTGGAAAAAGGAGCCGCCGCGGTCCTGTCGGACGGCGGGCCGCTTCCGGGATTCCCCACTTCCGTTCCGTGGATCGTGTCGGGAAAAGCTAGGAAGGCTCTGTCGGCGGCCGCAGCCCACTTTTATCCCCCGGCCGGGGATGCCCCCGCGCTCGCCGGAATAACCGGCACCAACGGGAAGACAACGATAACCTATCTTCTCAGGAACATCTTCAGGGAGGCGGGAGGCGGTGGGATTCTCAGCACTATCGAGTACGACGACGGGGAGAAACTGGTCGAGGCTTCGCGGACCACTCCCGAGGCTCCCTTCATCCACAAGTGGATCAGGAAACTCTCCCTCGGGAAAACTCCTTTTTCCGCGATGGAGGTTTCGTCGCACTCTCTCGAGCTTCACAGGGTGACCTCGCTGAAGTTCGACGCCGCCGCGTTCACGAATCTGACCAGGGACCACCTCGACTTCCACGGCACGATGGAAAAATATTACGAAGCGAAGAGGAAGCTTTTCGATCTTGTAAAACCGGGCGGAGCTTCGGTCATTAACATCGAAGACAACTACGGCGTCCGCCTGGCGTCCGAGATGGACGGAAAAAAGGTGATCAAGGTCGGTTCCTCCGCCCCCGCGGACATCCGCCCCGGGAACATCGAAATGTCCATCGCGGGAATCCGTGGCACCGCCCTGACGCCTTTCGGAGACCTCGTCATCGATTCGCCCCTGGTCGGGAGGTACAACCTCTTCAACATCCTGACCGCCGCCGGGGTCGCCCTTTCCATGGGGATAAGCCGTGAGGCGGCTGCGCTCGGGATATCGAAAACTCTCGGGATACCGGGAAGGCTGGAGAGGGTCGACGCGGGCCAGGAGTTCTCGGTCTTCGTGGATTACGCCCATACCGACGACGCGCTCAAGAACCTGCTTTCGAACCTAAAGCCGCTTATCAAGGGCAGGCTCATAACCGTGTTCGGGTGCGGAGGGAACCGCGACAGGACGAAAAGGCCACTCATGGGAGCGGTCTCGGCGAGGCTCAGCGACGTCGTGGTCCTCACGGCAGACAATTCGCGCGACGAAGACCCCGCAGACATAGCCCGCGACATCGAAGCGGGAATAACCCCGGAACTCACTGGCGCGAAAAAGTACATCAGGGAGCTGGACAGGAGGGAGGCGATCAGGAAGGCCTTCGCCGAAGCCGGCCGGGATGACGCCGTCGTGATAGCCGGCAAAGGCCACGAAAAGACTCAGACCGCCCGCGGAGTTTCAATCGCTTTCCACGATCCGACCGTGGCCATGGAGATACTCGGGGAGGCACGCGGATGAGAATCTTCAGCGCGTCGGAAGCGGCGAAGACAACCGGAGCGGAACTGCTGGGAGATCCCGGCACCGCGTTCTCGGGGGTTTCCTATGATTCCCGCTCGGTCCTTGAAGGAAGCCTGTTCGTCGCTGTCAAGGGCGAGAAAGCTGACGGAGCCGATTATATCGAAGCTTCGTTCGCCCGGGGTGCCTCAGTCGCCCTCACTTCGAGGCGCGTGGAACCGCCGCCGGGCAGGGCGCTTCTTCTGGCAGAGTCTCCAGAGGAGGCAGTGCGGCTTCTGGCGATCTCGGCAAGGAGGGACTTCAAAGGCACCGTGATCAGCGTAGTAGGGTCCGCGGGAAAAACCACGACCAAGGAATTCTCGGCGAAATTCCTCTCCACGCTCGGCCGGACCTTCGCGACGAGCGGCAACAGGAACAATCTGCTCGGGCTTCCGGAAATGATACTCGGCGCGGATGAAACGGCCTCCTACTGGGTGCTGGAGATGGGCATTTCCAAGCCCGGAGAAATGGAAAGCCTCGCCCCGATAGCATCCCCGAATGTGGTGCTGTTCACTTCCATCAGGCCTGTCCACACCGAGTTCTTTCCTTCGCTGGAATCCATAAGGGACGAAAAGGCGAAAGTCCTGTGTCATCTCTCCCGTCCGTCTTTCTTCGTTTACAACGCTGACGACGCCCTTCTTTGTGAGCTTCCGGCCCTTTTCGGAACAACTTCCTACTCGTTCGGCCGTTCGGAAAAGGCCGACCTCCGGATACTGTCTATCGAAGACAAGGGCGAGAACGGCTTCTCCCTGGAACTGCTATACAGGGGAGAGTCGGTGACCGTGCCCATACCATTCCTCAATATGGTCCAGTGCCACAATTTCTCCGCCGCGCTTATGCTTACCCTTGCCCTGGGAGGCGACCTGTCATCTGCGCTCGAGGTCGCGCCGCTCCTATCTCCAGCAGCTCACCGAGGCGTCCCTCACTGTCTGAAGCAAGGGATACTTCTCTACGACGACAGCTACAATTCGAACCCGGAAGCCCTTGTATCGCTCATAAAAAGCGCTTCGGGTTGGAAGAGGCGCCTGGTCGGGGTTTTCGGCGAAATGAAGGAGCTCGGCGCCGAAAGCGAAAAATACCACAGGGAGGCCGGAGCGCTGGCCAGCGAAGTTTTTTCTTCTCTCCTTTGCGTCGGCGCTGACGGCGCAAGGACGCTCGCTCTCGAGTTCAGCGGCTCGGACCGCCAGGTCTTCTGGGCCGGCAGCTGGGAGGACGGCTACAGGTGGCTGAGGGGGCAGGTCGATCCCGGCGACGCCGTCATAGTGAAAGGATCCAGGTCGATAGGCCTCGACAAGCTCGTTGACAGATTCCTGGAAGATTATAAGGAAGGCGCGTCATGAAGGTGATGGTGCTTGGGCTCGGTTTGTCGGGGATATCCGCCGCGAAGCTCTCGATATCTCTGGGCCACGCGACCTCCGGGACCGACCAGCTTCCTTTCCGCTCCCTCCCCGCGGGTGTCAGAGACCTCCAAGGAAATGGATTCAAGTTCATGGACGAAGAGAACGCCATGGAAGCGATAAGGGATTTCGACCTGCTGGTGATCTCCCCGGGGGTTCCTCCAGGGAACAACCTGGTGATGAAAGCCCGGTCGCTCGGCGTCGAGGTGATAGGCGAGGTCGAATGGGCCTTCAGGAATTGCAAGGGAAGGATCGTAGGCATAACGGGCTCGAACGGGAAGAGCACGACCACGGCTCTTGCCGCATCGCTCCTGAAGGCGTGCGGTTTTGACGCGAGGCTCGGAGGGAACATCGGCATTCCTTTCTCCGGGCTCGTCGAGGGGGCTGGCGAGGGAACCATATTCGTTCTCGAACTCTCGTCCTTTCAGCTCGAGACCGTTGCGGATTTCAGGGCCGACATAGCAGTTCTGCTGAATGTCACACCGGATCATCAGGACCGGTACGCAGGGATCGAAGATTACGCCCGCGCCAAGGCGAGAGTGTTCGAAAGACAGGACGGAAATTGCGCCGCGATCCTCAACATCGACGACCCGTTCGCCGTTGAAGCGGCGAAAACGACAGAAGGAGAACGTTACTTCTTCTCGCTCAAAAGGCATGAAGAGCGGGGAGCGTTCCTAGCCGGCCGGGATGTGATGTACAGGAACGATTCCGGCGATGTCTCGACTTTGTTCTCCGCGGCCGAGCTCTCGATAAAGGGCCCGCACAACCTCGAGAACGCAATGGCCGCCTCGATGGCTGCGTTGCTCTGCGGAGGGACCGCGAAAAAAATACGGGAAGCGCTCCCCTCTTTCCCGGCCCTGCCTCACAGGCTGGAGCTTGTGTCTGACAGGCGTGGAGTGAAGGTCTACAACGACTCCAAGGCGACCAACACGGACTCCGTGCTGAAAGCGCTCGCGTCCTTCGACGGAAGGATAATCCTCCTGCTCGGGGGAAAGGACAAGGGCGCCGATTTCACTCTGCTGCTGCCGGGGATCAGGGAACGCTGCAGGAAGGTAGTCGCGTTCGGAGCAGCCGCCGGAAAGGTCGTGGAACAGATCGGAAAGGAAACGGGGGCGATCGCTTTCGGAACCCTGAAGGAAGCGACGCGGTTCGCCATCTCTTCCGCCGAACAGGGCGACATCGTCCTTCTTTCCCCCGCGTGCGCGTCGTTCGACGAATTCAGGAACTTCGAGGACCGCGGGGACCGCTTCAGGGAATACGTGCTGGAGGCCACGGACAGATGAAGGAAGCCAGGTTCGACCGCACTATCCTTGTCCTGACGAGCATCCTGCTCTTCATCGGGATAATCGCGATATATTCGGCCTCGTTCATATTCGCCCTGACAAGGAAGGGGGACCCGAACTATTTCCTCTGGAGACAGCTCCTCTTTGTCCTGGCCGGGGTGGCGGTGTTGACGGCAACCCTGAACTTCCCCGTCAAGCTGCTTAAAAACAGGAACTTCATCCTGGCCGTCTTCGGGCTTCAGGCTCTGGCGCTCCTCGTGGTGATGTTCGCGCCCAAGATAAACGGCTCCCACAGATGGCTGAAGTTCGCGGGATTTTCCATCCAGCCGTCGGAGTTCGCGAAGATCGTAGTGATACTTCTCACCGCTTACGCGCTGCAGAAAAAGATCGAGAAAAAGCTCGAATGGGGACACGTGATAGTGAAGGCGGGAATTCCGGTCCTGATCCTTTTCGCCCTGATAATAATCGAACCGGACATGGGGATGTCCGCGATGCTTCTTTTCATAGCCGCCTCCATGTTCTTCGTCGCGGGCCTTCCGTGGAAGGGTATCGTACCGATAGGAGCGGTGCTCGCACTGGGACTCGCGGTGCTGATAATAATAGCGCCGTACAGGCTGCAGAGGATAGTCGGGAACCCCGACAACGACCCTCAGCATTCGGGTTTCCAGGTGAGGCAGTCCCTCATAGCCGTCGGCAGCGGAGGCGTGTGGGGCAAGACTCTCGGAGGAGGAAGCCAGAAAAGGCTCTTCCTCCCGTTACCGCACACGGACTTCATCTTCGCGAACATTGCGGAGGAAATGGGGCTCTGGGGGTGCTCGATGATCCTGTTCCTGTATCTTTTCTTCGGCTACAGAGGTTTCAGGATAGCCGCGAAGCTGCAGGATCCTTACCTTTCTTACATAGCTTTCGGAGTGACAGCCTGGATCGTGGTCCAGGCGCTGATCCACATCTCCGTGAACCTTTACCTTCTGCCTCCGAAGGGGATGCCGCTTCCTTTCATTTCCTACGGCGGTTCTTCGATGCTTTCGACGATGGCGGGCGTCGGGCTTCTGCTCAACGTCAGCAGGCAGGTGTGAGGTGAAAAGTGCGGTTTGAGCGGCTCGGCAGAATTCATTTCATCGGCATCGCCGGCGTCGGCATGAGCGGGATCGCCGAAGTCCTGCTCACGATGGGCTTCAAGGTCAGCGGTTCCGACCTCAGGTCCAACGATACTACAGAGAGGCTCAAGTCGCTCGGAGCGGTCATCTCCGAAGGCCATTCTCCGGGCAATGTCGCAGGCGCGGAACTGGCGGTGTTCTCTTCGGCCGTCGGACGGGAGAACCCGGAGATCGTCGAAGCCGCGCGGATCGGAATCCCCGTGATCCCGAGGGGGGAGATGCTCGCGGAACTCACCCGCCTGAAGGATTCCGCGGTCGTATCCGGATCGCACGGCAAGACGACCGTCACGGCGATGATCTCCCACATAGCCCACGATCTGGGACTCGATCCCACGGTGATAATCGGGGGAAGGCTTTCGTCGATAGGATCGACGGCGAGGCTGGGGAGATCGTCCCTCATGGTCGCGGAAGCCGACGAATCTGACAGGAGCTTCCTCCTTCTTCATCCGTCCGTAGGCGTCATCACGAACATAGACTGGGAGCACGTCGACACGTATCCTTCCCTGGAATCTATGAAAGATGCCTACGTGGAGTTCGCCAACAAGGTCCCCTTTTACGGAGCGGTCGTCGCCTTCGGGGACGATCCGAACGTGAGGGAGATAATGCCGAAGTTCCGGAGAAGGACGATCACATACGGATTTCATCCCTCGAACGAATGGACCGCCGCGAAGGCAGGGGGGGGCGACGGGGAAAGTTTCGAAGTGTTCTTCAACGGCAAAAGCGCGGGGCTGTTCGGGATTCCCCAGAAGGGCACCCACATGATCCTCAACAGCCTGGCTTCGATAGCGGTCTCGAGCCAGATAGGAGTCCCCCCCGGAGAAGTCGCAAGAAGCCTGGCTTCGTTCCCCGGAGTGGACAGGAGGTTCCAGCTTGTCGGACGGGCCGCCGGGGTACGGATATACGATGACTACGCCCATCATCCCACCGAGATGAAAGCCCTCTTCGATGCCGCGAGGTCGGAGGCCGGGAATGGCCGCATGGTGGCGTTGTTCCAGCCACACCGTTTCACGAGGCTTCAGAAGTTCGAGGATGATTTCGCGAGGGTCCTGCTTTCGTCGGACGTCGCCGTCGTGACGGAGGTATACGCCGCCAGCGAACTACCCATACCCGGGATAACCGGCGAAGCCCTGGTGAACAAGACCAGGAAGCTAGGGCACGGAAACTGTCATTTCGTCCCGGACGTGGCCGACGTGGCGGGATTCGTAGCCCCGCTTCTGAGAGAAGGCGATCTGGTCATGACGGTAGGCGCGGGAACTATCACGAAGGTGGGCCCGGCGCTTGCCCGGCTGCTCGGAGCTGAAAATGAGCTTTGACCAGCTGAAAAACCTTCTCGCATCTGCCGACGGGATCTTCAGGGAAAAGGAACCCCTTGCCCCCTACACCAGCCTCAAGATAGGCGGGCGGGCGCTCTTCTACATCAAGCCGAGCAGGTGGGATTCGCTGCCGGCGATCTTGAGTTTTCTCGACCTCAATTCCCTTCCGTTCAAAGTGCTTGGAAGGGGGACCAACCTGCTCGTGTCGGACGGCGATCTAGGCTTCGGAGTGATACACATCCTCAGGATGGACGGGAAGGTGAGCGTTGAGGACTGCACGGTGGAGGCGGATGCCGACGTCCTTCTCGGCGAATGCTGCAGGGAGAGCTTCCAGAACTCACTGACCGGACTTGAGACCCTGGAGATGGTCCCCGGCAGTATCGGAGGCGCGGCGGTAATGAACGCCGGCGCCTACGGCAGGTCGATCTTCAATTTCATCAGGGAGGTCACCGTCCTTGACCACGAAGGAAAAGAAAGAAGGCTGTTTCCCGGCGACCTTGCGATCGGCTACAGGCACACCGACCTCGGCGATTTCGGAGTGGTCAGGAAGGTCAGGATGTGGCTGAAAAAGGGAGTTAGGCACGACATCGACATAAAAGCCAAGGAGTTCGTGAGGAAACGCAAAGAATCCCAGCCCTGGAACGCCCGGACTGCAGGCAGCGTCTTCAAGAACCCAGAGGGCGCCTTCGCCGGGAAGATCCTGGAGGATCTTGGCTTCAAGGGAAAAGCCCGGGGCGGTGCGTCTTTTTCCGGAACGCACGCGAATTTTCTCATCAACTCGGGGACAGCTTCCTTCGAGGACGCCTACGGACTGACTGAAGAGGCAAGGTCGAAAGCCCGGGATAAAGGCTTCAACCTGGAGTATGAGATGGAGGTATGGAAGTGATCGAAGCAAGGGACCTTTACAGGTCCGAAGAGGCCGTGAAGCTGCTCCTGCCGCTTAAAAAACCGCAGGTCGTGAAACGGCGGGGCAATCTTCTTCGCCTGGCCCTTCTCCTGGCGGTGGCGGCCGCAGTGATGGTTCCCGCGTGTTTCGCGGCGGGAGGCAAGGCCTCCTCGATAAGGGAAAGCCTTTTGTTCCCGATCAGGACCATTAACGTAAGAGGTGTGGACGGCGTCAACTCCCAAACGGTGAAAGACGCACTCTCCTCTTTGAGCGGAAGGAGTCTATGGGCCCTTTCCGCTTCAGACGTAGAGGAGGCAGTTTCCAAGTTCGGCTTCGCGGAGGGATTCCTGATGAAGAAGCAGTACCCCTCGGAAGTGACGATAGAGATCAGGCAGAGGGCATCATCGGGCGCAGTGCGTTTTGGTTCGAGATTCTACCAGTTCGACGGGCTTGGCAATTACTGGGAACTGGAATCCCACCCCGGAGAGGTCCCCGAACTTAACGGCAATTTCATACTGAGCGACATCAAGCTGCAGGAACTTGTCGGGGAGATCCATAAGTGCGGCCTGTACAAGATCATTTCAACGATAGCGCCGCAGCAGCCCGATTCCTTCCTGCTCAGGACAAGGGAAGGAAGGGAACTGGTGGTATTCGCGGAAGATTTCATGGGCCAGTGGACCAAATACCAGAGCACCGAAGGATGGATACGGAGGAACATCGGGGCAGGCGGCAGGATAGACCTGAGGTGGAGCAACAGGGTGGTCATTGTCCCGTCCGCGGCTCCGCAGGAGGAGGTTGAGGAAAATGGCAAAGCATGACGCCCACGTTGTAGGAATAGACATCGGCACTTCAAAGATCTCGGTGATCATAGCGAAGCTCCAGCCCTCGGGCGAACTGGAGATCATCGGCATAGGAAAGAGCGACGCCAGGGGCATGAGAAGGGGAAGCATATCGAACCTCAAGGAGGTGGAAGGCAGCATCAAGAGCGCCGTGCACGAAGCCGAATCGATGTCGGGATTCTCGATCCAGAGCGCGTTCGTCAGCGTCGGGGGATGCTATCTCAACAGTATCAACAGCAGGGGCGTCATCGCGATCGAGTCCAAGGACAAGCCGATAACCCACGCCCATGTGCAGAGGGTACTCCAGAGCGCGTCGACGATAACGATCAGCGGCGACCAGAAGATATTCCACACCATCCCGCAGGAGTTCATCGTCGACGACCAGGACGGTATA
Organism: Acidobacteriota bacterium; assembly: GCA_029559035.1. Classification (GTDB taxonomy): domain Bacteria; phylum Acidobacteriota; class UBA4820; order UBA4820; family UBA4820; genus JAKQCT01. The sequence goes on from JAKQCT010000032.1 coordinate 45,387, forward strand.
TCAGACCCCGCCGGGATGTTCGGCCAGAGGCTCGAGACCAACGTGCACATACTCACGGCCTCGGTCACCTCCCTTCAGAACATCGGCACCGTCGTCCACAACTCAGGCATCGAGGTCGCGGGTTTCGTGTTCAACCTTCTCGCGGATTCATACAGCGTGCTGACCCCCGAAGAGACGGAACTGGGCGTCGCCCTGATCAACATCGGCCACGGCACGACCGGTATAGCGATCTTCGAAAAAGGCGCGATCTGCCACAGCCACATTATTCCCATCGGAGGAGAGCACTTCACGAACGATCTTTCGGTCGGACTTAAGACCGGAACGCTCGACGCCGAGATAATAAAGAAAAAATACGGCTGCGCCCTTTCGAGCATGGTGGGCGATGACGAGATGGTCGAAGTCTCTACGGCCTCACAGAAGAAAATGGTCGTGGTCCCGAGAATCAGGGTTGCGGAGATACTCGAACCCAGGTGCGAAGAGCTTTTCCAGCTGCTCTACGAGAACATCCGCGACGCTAAGCTCGTGAAGACAGTGAATTCAGGCCTGGTGCTCACGGGGGGAGGCTCTCTCCTGCCGGGCGTCACGGAGGTGGCAGAGAAGATATTCGACCACCACACGAGGATCGGAGAACCGATGGGGGTCAGCGGACTGACCAACCTGATCGGGACTCCCATCTTCTCGACGCCGGTCGGACTTGTGATCTATGGAGCAAGATCTATCGAGAGCGGAAGGCTCTCGGCGAAGAAGGGTTTTTTCTCGAAGACTTTCGGAAAATTATTTGAATATTTTGAATAGGACCTTTTAAAGAAAAGGAGAGAACGATGAACTTTGAGGACGGTATCCGAGAGGGTAAGGCGAACGATCAGGCCGAGGTGAACGAGCTTAATTTCCTTCTGGCCCCGGAGGAGAACCCGCAGGGAGAGTACAAGGTGCGCATCAAGGTCGTAGGAGTGGGCGGCGCCGGCGGCAACGCTGTGAACAACATGATACGGGCGGGGCTGACGGGAGTCGAGTTCTATCATCTCAATTCGGACTTCAAGGACCTGGAAAAATCGCTGGCCCCGAACAAGATCCCGATCGGCTCGAAACTGACCGAAGGCCACGGGACGGGAGGCGACCACACGCTCGGCGAAAAGGCGGCTCTCGAGGACATGGACGCCATATGCGACAACCTCCAGGGAGCCGACATAGTCTTCATCGCAGCGGGAATGGGCGGCGGAACGGGTTCGGGCGCTTCGGGCGTCGTAGCGGCCTGCGCGGAGAAGATCAGCGCGATCACAATCGCCGTGGTGACTAGGCCATTCACCTGGGAAGGGCCGCAGAAGGGCTCGAAAGCGGAGTACGGGATCGGCAAGCTGCAGGAAGCCGCCGCGACGCTGCTCATTATTCCGAACGACAACATCCAGTCGACTCTTCCGGAGGACCATAACGTGCTCGACGCCTTCAGGGCTGCGGATGACATCCTCAGGCAGGGAGTTCAGGGAATCGCCAACCTGATCAACAAGCAGGGAATGATCCACAGGGACTTCGGCGACGTCAAGGCAGTGCTCAAGAAGGGCGGGAAGGCGATACTCGGAATAGGCAAGGCGAAAGGCGCGAACAGGGCTCTGGAAGCCGTCAAGATGGCCGCGAACAACCCCCTGCTGGAGAACGCCTCGCTCAACAACGTCGACAAGGTCCTGCTGGTATTCTCCCAGAGCGTCCCGAAGCCGGCCGAGCTGGTCATCGCCGCCGACTACATCAAGGAGCTTTCGGGCTCGGCATGCGATATCTCCTGGGGAACCTACGACGAAGAACCGGGATCCGACGAGCTGTGCATAACCGTCATAGCGGCGTCTTCCAAGAACGCGGGCAAGGAAGCCGAGATAATCTCTCTTCCGAGGGTCGCAGTTGCGGGCAGAAGCGCCTCTTTCCCCGCCACGAAGACCGCCAGTTTCCTGGACGCCGTCAACAATGACGACATTCCGAAGGCTGACATGGTGAACCCCAACACGACGGTCATAAGGGGCAGGGACAACAACCTCTTCGACAAGCCGGCGGTCCCCGGAATGGTCGCCGAACAGCAGCAGAAGTCATACGAGGTCGAACAGGTGCCCACATTCCTCAGGACCCCGCAGATCCTGAAGAAGAAGCAGGTATGAGAAATATGGAAGCATAGGAGGAAGATTGTAGTTCACTTGCCCTCACCAATGGGACACCTCCTTCCCATTGCACTGAATCGGGCGGAAATGCGTTTCTTTCCGCCCCCTTTTTTTCATCCAAAAAAGGGGGCGCTGCGTCTTACCCTGAGCCCTGTAAATGGAATATAATTGCAGGCGGGATGATGGACGAAAGGCTGACCAGAGAGATCAAAGAGCTGCTCGCGAAGGAAGGGATAAAGGTCTTCGGCTTCGCACCCCTCCCCTCCCCCGGAGAACTTGAAGAGTTGCTATGCAGTGATTATCTCGACTCGCTCCCGGACTCACTCTCCTACATGAAAAAACCCGCCTGGAGAGATCCACGCCTTTTTCTTTCCTGGGCAAGAAGCGCCGTCTGCGTGGCTCTTCCCTACAACACGACGAGGGAATCATCGACAGAACACATTTCGAAAGGCAGGGCATGGATCTCCCGTTACGCCTGGGGACGAGACTATCACGACCTCCTCAGGATGAAGCTGAAGCCGGTAAGGTCGTTGCTCCGGGCCCTGGGATTCAAGGCGAAGATCGCAGTAGACTCCTTCCCCGTGCTCGAAAGGACTCTCGCCCAGCGGGCAGGGCTTGGATTCATAGGGAACAACGGCCTTTTGATCAATCCTGATTTCGGCAGCTATCTATTCCTCGGAGAAGTGCTGACCGACGCCGAACTGCTTCACACGGAACCACTGGCCATGATGTGCCTCGATTGCGCGAAGTGCGTTTCCGCCTGTCCTTCAGGAGCTCTCACCGGGAACGGCAGGGTGAAACCGTCGCTCTGCGTTTCGAGTTACAACGTCGAGTGGAAAGGCGAGTTGCCGTCCTCGGCTCCCCTTTTCGCGGGAAGGCTTTACGGCTGCGATCTCTGCCAGGAAGCTTGTCCATACAACCGTTCCGCTCCGTTGTCAGATGAAAAAGGCTTCGAACCCGGAGCGGGGCTCTTCGCTCCTGAATTGAATTTCTTCTTGAACGGCGGGGCGGAAATAATGGAGACGCTTATAAAAAGGACGCCTCTCGCAAGGAGGGGCGTCCGGGGTCTCAGGCTGTCGGCGGAGAGGATCCGCCGCGAATGTCAGACGAAAAGCGAGGAGACCGAGCTCTCCTCGTGAATCCTCTTTATCGCTTCCGCGAGCAGTGCCGCCATCGACAGGATCTCTATCTTTCGGCACTTCTCGGCCTTGTCGGCGGCTGCGATAGTATCTGTAACGAATAGCTTCTCGAGAGGAGCCTTCTCAAGGTTCTCAAGCGCCTTGCCGGAAAGGACCGGATGCGTGGCCGCGCAGAAGAGCTTCTCCGCTCCCTTGGCCTTGAGGGCTTTCACGGTTTCGCAGAGCGTTCCCGCGGTGTCCACCATGTCGTCGACGATCACGCAGTTCCTTCCTTCGACCTGGCCTATGATGTTCATGACCTCCGCCACGTTGGCTTTCTCTCTCCTTTTATCGATGATCGCCAGGTCCGCGTCCAGTCTCTTGGCGTAAGCCCTCGCCCTTTCCACGCCTCCCGCATCGGGTGAGATGATAGTGAGCTTATCAAGTTTCAGGGATGCGACGTGCTTTATCAGGACAGGGGCGGCGAAAAGATGGTCAACCGGTATCTTGAAGAATCCCTGAATCTGCGCGGCATGAACGTCAACGCAGAGTATCCTGTCTGCGCCGGCCGCCTCGATCAGGTCCGCGACCAGCCTTGAAGTTATCGGGACCCTCGGCTTGTCCTTCCTGTCCTGCCTGGCGTATCCGTAATAAGGAATGACGGCGGTGATCCTGCGGGCCGAAGCCCTTTTGAAGGCGTCGATCAGGATAAGCAGTTCCATGAGGTTCTCGTTCACCGGAGTCGATGTCGGCTGCACTATGAATACATCACGCCCCCTGACATTGTCGTTGATCTGACAGTAAAGCTCCCCGTCCGCGAAATTGGTTATACGGATCTCGCCGAGTTCGTTCTCCAGATCAGCGGCGATAGCCTTCGCCAAAGCGGGATTTCCCCTCCCAGAAAAGATCAGAGCCTTTCCGTCACACATGCCTTCCTCCATATTCGATTGGCTGGGGAGGAAGGATTCGAACCTTCGGATGGCGGCTCCAAAGGCCGCTGCCGTACCGCTTGGCTACTCCCCAGCAGCGGTAAGCGCTAATTTTAACTCTTTTGGCATTGAGTGGCAAATGAATTTGGCGCCGCAGAAACGAAGGAAAAAGGAAAACGGGGCCCGAAGGCCCCGTCATGATTTAGATGGGCGTTCTCCGCCTACTTCGTCTTGTCTATGACGAAAGCTTTGTAATTGACCTCGCCCCCGTACTTGCCGACGGCTCTCCAGTAGAAAGTGGTCTGGTTGGAAGGCTGGGAGATCGCGTATTTGATTATCTTTTTCCACTTCTTCTTGGACGGGCTCCAGGAGAGCATCTTCCTGAAACCTCTTTCAGGCGTGGCGCTTGAAGCGAGGACATAGTAAAAGGACGGATCCGGGCTTATGTTAACCTGGTATTTGACGTCCTGGCTGTTGGGGAGCCACGAGAAGAGAGGCGGCGTGGAATAGAGCCCGTAAACCGGAACCGGGGTTTGCACGTTGACGTTTGCCTCTGCTATCGTCTGGTTGCCGGCGTAATCCCTTGCCACAACGCTTACAGCGTATACCCCGTCTTGGAAGTTGGAGGCGTCAATGCTCGTAATGAGAGACTCCTGGTTTGTTTTCATTATGAAATCATCGTTGATGAAAAGCTCCATAGATTTCAGTCCGAAGTCATCCGCTGCCGAAGACTTAACGATTATATAAGGGGGTATTATATCTTCATCTTGAAACGGCCTTTCCAAGAGGATCATCGGCGCGTCGTCCCTTCTCTGGAGGTGGGCGGGGTTGCCCAGCCACTGGCTCCATGGGCCGCCCGCAGGACCGGTCCAGTGCGTGAACGCCACTATCGATTTTTTCCCTTGGCCGCTGGCCGCTATCACCAATCCTCCCGTGTTTCTTCCGGTCAGAATGGGGCTCGTTCCCGCGTAACCCTCGACCGTGGGATGCCAGCCTATTTCATGTCCGCATCCGGCGTCGAAGTACACCAGGGTCCCTTCAAGATCGCACCACACGCCGTACCCCCAGGAATCGATCGCGGGAACGCCCGCGATGTCGGGGCTCCAGTCGTTCTTCCAATCGTCGCACGTCTTCGAGAAACGCCAGTTCGTAACCCCGCTGAACACGTCAAGCGAAATAATATCGCCCGCGCCCTTCAGCACAAGTATCGCGGAATCACCGTAAACTACAGCCGGCCGGTGCTCGAACTCGATCAGTTTTCCCTTGTCGTCGTATGCTTCCCAGATGTGGTTCCCGAACTTGTCGTAGACGTCCAGGATGCCGCTCCTTACATAGAAAAGATGGTCGTAAGAATCGACCGCGATAGGAACTTCCGAATAATTGAAGCAGTTAACCCGCCAGACTGTGTTTCCGGTCTGGCTTATGGCGTGCAGGAAGTTCTCCGACGCGCAGTACACTGTCCCGTCGGCGCCTATCGTCGGCGGACCCACGGTGTAACCGAGCTTTTTCTTCCAGATCACAGCGCCGCCGTGCCCGTCCACGCAGTAGAGGTACCCGTCCTCCGTGCCGAGGAAAATCCTTTTCTCTCCGCTTACGGCAAGCGGGCCCGTAGGCTTCGCGGAGATGTTGGTGGACCACACCTTTTTCCCGTCAACGCCGTATCCCATGAGTTCGTTCATGCTTACGGCGAAGTACAGCCTGTCTTCCGCAACGACAACGGGAGTGATGACAACGCCGCCCGGTTTGACCTCCCACGCAGGCTGCCCTTTCGGATCCAGCGCCCTGAGCATGCCCTCTTCCGTTGCGAAATATGCATAACCGTTTGGTCCCGAAGAGGGATCAAAAACGAGAGCCGTAGGTGAATTATATTGCCACAGAGTAGTCTGCCCGAAGGTGGATAAGCCGATTAGGAGACCAAACAAAAGAACCAAATTTTTCAATCCCTTATGGCGCATTTTCTCCTCCTCACCTTTACAATTTATAGTATAGCTGATTCTTTTGTCAAGTCAAGTAGGGGGGGGTCCTCTCAGGGACTGCACAACGCAAGGACCACCCCCGCGCAGATCCACGCGGATGGTGCTTCATGATTCTGCAAGCCTTCCCTGGACCTATAACTCTATTACCGGAAAGGAGTTCCGGATTTGTCACCGCTGCCCCCCTTCCAGATTTCTCAAAAGGTAGTAAAATAGACTCTGGGCATTGGAGGATAAAATGGTCACGCTAGAAAAGGAAAGAGAGCTATTCTACGACGAAGAACTTTTGTCGAAACTGGCCGCCCTGAAGGACCGCAATCCGGGATCTTACGAAGAATCAGCCAGGGCTTTGAATCTGAGAGCCATGCCCGCGCTCGCGGACAGGGTCTCCAGGGAAGGGATCAAGCTTCACCCGTCCAGCGTCCAGCTTTACAAGGAACTGATACTGGCCAACACCCTGTACCCCGAAAGAATGGTTGAGATACGGTCCCGTCTGAAGAAAAGCAAGCTCGGAAAGGACGACCTGGTCAAAGTCCGAGTTCTCCTGTCATATTACCTGGACGAGGACGAATGGTCCACCGAGCTTTCATCCGTAGGCCCCGCGGGAAGGGACCCTTTGTTTTTCGAGATAACCGGGCATGTCTGCATGGAGTCGGGCGATTTTCAGGACGCGGCAAAAAATTATGAGAAAGCCGGAAAGATGAGCGGAGACGACCCCAGGCCCTTCTTCTACAGGACAGAAGCGCTGAAGGCTGCGGGAAAAAGGGACGAAGCTTTCACCGAACTGGTATCCCTCGCCAAAAAACACAGGTGTTTCGTCCAGGCCTGGAACGGCCTTGCCAAGACCTACCTGGAAGAATCCAAGCTTCATCTCGCCTACCAGGCAGTCGGGATGGCCCTATCCATAAACCCGAACGACTGGGGAGCGTTCCTTGCCCTTGCGGACTACTACTTCGATACCGGAGCGCACGGAAGGGCGAGGGGCGTCCTGGAGATACTCCTCGGTCTCGAACCTTCAAAAGCGATAACGGCCGAGATCTGCAACTACCTGGGATACCTGTTTTCCCTGGACGGGCGATATTCCGAGGCGAGGAACGCCCTTGACCAGGCTCTGAGGCTCAACCCCGATCTGGCGGAAGCGTGGTATAACCTGGGCAACATCGCCTTCCACAAGAAGAGCCTTAAGGAAGCTCTGGCCTGCTACGAAAGAGCGGCCATGTCGGACCCCAAGATGGCCGCGGTTTACACGCAGATCGGCCTGACCCTGCTCGAAATGGGGAACATCTCGTCCGCTTACAAGCCGCTCGAAAAAGCTCTTGAGCTCGACGCTTCGGAATACCTTTCGAACCTTGGCCTGTCGGAGTACTACAGGAGGGCAAAAGACGGCGCAAAGGCGCTGCAGGAAGCCCAGAAAGCGCTCCTGATAGAGCCTCAGGATCCCAACGTCCACAACATACTGGGTATCGCTTACGAATGCACCAGGGATTTCGAGAAAGCGGAAAAATCCTACAAGAAAGCGCTGGAACTCTCGCCCCGGCACCGCTGGGCAGCTAACAACCTGGGATACCTCTATGAAAAGCTGATGAAGTTCGACCCCAGGTACAAGAAGCTCGCGATCGAGGCCTGGAAAAAGAGGCTCCTCATATGCAGCGAGACCGGAGCTTCGATCAGGGGCGCCGTCAACCACCTTCTCAAGCTCGGTTCGACATCGTCCCAGATCAAACTGTGGCTCAACAAAAAATCTTCGTCCTGACATGCTCATCGGACTGGGCAGCGACATCGTTTCCGTTATCCGCATCGCGGGAGTCGCTTCGCGCAGGCATGGTTTCGCCGGCAGGATCCTCGCTCGAACGGAGATGGAGATCTACGAAGAACGGAAGCGTTCGCCTGAATTCCTCGCGGGAAGGTTCGCCGCCAAGGAAGCTTTCCTTAAAGCACTGGGTACGGGGCTGGGAAACGGGATACTTTTCCCGGAAATAGAAATAAGACCCGGGGCTTCCGGGAACCCCCTCATTGATTTCCGTGGCCGTGCGATGGATGTTTTCAGAAGTATTGGCGGAAAGAAAGCTTTCGTGTCCATTTCCCACGAGAAGGATTACGCCCTGGCAGTAGCAGTGATCGAGGGCTGAGGAATGAAGAACGCCCGCCTCGCCTCCCTTTTGATACTGTTCGAATTAACGCTGCTTCTGGCGGGCAACGGGATGATCGGGCTTTTCGAATCCTCCGAGGCCCGCTACGCCGAAGTTTCCAGGGAAATGATCGAGACCGGCGATTTCCTTTCACCGCAGATGGATTATGTTTACCACTTCACGAAGCCTCCGATGACTTACTGGCTCACTTCGCTCGGGATGACGATCTTCGGCACGAATCCTTTCGGGGCCAGGTTTTTCGTGACCCTCTTCGCGATCCTGACGATGGTCGTGGTCTACCTTTCCGGAAGGGAAGATGATGAGGAGGAAGGATTCTACGCCTTTCTCATACTTGGCGCCTCTCCGCTTTTTTTCATCATGGCCAAGGTCCTGACGACGGACATCTTCCTGACCTTCTTCATTGCTCTCGGGTACTATTTTTTCAAGCTCATGGAAAGAGGCAGGCTGAGCCGTATAATGTTCGAACTCTCGTTCGGAGCGGTGGCCGCTATGTCAATCCTGACCAAGGGACAGGTCCCGATCCTTTACTGGGCGCTTATTTTCGGAGGGCTGGCTCTTTTCCGCCGGGATTGGGGGCCGCTCAAGACCCTGCTGTCCCCCATCCTCCTGATCACCATGGCGGCCTTGTCGGGATGGTGGTTCATTGCGGTGGGGCTCAAACATCCCGGCCTTCTCCAGTATCTGTTTTTAAAGGAATCGGTCGAAGCGAGCTATTCAGCGAACAGATTCCACCCCGGGCCCGTCTACTACTACATACCCGTGATGCTAGGGGCTCTTTTCCCTTTCTGGTTCCTGACGCCGTCCCCGAAAAAACTTTTCGGCGACGACCGTTTCACGGCTCTCATCGGCTACACGGTTTTTCCCCTTTTTCTCTTCAGCCTCTTCCCGGCAAAGCTTCCCACCTATCTTTTACCGTCCATGCCGGGGTGGGCATTGCTCCTCGCAGGAAGCGTGAAAGGAGCCTCCCGGAAAAGGGTTGCATTGATGTGCTCGTCGCTGTTCGTCCTCCAGGCAGCAATCGCCCTTTTCATTTTCGTCAGGGGAGGCAGGTATATCAGGGCCGACTTCACGGACGTGGTGGTGATCATGGCGGCCGGGGCCGGAGTCTCCCTCGCGGGACTGTGCCTGGCGCTAAGGAAAAGGTCCCGAGCCGCGCTGATCGCGGTTTTCCTCTCCCTTCTCTCGGCCGGGATCGCCGCCCCGTCGATCGTGGCCAAGCATCCCGAGAAGTTCAAGATAGCCGAGAGAACGGCATTGGCGATCAGGCAGAAGATCCATCCGGAAGACAAGGTGATGGAACTCAGGACCACTGCCTTCTCTATCCCGTTCTACCTGGAAAGGAAGGTATACGCTTTCGAGAATAACTTCTTCAGGAAGAAATTCCTCAGGGAAAAGCCGCCGCACATCCTCCAGGGAAAAGAAGAACTGGACAGGTTCATTGCAGGAAATCCGGCTGTCTGGGTCCTGGTGGACAAAAAGAGCGAACCCTACTTAAAAGAGCATTACCCGTCGTTCAGGTTGTTCGCTTCAGGGGACCGTTATATCGTATATGTATCTCCGGAAGTGGCGGATAGAATCAGTAAATGACCTTTATCTTTCCGTCCTCGATACTTACCCTGAGGCTGTCTCCGGGGACTCCCGCAAGCTCATAAAAGACCAGCGGAACCGACTCGCCGAGGTCCGTTGTTTCATGCGGGAACGTATCTCCAGGCGCGAATCCGCCTTTTTCAAGGTCATCTGTCCCGGAAAGCGCCGGATATAGGGGATAGGCCTGAACGAAGATGGAAGAGAGAGGAGGAGAAACGGGGTTCAGGGAAGTTATCTCGCCGTTCCTGAGAAGTGAAATCGAGAACACGGTGAAATCCTTTTCCGCGAGTGAATGTGCCATGGACGAAGAATAGGCCGGAGCGAAAGATCCCTGAGGAAAAACGACCATGTGGAACAAACCCTCCCCAAGAGACGAAGCGGTGAACTGATGTTTCAGGTTCCCGGCGCTGTCAGCTTGTACGTCAGCAAAGGAAAGCAGTTCACCGCCCTCAGCGTACAGCGCCAAAGAGTGATAAGCAGACGGCTCATACCCCTCTCCGCTGAAATAAACGGTGCCGGAAGCCGGGAACATGCTCTTGGGGATCGTCGCTTCCTCGTCTTCATAACTCTCCCAGCGAACGACATAGAAGGTAGAACAGCCGAAGGCGATATCGTCCACCGAGCTTGTCTCCGATCCGCAGGAAAGATCCCAGTATGAACAGAGCGAATAGGGGCCGTATGACGGGAATGAGACGCCCGCGAAGCCGCAGGTGACGGCAGAAACATCCCCAGCCGCCGTGTCCACCCCTCCGACCAACCTCGTATACCATCCTTCGGAATAGCTTCCCCACGACCCGTCGTCCTTCAAGTAGAGCGTCCCGTCTTCGTTTCTCACCAGGAAAAAACGCTTCCGTCAAATATTGGTGCGAAGGGGTTCTGGTTCCCGAGAACGGCTTCCATAACCAACGGTGACGAGAGCGTCCTCCCGAGAGGTTCTGCCGATACCGATACCGTTCCGTTTTTCTCGATGTAAAGCGGCTTGTCGTCTATCACCACGCCGTCGTCCTGAAGTACGAGTCTGTATGTTCCCGGCTGGCTGACGGCTTCCAGCGAGAAGCTGTCGGTGAAAGACCCGGAGGCATCTGTGTTCTTTACGACGTTCCTGACTTCGTTGGAAAGCGGGTCGCGGACTATGAGCGAGTACCTTCCGGCCTGGTTTGGAACAACGTTGTATGCCTTGCAGTGGATCATTCGGCACGGAGCGAAGTGGTTCTCCTGCATCGAAAAGATCTCGTCCGCGTAAGGAACTATGTAGGAAACTCTCAGGTCGTCCTCCGTCGACGCCGTCACCGCGGGATCCCAGGAGGAACAATCGGATGCGAGACACCTGACCGCCGTCACGAGGGCATCCGAAGATGCCGGCGGAGTTACCGAAGGGGGGATCTGGACCTGCACTACCACGTATGACTCACCGCCCATGGCGGGGATCTCGTCCGTGAAAGTTATGTCGGCTCCGTCCGATATCTTTCCGTCGCCGTCCGGATCGCTCCAGACGGTCATCTGCCAGGAGGAACCGTTGAAAGGCTCGTAACCCGCCGCACGGAAAGTGAACCTGGCCGGGGATCCCGAATTGTTCTGAAGTTTATGGGGGAAAAATACTGATGTCCCCGCCGCTCCGTATTTCTCGGTGCCGTCAGTCATGGAATAAGACGGGGTCAGGGTGAGGGAAGCCCTGATCGTTATCATATCGCTCGCTGAAACGGCGCTTCCGTTGGAGAACGCCCCGGCAAAGAGATCTATCTGATCCACCGTCCCTAAGACAGCTCCCGGCGGGACCGATACGGCAAGCGACAGTGAAACCGATCCGTTCTGGTCGAGGAACAGGTCGGGAGCCCCGTCAAGATCGGCATCGAACGCCGGATCAACAACATCCCAGTTCCCATCGCTGTCGTGATCGGTCCCGAGAATGGCCGATCCCCAATAAAGCGAAACGGAATAACCTTGGGTCCCCAGAAGTGAGAGCTCGAACCTGTCCCCGGCACGACCGTTAAAGAGAGTGTGTTCTAGGACGGCCGTTTCTCCCGCCGAGATAGATACTGACCGGTCAGGGTAAAGGAGAGCTTCTCCGACGTACGTCGTGTCGGTGACCGTGGCGCCGGAACCGTCGCCCGCCGACACGGCGTGAAGCCTTGATATTTCTGCGCACCCCGGCGGAACGCCCGAAGTGTCGGCGACGAGGGACACCGCGCGGGTCGTCCATGGAGAAAGCGCCATGTCCGGCCTTCCGTCGGAATTGGAATCATGACCCGGCGCCAGGTAATCCCCCGCGTCGGCAAAGCTTCCGTTGCCCGTCGCGTCGGTAGCTATAAGCGTGTCGTCCCAATAGATCGACAGAGGGACTCCCGAAGAGGATTCCGCGTAAAAATCGGCGGTGTCGTCGAACGATCCGTTGTTCTTGACCGTGTGGACGTATGCAGCCTGGGTTCCGGGAGACACCGATGAATAAGAATCAGGCCAGAGCTGTATCCAGTAGTAGGCAAAAGCGCCTATGCCCCCTCCCGGGCCTCCCAGGTTGTCATCCACCTGGGAAAGGGAGGCGTTGTTGCCGGAAGACACGTGGTAGAAAATCGGAGTCCCGTATGCGGCGCCTACTTTGGCCCAGGGCACGTAGCTTTCAAATGCCGAGCCGGTCGAATTACCTGCTTTCAGTCCGGTCACAGAGAAATAGTGGGGATCTCCCGCAGGTATCACCGATAGGGAACCGGGCATGTCGTAACCGTCTATCAGGCCGGAAGCGTCTGTCAGGGAATCCCCCCCCGGTTCCAAAGGATCGTACCGGTATAGCGTAAGGTCCGTATTCTTTGTGGATCCCTGGAACGAGACATGCAGGACAAGATCCGTTGAATCGGCTTTCTTATCCTGCGCGAGGTCCATTATGAAGAAGAAATTCTGGATGTTGGTCGAACTTCCGACCCTTTCTACATACAGGTAAATGTTGTCGGTATCGTATGTCCAGGCGAATTTCAGCATGTCCCTGCCGGTGGACTGCACGGGGCAGTCCCTGTCGGCAGAATTGGCGCAGTCCGATGCCGACGCCCCGTCAAGGGTCACGTTGTTGGGATTCTGGAGCACAGCTGTCCAATCGGTCATGTTCCCGTTGACTACGATGGTCTCGAGCGTCGGCGCTCCCGCCCAGGAGAACAGACCCGTGACCGCGAAAGCCGCAACCGCAATCAGCCGTTTCATCACACACCTCTTAAGCACTATATACTATGGGCTTTGCGGAGTCGAACGTCAAGAAACAAAAGAAGAAATGTGACACCCGTCACACTTTTGAAAGCCCTGCGCGGCGGATATGCGATGAGGGCTAGAGCTTCGCTCAGACATGACGTGAGGCCCTGAACTCATTGTGGACAGTGGTTTCAGGAGACCAGCGAAGGGTGCTTCTTTTCTCCTGCCGGGTAATCGCCCCTGAAACAGGCGTAACAGTAATCGTCGGGATTTGAGACTGTTCCCCTGAGATCTTCGATGGTCAGGTATTTTAGGGTATCCGCGCCAATGAAAGCCCTGATGTCCTCGATCTCCATCTTCGAAGCGATAAGCTTTTCCCTGTTGGGGGTATCAACGCCGTAATAACACGAATACCTTATGGGAGGCGAGCCTATCCTCAGGTGGACTTCGAGGGCGCCGTTCTCCCTCAGCATGCGGATCAGCTTCTTGATCGTCGTTCCCCTGACGATCGAATCGTCGACGATCACAAGCTTCTTCCCCGCGATGAAGCCCGGCAGGGGGTTGAACTTGAACCTCACCCCTTCGTCCCTCGTGATCTGGTCCGGGGCTATGAATGTCCTCCCGACGTAGTGGTTCCGCACAAGGCCGAGCGCGAACGGTATCCCGCTCCTGTTGGCGTACCCGAGGGCGATGTAGTTCGAGGAGTCGGGGACCGCGATCACGTGGTCAGCCTTCACGTCGTCGCCCGAAGCGAGCGCTTCCCCTATCTTTCTTCTCACCTCGAACACCTTTTCGCCGAAAATGACGCTGTCGGGCCTGGAAAAATATATGTGCTCGAAAATGCAGTGCCGGGCTGGTTTCTCGACCCTGCGCGGGTAGGTCATAGAACCGTCCGGCCCCCACCTGAAGATAGAACCGGCGGGGATCTCGCCCTTGTAGGGGATCCTCAGGATGTCGAGGGCCACGCTCTCGCTGGCGATAGCCGCGACTCCATCCTTATCGCCGTAGCACATCGGCCGGAACGCCCACGGGTCCCTGAAGGCGTAGAGCTCCTCATCCGTCATCAGTACGGCGGAGAAAGCTCCGAGCGCCTTTTCCATCAGCAGGTACATAGCCTCCACCAGGCCTTTGTTCCGTCGGAAGGCAACCATGCCGACGAACTTCGCCATGACCTCCGCGTCGTTGTCGCCTTCGAGTGCGAACCCTTCCTTCTCAATTTCTTCAATGAGTTCGGGAAGGTTGGTGATGTCCCCGTTCGAGGCGAGGGCGAATATCGGTTTTCCGTCCATGGAAAATATGTGCGGCTGGCAGTTGCAGAGGCTTACCGGCCCCTGAGTCGGATACCTGACGTGCCCGATCGCCATGGAGCCGGGCAGGCTTTTCAGCTTCTCCTGGGAGAAAGTGTCCTTGACGAGGCCCAAGCCGAAATGGCTGTGAAGCCCCTCTTTGTCCCAGGATACGATCCCGGCGGAATCCTGCCCCCTGTGCTGCTCGGCGAACAGCGCCTCGGCGACACCGAAGGAAGCGTTCTCTTTTTTGAAAATACCGGCGATACCGCACATTCCACGGCCTCCACGGAAAAAGAAGCTTTGGATTATAGCACAAAAACCTAGAGCCTATCCGGAAATAAGACATAGCCGCGACGGTTGCTGTCGGATGTGCATGGCGAGGAAGCGAACGAAGGCCGATGTCTGGCGCATCGGATGAGCGAGCTGACAAAGCCGGGTGCGCTGGCAGCCCCGTCCCGAAGGGCGCGGACGGCGGGCTTCGCATAACTGTGTTGTCCTCCTTTGAAAGGCAGACCAGCCTTACTTCAGTCGGCCGCCTTGTTCTGCTCGCCCGGCGTCTAGCGCGCGACTGTGTCCTATTTCCGGATAGGCTCTTAATCCGGATTAACTCCGGCACAAGCGGGACGGGCAGCCGGCAGGGCCAACTTTGAGAGGGTCCACCAGCACCTCCCCGCGGAAAGGAAGGTCGATCTCGTAAAGCGAGTCGTCAATAGCGGGCGCTTCGTTCCCGAGAGGGTCGAACAGGTAATTGCCCGCCCCGGAGAACTTCTCCCCGCCGAGGTCTGCCGACGAGACGCAGCAGCCGGCTACATGGATGGCGTTTTCGATGGCCCTGGCTCTGAGCAGCGTTCTCCATGTTCCGTTTCTGCGCCACGGCCACCAGGCGGGAACCAGGAGGAGCCCGATCTTCTGCTCCATCCTCAGCACCCTCGAAGCTTCGGGAAACCTTATGTCGTTGCAGACCACGACTCCGACCCTTCCGAACGGAGTTTCCGCGGCGGAGTAATGATCTCCTCTTTCCCACAGTCTATCCTCCCCGTTGGGAAGGAATAGGTTGACCTTGTCGTAGCTGAGGACCTCCTTTCCTCCGCGCCACATCAGCGCCCTGTTCCTGTTTTCCTCGGATATGGTACCGAAAAGGATGAGCTTTTCGGGGTTGTCTCCCGACAGTTCCGAAAAGCATCTTCTGGCCTCTTCCGGCTCTACGATCCCCGAGTAACCTGTCAGGAACAGCTCGGGAAACACGACCGCATCAGCACCGGCGGAAAAGGCTCTTTCCAATTCCTCGCGGGTTCTCCGCAAGTTGTCCTGCGGCCTGCCTGTCACCCATCTGGAAAGCCATATTTTCATTCTGCCTCCTTCTCAGGCCTGGTAAGCCATTTTGCAGAGACAAAGATCAGCCCCATCGCCAGGTACGCGATGAAGAACCGGTAATGCGGCGAAAGATTCATAACGGTATCCGACTGCTGAACGGAATAATTGTGCATCAGGCCCGTCAGGCATATGGCCGCGCCTATGAAGGATGACGCTCCTGCTTTCGCGAACTTCCTTTCTATTACAAAGACGGTGATAGCCGAAAGGATCATCGCGCTGAATATGAACCCCTGTTCCAGCGCGAACGCGCCTTCGATCCAGGTATCGGAAGAGTGGAACATCTCGATCATCTTGTCAGAGAACGGGTTCGAGGCTGTCCCCGCCCCGCCTGCCCTGAGGCCGGTCTTGGCCATCATAGCCCCCCAGGCGGCGAGCGAAGGCAGGAGCCCTACGACGACGGCGGGAGCGTGCGCCCTTGGAGTCGCGGAGAAAGCCTGCGCCGAGATCACGATCCCAATCCAGAGGACGATCGCCATTCCCGCGTCGACAGGCACCGCCCACGCTATCGCAGAGAAGGTCCCGGAGAAGCACACGGCCGTGAAGAAGACCCCGTTGAGTACGGAATATCCCGCGCGGGCTCCCAGCGCCTTCCAGCCTGGATGGCCGATGTAAAGAGTGGTCGGGAAACAGGACCCAAAAAAGGCGGCCGCAAGTGTACCCAGGCCGTTCACCGCAAGCGAAGGGGCTGTCGGGTAAGAGTCTCCGGCGGCTTCCGCGGATTCTATGTTCTGCAGGGACCCAATCAGGTTGAAAAGGCCCATCGGGATGATCACCGACAGGTAAGGCAAAATATATTCTCCCGAGAATGCCTCCAGGATCCCGGAAACAGCGGGGACGGGAAAATAGAGCCCGGGAGCCAGAGTAGCCGCCCCCTGTGGAGCTATCCCGGTAAGCCAGGAAAGCAAAGCGCCTACCGAAACGGCGACGAGCCCTCCCGGAAGGCCCAAAAGGAACTTCACTCTACCGAAATAGGTCAGGAGTATGATGGCAAGGGTGACCAGACCGACCAGAGGATGTGCGAAGGTCCTCAGCAAAAACCCGATGGAAATGAATCCGAGCGCTATGCCCGAAAGTGTCGAAAGAAGGGCGGCCCTCGGAGTGGCCCTCCGCACTCTCTCTGCTACGAACGCGCCGGCAAATTCTATGAGTCCCGAACCTATGCACGCGACAAGGCCGGCCTTCCACGCCGCCATGTAAGGCTGTGGCAGGCCGGCAGCTTCGGCGGAAAGCTTCGCGGGAAGCATGACAAGAAAGACATAGCCGAAAAGCGATACGGTGTTGATACCGTAGGGAAGCGCGCAGTGGTCCTTCCTGCCCGTCTTTTCCGCGAGCTTCTTCGCCTGCCAAGAATAATAGAGGTTGCCGAAGATAAGCGAAACCGCCACTCCCGGAAGGACGCGGCTGTAGACGAAAGCCCTCGGGAATCCAAGCACGCCTGTCATGAGGGCCTCGATGAGCAGCACCTGCACAAGGTTGTCGAGCGCCAGCCCGAAGAACCCGTCTATGTCGCCTTTCACGAAAAGCTTCATCCGGCATCCGTCCAGAACATGATTTTATAACATGAATGGCCGGGATGCGAACACATCCCCTGATTACCGTGTCTCCTTCAACACATCCGATTGACAGGATTTCCGATGTCATATAAAATAACGACTACTGTTTGAGCAGTGGAGGTTTGCATGATCCAGGATTTTACTTGCCCGTCTTGCGGAAACAAATTTTCACTTCCCGCGGAAAAGATCGCGCCGCAGGGTTCCCGCGGCAAATGCAACGGATGCTCTAAATCCCTGATGGTGTTCCGCGACGGGCACGCCGTCGTCGCGGAATCCGACAAACCCCAGGCGGTACCGCAGGTCAGTCGTGAGGACCAGGACCCCCCGATCTGGCAGGTCCGCCTCAAGGAGATGCAGGTCACGCTCAAGACCCCCTTCAGGCTGGCCGACATCAGGAACATGATACTGGAAGGAAAACTGACCCTGGAGGACGAGGCGGCAATCCAGGGCGCAGGTTGGCTCCCCCTGAAGGCATATGACGCCATGGACCCGTTCTGGGCGGAGAAAGCTATTAAGGAAAGAGAGGAATTCGGCGATCTCGACCATTGCGTCAACCATCCATCGAGCCCTTCAAAATGGCGCTGCCCCAAATGCCTGAAGTTCTTCTGCGAACAGTGCGTCGAGAACAAGCCCTACGTGGAAGGGGGAGAACCACACTATGTCTGCAAGACCTGCGACATGGACCTCATGCCGCTCAAGAGAAAAGGTTTCGGGCTGGGTTCGATAATCGGTTCCATCAAAGGCAAAAAATAATCGATCTTTGCAAGATCGTGATCGAAAAACGAAAGGGGCCGGTTTTCCGGCCCCTTTCAAAGAAGTTCTATCTGATCCGTTCAGTCGCCGCCGCAGTTTGTAACCGGAAGATTCCTGGTCACGACTCCATCGCCCGCAGGCCCGAGATACTCATCGGGGTCTTCGCAGTCGTAACCCTGGACGATATAGTAGAAGCATCTTCCCGCGACGCCCTGAGAGTCATCCTCGGTCGCGTCGAAAACAAAACCTGTCGCTCCGGTCGAGATCCCGAATCCGCGGCTTCCTATGCAACCGAAGCTGTAAGTGGAAAGATCCGCATTCAAAGCGCGCACCACCCTGTAATAATCTGCTCCGGCAATATCCGCCCATTTAAATCCCGTCTTGTCCGTGTTTACAGTTTCTACAACGGGATCCGAAGGCGCGGTACAAGCCACGCAAAGGTCCGCCGCGGCCAGCGAACCTGAATCGGCGTAGCAGGCTCCGTTGTATGTCCTGACGGCATAGCTATGGGACGCACTGTCACCCGGATCATGAAGGTAAGGACTCGTTATATTGGTGGCCACCTGTGAGCCATCTCTCCACAAATCGGTTTGGGTTGCTGGGGATCCCGGGGCGAATGTAACTACCACTCCGTCGCAAACCGTGGGATTATTGTCCACTACCGACGACAAGCCAGGGGCTGAAGGAGTACCGTTGGCGTCAGTACCTGCCTGAGAAGGAGAATCCGTGTAACACGCTCCGTTAACCGCCCGGATGACATAGCTGTGAGATGAGTTGTCTCCGGGGGAATAAACCGCACCGGAGCCGTAACCTGTCACCGCCAGGGAGCCGTTGTCGTAAAGGTCGTGGCTCAACGCTCCGGAACCTGCCGTGTAGGTTATCTGGATTCCGCTTGTGGCGCAAGGGGAGACGTCCGTTATCCCGGTGATGGAAGGCGATCCCGGGTTTGTACACACGGCGTCCTTAGAAACGACGATTGGCGAAGTTGTGTAACAAGTGCCGTTTATCGCCCTTATCTGGTATGAGTGGTTGTTGCTGTCTCCCGGACTGTAGGTGTCTCCTGAAACGTAATTCACCTTCACTGTGGAACCGTCCTTCATAAGGTTGTGCCAGGTCGAGGGAGAACCCGGATTGTAGTAAACCTTGATGCCGGTAAGCGCCGTCGGATCGTTGTCCACTATCGATGTGATGGACGGCTGGGAAGGCGTACCATTCGCGTCCGTCGCGTTCACAGCATTCGAATCAGCCGTGCATGCCCCGTTGACCGCCTTTATCACGAACGAGTGGTTCGACGTGTTTCCTGGATTGTAGACAAACGGACTTGATACGTTCGCCTGCGCCAGCCCCCCGTCAACATAAAGGTCATGCTGCGTAGCAGGGGTTCCCGCCGTAAAGGTGACCGTCACCCCAGTTAGGGCGCATGGGGCTATGTCCGTCACGCTCGAGATAGAAGGAGCGCTTGGAGCTGTGTTAACATCGGAGCAACTGAGAGTATTGGAGTCAGTATGGCATGTCCCGTTCACCGCCCTTACCACATAATCATGGCTCGACGTGTCCCCCGGACTGTACACGTACGGGCTCGTTATGTTCGCTTGTGCCAGTGATCCGTCAACATAAAGATCATGCTGCGTGGCAGGGCTTCCAGTCGTGTAGGTCACCGTCACTCCACTCAGGGCGCATCCGTTCACATCCAGAACGCTGCTTATTGCCGGAGCGCTGGGGGTCCCGTCCGCGTCGCTTCCGCTCAGGGCGTTCGAATCGGTCCAGCATGTCCCGTTGACCGCCCGCACAACGTAAGAGTGACTTGCCGTGTCTCCGGGAACATAAGTCACGCCCGAAAGATAACCGGTGACTACCGATGTGCCGTCACTATAAAGGTCGTGACTTGCCGCTCCCGACCCATCTGTGAACACCACCTGGATACCGCTCTGAGCGCAGGCGCTCACGTCGTTCACCGCCGTTACAAGAGGCGCTCCGGGCGTCCCATTTAAATCGGTTCCAGCCTGGGGAGGGGAATCCGTGAAACACGATCCGTCAACCGCGCGGATGACATAGCTGTGAGAAGAGTTGTCTCCCGGGGAATAAACCGCACCGGAGGCGTAATTCGTCACCGCCAGGGAGCCGTTGTCGTAAAGGTCGTGGCTCAACGCTCCGGAACCCGCCGTGTAGGTTATCTGGATTCCGCTTGTGGCGCAAGGGGAGACATCCGTTATCCCGGTTATGGAAGGCATACCCGGATCAACGCATATCGCGTCCTTGGCCACGACTATTAGAGAGGTAGTGTAACAAGTGCCGTTTATCGCCCTTATCTGGTATGAGTGGTTGTTGCTGTCTCCCGGACTGTAGGTGTCTCCTGAAACGTAATTCACCTTCACTGTGGAACCGTCCTTCAGAAGGTTGTGCCATGTCGATGGAGAACCCGGATTGTAGTAAACCTTTATGCCGGTAAGTGCCGTCGGGTCGTTGTCAACGATCGAGGTGATCGACGGCTGGGAAGGCGTACCATTCGCGTCCGTCGCGTTCACAGCATTCGAATCAGCCGTGCATGCCCCGTTGACCGCTTTTACAACATAGGAGTGGCCAGATGTGTCACCAGGATTATGCACATACGGACTGGTGACATTCGCCTGCGCCAGCCCCCCGTCAACATAAAGGTCATGCTGCGTAGCAGGGGTTCCCGCCGTAAAGGTGACCGTGACTCCCGTCTGGGCACATGGGGCTATGTCCGTCACGCTCGAGATAGAAGGAGCACTCGGAGCCGCGTTAACATCGGAGCAACTGAGAGTATTGGAGTCGGTATGGCATGTCCCGTTCACCGCCCTTACCACATAATCATGGCTCGACGTGTCCCCCGGACTGTACACGTACGGGCTCGTTATGTTCGCTTGTGCCAGTGATCCGTCAACATAAAGATCATGCTGCGTGGCAGGGGTTCCCGTTGTAAAAGTTACCGTCACTCCGCTCAGCGCGCATCCGTTCACATCCAGAACGCTGCTTATTGCAGGGGCACCGGGGGTCCCGTCCGCGTCGCTTCCGCTCAGGGCGTTCGAATCGGTCCAGCATGTCCCGTTGACCGCCCGCACAACGTAAGAGTGACTTGCCGTGTCTCCGGGAACATAAGTCACGCCCGAAAGATAACCGGTAACTACCGATGTGCCGTCACTATAAAGGTCGTGACTTGCCGCTCCCAACCCATCTGTGAACACAACCTGGATACCGCTCTGAGCGCAGGCGCTCACGTCGTTCACCGCCGTTACAAGAGGCGCTCCGGGTTTGTCGTTCGTGTCGGAAAATACTTTCGCCGGGGAATCAGTGCTGCATGATCCGCTTATGGCCCTTATAACATAGGAACGGCTGCTATTGCTTGCAGGAGTATAGCTCACAGGACTGCTCACGCCGCTCTGAACGAGAGATCCGTCCACGTAAAGACTGTGGCTTTCGGCCCCGCTGCCTTCGGCGAACGGGATGGATATTCCATAAGCACATGCGCCACTCGAATCGGTGATCGTTCCGATTACAGGCTCTCCTGGTTTTGTATTTATATCGGAAAACGCTTTTCCATCTGAATCTGTTGAGCAGGATCCATTAATAGCTCGAATGACGTATGTATGGCTGTTTGTATCAGCCGGAGTATAAGCCACGGGACTGGTAACGCCTGTTTGCTTCAGCACTGAATCGACATATAAATTGTGGCTGGTCGCCCCTGCTCCAGACGCGAAAGGAATGCTAATTCCGTACGCGCAGTTTCCGCTGGTATCCCCTATCGTTCCTATCACCGGCTGCCCCGGCTTGGTATTGATGTCCGAAAAGGTCTTGCCCAAAGAATCAGTCGAACATGTCCCTTTTATTGCCCTGATCACATAAGTATGGCTGCTAGTGTTTGCCGGTGTGTAGCTCACAGGACTGGTAACCCCGCTTAAAGCAAGAACAGAATCCACATAAAGGTCATGACTTGTCGCTCCGGCTCCGGACGCGAAAGGAATGCTGATTCCGAGGGCACAATTACCGCTGGTATCCCCTATCGTGCCGATCGTGGGAGCTCCCGGCTTGTCGTTGGTATCGGAAAAGGCCTTTCCATCGGAATCGGTGTAACAGGTGCCGTACTTTGCCCTGACGACATAAGTATGGCTCGATGTGCTGGCAGGGGTGTAACTTGCCGGACTCGTCACTCCGCTCTGCGCCAACGACCCGTTTACATAAAGATCGTGGCTGGTGGCGCCGCTTCCCGCCGTGAACGGGATCGAAATTCCGTAGGCGCACGCCCCGCTGGAGTCTGTTATTGTCCCGATCATCGGGGCGCCCGGCTTTACGTTGGCGTCCGAGAAGGCCTGCGACGTGGAGTCGTTGTGACAGGTATTGTTGTAGGTTCTGACGATATATGTGTGGCTCGCGGTATTTCCCGGATTGTAGCTGTAAGGGCTTCCCGTCATGGTTGCGACCTCGACGCTGTCCACAACCAGCTTGGTCGAGGTGGCCGGGGAACCGGCCGTGTAATAGACCTTGATCCCGCTCTGGGCGCACGCGTCATCGTCCGTGATATTTGTGATCGAAGGCTTCGAGGGCGTCTGATCCTGATCTGTAAAATTCTTGGACGGCGAGTTCACATAGCAGTCTTCGTAATAGTTCACCGCCCTTATCACGTAACTGTGGCTGTTTTCATCCCCGGGATCGTATGAAACCGGGCTTGTCACGCCGGAAACTTCAAGCACGCCGTCCACGTAAAGGTCGTGCCTGGTCGCGGGGGATCCCTGTGTGAAGGGTATGGATATCCCGTCCTGATCGCAGAGATCAAGATCGGAAATCGTCCCGATGACCGGTTCCGTCATGTCGGGACAGCATCTGTTCATCGAGCACTGCGGATCGATCGTGTAGGTGACTCTGACATTGTCGATGACCCACGCGTTGTCGTAGGCGGCCGCATAGTAGTGGAACCTTATCTGGACGTTCGACGCTCCCGCCGCGTAATCCGTTATGTCGAGCGAAGGACTTCCTATGCATCCGTAATAGCATGTCGTATAATCATTCCTAAGGATGTTCACCCAGGAACCAGATGTCAGGCTTGATTTTATGTCGACATCGCCTATCTCGTAGGTGGAATTGTCGTACCAGTAAAAAAACCCTTCGTCGAAATCAAGGGTTACCTCATCCGCGGCGCTGAGATTCAGGACCGGGGTTATCAGCTGTTCGTCCTGTGTGGCCTCCTCCCCGGCGCAGAAGCTGTCCACCTGTGCCACTGGCGCGTTCAGCGGGGGATCGTTGGGGGCCAAACAGGGGTTGCTCGAGGTCCATGTTGAGGCGTCCGGCGGGCCTTCCCCCCCGGTTCCTCCGTTCACTATCGTCCAGGTGGCAGGTATCCCGAAGGTAAAATCCTCGTCAAGAACCGTCCCGCCGGGAGATGTCTGGTTCCCGATCGGGACAATGAACGTCTCGTTCCAGCCGGTTGGTTTTTGCGACGAGGCGATGTGCAGGGTGAACTCGATTTCGGTGGCGCATTCCAGCGTTATGTCGCTGACTGTGAATTTGAAGTGGTTGGACAGCGAGCTTCCGCTGTTTTCCATGGCTGTGTCGGGAAACGACGCGGAGCCGTCGTTCACGGTGACGCCTGCCGTGGATGTGGTAAGCGTGCCGGTAATGCCTGTCTGGTTGGCGTTGCCGTCGTTGTAAAGCGTCACGCGGAGCGTGATCTCCTCTCCAGGGTCCACCACCCCGTCGTTTCCGCCCGATCCCATGCCGGTGCAGACATCATTGAGGACCGTGTATTCCGTCACCGAAAGATGCGACGCGCAATGCTTGTAAGGGTAGGAAAAGCTGAGGCCCCACGCCTCCAGCGACCCGTCTTCTGTGTTGTCATAGTTTTCCGCCACCAGCGTCCAGGTCCCGGCGGCGTTCTTGCCCGCCAGATGGCCCAGCTGTCCGTTCGGCTTGAAGTATCCGGTGTAAGGCGGCGACTGAGCCGTATCCCCGACGTAAAGCTCGGCCTGGTCGTCAAACACCGTCATGTAATAATCCTCTTCTTCCGGATCGCCGTTGTAAAGGCTAAGGGGGATGCAGGTGTCGTCGGGAGCGATCAGGCAGAGCGAAAGCGTGTAAACATTCGTCTGAAGCACGCTCCCGATTGTCACGTTAATATCCTCTATGGTCTTGTTATCCGAAACCGTCAGGGTTGAAGTCACGCTGCCGTTCATGGGAATAGTCTTGGGTACGTCCGTGGAATCATAATCCGGTTGGGTATCCAGTCCCGTTGCGAATGTGTAGTAAGCCCCTCCGTTGTTGTCGGTCGTGCTCCCGCCTCCGTCCGTCGACATGACGGAAAAATAGTAGGTCGTGCATGTCGAAAGCCCGGTAAGGGTGATCGAGTGGCTGGTTACCAGCTCGGAACTGCTGACGTAAGAGGCCGGGGGAGTAGAAGTCCCGTAGTAAACCCTGCTCGTGGATGCGGTGTTGGTGGTCCAGGTGACCGTCGCGGAAGTGCCATACAGGCGCGAGACTTCGACATCGGATATGACCGGAGCGGCAAGCGCCCCCGCAGTGAACAGACATAGTGCCATTGATACGACCAGGATCTTCGGTAAGCGCCCCATCTTTGCCTCCTTCATCTCGTATCTCGCCAAACAGCCATCTTCGCCAACCGGAAAACCGCCCGGGCGCTGAAACCCGCGCCGGCGGAATCGGTCAGGTGGTTCCGAAGCAATTTTACAACACACACGGCCAAAGAAAAAAGAGGCGGGGACCACCCGCCTCTTTCATCCATTTCGCCGAAGCACCTACTGAAGCTCTCTCCACCATATCGGCGCCGGAACGCCCGAGCCGGCTTCGATCTTCAGGCCGGGAACTTTGGATATCGTGGCCTTCTTGCCTTCCCCGACGCCGGACTTGGCGACGACCACGTCGGTTCCGACTATCGCGAAGCCCGAAACCGCGCCCGAACCGGCGCTGTATGAGGTGGTTGAAGCTGTCGGAGCTCCCAAATTATCGAGTTCTATGGTCATTTTCACGATGATGCTGGTTCCGGCGCAGTCATCCGTGTCCGGATCATAGAGGCTCCAGACGGCGACGACAGGAAGAGAATCCTTGGTCGGGATGAGCAGGAGAGGCCCGACAGTGGGCTGGGTCCTCGCCCCCGTGGTTCCGGTCGATGTGGTCCCGTCCTCGTTGGTGATCGTGTAGTCGATCCCCTTCATCAACACCCGGGTGACTCTGCTGCTCGGGACCGGGCTGGTGCTCCACGGTTTCTGAACCGCCACCCACATGGACGGCTGGAAATATCCGTTCGAGCCCACGTTCTTGCCTGTGACATCGGTATCTTTTTCGTAATAGGTTCCGCTGGCGAAGGTGTAGATGTCGTATGAATCCGTCCCCTTTTTGTAACCAGAAACGGCGGGCGGATAGTAGATGGGCTGGGAGGAACCGGCTATGGCGCTTGCGTCCACGCCTATGGTGAAGGTTCCGGCGTTCCAGTCATAGAACCAAAGCCTGCCGTGAAGGTCGGCCTGAACTCCGAGGTCGGCAAGGTTGTCCGCGTAATACGCCCGGGCAGTTGTCTGGTAAACGACCGAATCGGCGAAAGCCTGGTTCCTCATGTAGGGCGTCGGAGAGGAATCGGCCGAGATGGCCCTCGACTGAAGGGAACCGTCGACGGGATTGAAGTTGAAAACATAAGGAGAGGTCGTGTTGCTTACAGAATCATACCCGGTTCCGAATATCCCTTCAAAGGACGTTGAACTGCTCGAACCGAACGCAGGGACGCTCCAGCTTTTTTTCAGCTCCGGACACGATTCCTGAGTATGGTGCCACAGGACGGACACGGGATTGACGGGCGGATCCTGAATCAGCTTCCCGAACGGGTCGGAGATGTCGATCGCCGCGACCATTTCCCCGCCGGGGCCTTCGGTCAGATACAGCATCGTCCTCCATTTCGCCTCGGATGGAAAATATACATCCCCATATCTCGGAGAATTGGCCACCCCGTAAATATGGTCCTTGGGCCTTTTCTCCTGGCCGGTAACCGATATTCCGGCGACGAAGTTGTCGTAAAGCTCCGTCTGCATCGCCAGAAGGTTGGGCGGAAGGATCGCGAACAGCTCCGTTCCGGCCGGATAGGTGTCACCTCCGATTTCCGTTTCCTCTATTAAAAATACGTGCAGCATTCCGTCGTCAGAACCGGAATAAAGAAGGGTTTTCCTGCCGCCGTAGGCGTTCACGAAATCGGCGTGGCTCTGGTCCACTGTCCCCTGGGTGTAGGATTCCGGAGCGATCACGAGCGTGGGCGTCGAGTTCACTACACCTCCCATCTTCCAGCTCCTCGAAACCCCGCTGCCGTTGTTGCCTTTGATGAAATCCACCACCTGGGTTGTCATCTTGCTTGTATTGAAACCGGTCGTAAAATCGGCCGCGATCGCCTTCAGCAGTGAAAGGCTCGAGTCCTTGACCTCGACGAGGTTGTTAGATCCGTCCCAGGTGTATATCTTTCTCGAAGTGGAAGCCTGAGCGGTGACGACTTCCCCGGCATCCCACATCAGGTCTCCGCTGTCGGAGTTATAGCAGTAGAGGTGGCCGTTCCACTCAGGGAACTGCGCTGTCGTAAGGAAGACCTGGCTGCCAGCTGACGACGTCCCGGGGTTGGCTACCGGGGACGAGGTGGTGTAATCCCCTGTCCCCAGCCCCGCCACGATGTCGGCAAACGCGTCGGCGAGCGCCTGAGAGTCCGTGGCGAAATAGCCGTAGTTGAGACCGGTCGAGGAGGGGTCGTTCCTGTTGTAGTTGGAGTAGTTGAACTCGTTCTCCTGAAGCGTTGTGTAGTGGACCTTTCCGGGATAGGGATCGCTCGAGGTCTCCGTGTAGGTGTTCATCTTCGGCAGCCTGGCGAGGTCTCCGGAGGTCTTGTAACCCGCGTCGCCCAGGGGCGAGCTGGCATCTGTCCTTCCCATGTAGGAGTTGAAATTCACCTCGCAGGGGCTTATGTCCTCGCTGACGCCGATGCACCAGGTCTTGGCGTCCATCCTGTAGGTCTTTCCGCCATAGGTGACGGTCGCCCTGTAAAGCTCGTCTATCTTCCCGGGAGGGTAGTCGTCCCAGTTCCTCGAGCTGTCGCGCTTGTTGCAGGTGCTCCACTTATTGTCGCTCGGGTTGCACTGGTTTGACTGGCCGTCCGTCACCAGCACCATGCCGTATGTCCTTTCGCAGGCGAAGAACTTGTCGTCGCGGTCCACCTTTTTCGATTTGTTTCCGTAGTAGGTGATGGTCCCTCCCACGGCGGAGGTGGTCAGGAACTCCTTGGCGAAGTTGGAGGCCCCTCTTGTAGGAGTGTTTCCACCAACGTTGAGGCCCCCGTCCGATTGCAACTGAAAGAGGTTTTCGATGGCGGTGACGTCGCCGCTTTCGCTGAGGTCGAAGAATGTCCTCGCCGTCGCGTCTGTGCAACTGGACTCGTTACCAGAAAAGGTTACGACCGCCCAGTTGATGTTCTCCTTCGTCTGGCCGATGAGGTCCATCGGCGGATGGGAGATGACGCCCGGCGTTGACTCGGATATGGTGAACGGATAGCTTGAAGGAGACGTGGTGCTATTCCTGCAGTAATACCATATAGGCTGACTGTTCGCGTCCCTCCGCCAGTAAACCCATCCGCTGTTGACGGTCATGGAGGACCATGTGGATTCGGGAATCGTTGTAGGGTCCCATTCGTAAAGGGAGACGGAATTTCCGAGGGTGTTCTTCACGATCGCCATCCTGCTGGCGCCCTTGCCCTTCGTTAGGGTAGCGGTGTGCCTGTAGGAGCCCTTGCAGGGATTGCTTGTCGCCTTGTCCCTCGGTCTGTTCCTGACCCAGTAGGGTATTGACCCCTGGGCATCCACCCCCACGGAGTTCCCATTCATGTCCCACCCCATCGAACCGGAAACGTCGAGGACCAGAAGCAGGTTCGGGTGGGCGAACTGATGGGTTATCTGAAGCATCGGGTCGTACCCTTCGTTCGCAGGCTGGCAGAGCGAAGCGATGGACGCCAGCATGATAATTCCCGTCAAAAAGATCATCTTTCCTAGCTTTTCTCCGAACATGTCACACCTCCCGAACGACTCAAGCGCGGGACAAAGCGCCTTAATCATCAGTCACCGTATCCGACGGAACTCGTTCCGCCCATGTTGACGCCTTTCTGGCCGGTGCCGATGCCTCCGCCTGCTCCCGGAAATATCTGTTCCTCTATGACCTTTCTGACCACCTGCCCGAGCGGGGTCACTACGAGCCCCACGGACACCACATTTATCTTGTTGTCGGTGTCCACCGTTTGGTTGACTTCTTCCGCGTTGTTCCGGACAAAGACGCTGTAGGTCGAAACGTATCCGCTCGCGTTATCCACAAGGATACCTCTCATTTCCCCTGCGGGCACCTGGATCCCCCCGCTGGACGGATCAATTATGATTAGAGCGGGATCATCGTGCTCAAGCACGTCGGCGTCCACCAAAACGACGCCGTTGAAGCCCCCGCCGGGGACCTCGAATGTGTTGTAGGTTGTCTGCGAGGTGTTGATGGCGTTGGTGATGTAGGCGGTATTGGCGGAATACCCGTCCACGATGGACCTTTCCGCCTCCCGAAGCCCCATCTCCGCGCAATAGAACGCCGCCTTTTCCATCCTTGCCACGTTGGAGATCCTCTCTTCCGTCGTCATGAAGAAGAGGGACGCCACTCCCACCATAGTGAGGACCAGCACCACGAGAATGACCGAAATCAAAGCGCTTCCTTTTTCTTTACGCATGGCTCAACTCCCCAGATTCCTGTTTCTTATCATTACGGTGGATGTTAGCCGATAGTGATAGAACCTGTCCGTGTTGGGATCC
This sequence comes from Acidobacteriota bacterium, assembly GCA_029559035.1. GTDB lineage: Bacteria > Acidobacteriota > UBA4820 > UBA4820 > UBA4820 > JAKQCT01. The sequence continues at coordinate 74,254 of JAKQCT010000032.1, forward strand.
TCGGCCCTGTCTTCCGAAGCCGGCCTGAAAAATTTCGCCCTTTCCATGAGCGGGACCGGCGTGTTGGCTCTCGAGACTACGGATACTCTCATTCCCATTACGTTCGTGACATCGTGCGCAGGCATGCCGCCGCCAACCCCGTCCTGCCTGGGGACGTTTCCCGTCGTGGGCAGAAGATTGGCGGCGCTGTCGTTCCATATCGTGCCGTCGTTGTAGATGTAGGCAATCTGCAGATCCTCGATGCCTTCGAGTAGGCCGAAGAAGCTCAGGTCAGGGTTGGACGGATCGAACATGCCCCTCTTCTGCTGAAGTTCGCAGGTAAGGGGGTCGGCCGGATCGGTCCTCTGTACCCTGAAAGCGAGATAAGTCAGGCCTCCTCCTATGTGGCAGGGCTTGGTGACATTCTTGGAGCTCGGAGGATTGACGTGGTCGGACTGGCCGGGCGTACAGGTTACATGAATGATCTCGTCGTTCGCGTCCGAGCATGTGCTTTGCTGAAATCCGGTTATGACAAGGTAGGTCCAGCTTCCGTCCACATCGCTGTAAACCTGCAGGACATCGCTGCAGCATCCGGCTCCGTTCGCGCAGGGCTGGCAGGCGCCAGTTATTTCCTTGAAAAGCTGAAGGTTCAGCGCGTCATTCGGACAGCCGTCCTTGAAGTTGACGTAAAGGTTTGAAGCCTTCGCGATAGGCTGGGAGTCGGGATTCCATTTGGTTATGTTGATATTGAGAATGTTCGTCGCGTATCCTATCGTAAGTATGTCGGACCCCGGTTCGGCGAGATTGGCATCCTGAACGTTGTTGTACGTCACCTGAACGTCGTTGTCGCCCTCGTCCTTGACCCAGACCGGAATGCAGTTGGGATTGTCCGCCTTGTAGTTGAGGTCGGTCGCCGCCCTGATGTAGCTGCCGACATAGTCTATGGCCCTCCTTGCGTTCTGTCTCGGCTCAGCGAACTGCCTTTGCCTCTGAGCGAAATTTTTCATGGAAAAAAGGAGACTCATGGAAAGGACAAGGACTATCACCAGGATCGTCAGGGATATCGTGAGTTCGATGAGCGTGAAACCCTTTTCGCCGCGTTTTTGACATCTGCTCGACATGTCGTTTCCTCCCGAGACTTGGCTCTTCGAGGTTATCGGGCCTCTGTCATAGTCATAGGCCCGGCATCTGCGTGACATATTCAACCCTCCTGAGATTCGGGCGGTCGTCGTACGGATCCTCGCCCGCTTCTATCTTCGCAGCTTCAACCGCCGTGACGGTAAGGTTCCAGACCGACGCGCCGCTCAGCAGCAACTGTTGGTTCATTCTGTAATAAAGACGGTACTTGGCCCCTTCTTCCTCGACGACGTTCGCTCCCGCGGGGCCCCAGTAAGCCCAGCCATCATCGCCGGACTCGTAGGGCAGCGGGTAGACGAAGCCGTCATTGAACGTTATCCCGCTGTTCAGGGGCGGGTTTCCCGTCGAAACGATGATCAGCCTCGCCATCCTTATGTTCTCCGCCACCTGCTGGCACTTGTATGCCTGCAGAGTCTTCAGAGAAGATTTCTGATTTATGACGAAAGCTGCGGAAAACATCTGCAGGATCCCGATCAGCAGGACCATCAGGACAAAAAGGGCGATCAGGACTTCAACCAGTGAAGAGCCTTTTTCGCCGGCACGGATTTTCTTGCTTGGCAAAAAGCTATCCATTTTTTGAGCCTCCCGTCAGTACATGATGCTCTCTTGCCTTGTATGCCAGAGAGCCGAAATCGTTATGTCGTGTCTGATTTTAGGATGAAGGTCTTCGTTCACCATTTCCTGGTGCGTGATCGAGATGACTGTAGGCCCCATGATCTGATTCGGGCCGTTCGGGTCGAACGGGAGCCCTCTCGGATCGCAAAGCATCAGGAAATCACCTGCGATAGCGGGATGAGCAGGCCAGTTGTTCGGGCCGGGCCACACCGGTCCCGGGTTCAGAGGCGATCCCGCCGGAGAAAGGACAAGGTCGTCAGGCAACTGAATCCGCTCGGTCCTCAGGTATCGGTCGTCATTTCCACTGGAGGGGGCGCCCGGGGGCTCCTCCCACGGGTTTGCGAGGTTGTAGTCAAGGATGTCGTCCCTGTTGGTATCGGCGATCAGATAGCAGTACCACCATTGACTCCCCCCTTGGGGAGAGTTGCCGCGGTGGAGCCACACGAAAACCCCGCAGGACCTTTCCCTGGCGTGGACCGAGGCGCTTTCGATAAAGCTTTGGAGCTGGTTGGCCGCGGCTTCCAGCCTCTGCTTCTTGAGTGTCTTGCTGACGCTCACCGTTGCGACCGCAGCGATTATCGATATGATCGCCAAGACGGTGAGCATTTCTATGAGAGTGAATCCTTTTTCCCGTTTTCCCACGGCTGCTGCCATTTTCTCCTCCGTTCTTCTTTAAGCAAATGTTATACCACAGCGACTGCTTTGCTGGCAAAGGAGTTGACGGGATGCCGGAGAAAGCTAAAGCAAATATTGTTACTTATTGTTACATCTTTATCCGGCAATGACTACGGCATCTGCCTTTGAAAAAGCCGACATCTCCGTGGCAAGTTCCTCCGCCGCCTCCCTGAGCCCGGCGGACATTCCATTCGGCGAATAGATCACAGCGAGGGCTTCCGTCGTGCCTTCGTCCACCTTTGTCTTTTGGCAGTCCTTCACTGGAGTCGCGAGAGGTTCGTCCGAGGGCAGCGCAGATGTCAGGAGCAGGTCCTGGAGCTGAAGCACCTGCCCGGAGCGGTTGAAGACGAACGATTCGCCCTCCCTTCCGCGCCTCAGCCTGAAGGAAACCGTACCGGCCTTCCCCGTATCGATGAGCGAGATCGGGAGCTGGGACCCCAGGGAGACGAAGTTGAGCGCGTCCACCGCGTTGTTTATCGAAGGGAACGATCCCTCCCGGGCGGATTCCAGCAGGTATTCGCTGGCAGGTTTTCCCCTCCCCGAAGGCTTGTATCTCCCGAAACGGAGGATCGCGCGGACCGTTTTTTTCGCGTCCTCTTCTCCGCCGAAAGGCTGCCGGAGCTTCTCGATCCTCTGCCCGATCCTTTTTGTGAGTCCTTCGGGCGCGGGGCCGATGCGGAGTTCTTCTATCCTGACGACCCCTATGGAAACATTCTCTATGGCTATATCAACTCTTGCGTCCAATTTTCCTCCTGAAAAGCGCCGCGAAGAAGCCGTCCCCAGCGTGGCGGTGGGGAAAAAGGTAAACGAGGTGTTCCTCCGGGAACGCCAGCGCGCTTCGCAGCGGTTCTTCCATCTTTATCTTCTCGGCCGAGAAACCGGGGCACTTCTCCATGAAAGCGGCCGCCACGGCGGTCGTTTCCTCTTCCTCCGCCGAGCAGACGGAGTAAAGGAGGAAACCGCCTTCCCTTAAGGTTTCCGAGGCGTTGACGAGCATTTTGAGCTGTCTCGCGCCTTCGAGGCGGAACCTTTCCCTCGTAGCCTGCCACCTGAGCTCCGGCGCCCTTTTTATCGTCCCCATCGAGGAGCACGGAGCATCGAGGACGCAGGCGTCGAACTCGCTTTTGAAGGGAAGGCTCTTCTCCGCGTCGGCGACCACGGGAAAGATGTTGCCGGCTCGGAACCTCGCGATGTTCTCGCGGAGAAGCTCCACCCTCTTCCTTGAAATGTCCGATGCCGTCACGGAAACTCCGCTCCCCGTCCTTTTCGAGATCAGGAGGCTCTTGGTCCCCGGCGCGGCGCAGAGGTCAAGCACCTTCGCCCCTTCCTTCAGCGAGGGGAGGATCGCCGCAGGGAGCTGGGAAGCCGGGTCGCAGATGTAGAAGAGGCCGTTTAGAAAAGCCTCGCTGTCGGCAGGATTCCTTCCTTTCACCCTGAACGTCAGCGGGAAGAGGCCGTCCTCCTCCAGCCTGTAGCCCTCCCTCTCGAGGACAGGCCTCGCCGCCATCAGGTCCTTTGAAGAAAAGAAGACTATGGAATTCTGCGCAGGGCGGTTCATCGACTCGATCAGCGCTTCGCCTTCCGCCGGGCCGAACCTTGAAAGATACCGTTCTACGAGCCACGGGGGCATCCCGTACTTGAAGGACAGCGACAGGGGCGGAGAGTACCGGTAAGGCAGGGAGAGAAGTTCGTCCTTCCTCTTGGAGATGTTCCTCAGAACGGTGTTCACGAAACCTGCCGCGGGTTTCATCCCGGCGGACTTGGCCGCCTCGACGCATTCGTTCACGGCGGCGTAAACGGGGATCCTGTCGAGGTAGAATATCTGGTAGGCGCCGACCCTCAGAAGCGACAACAGGAAGGGATCGGTCTCCTCTATCCCTTTCTTGAGGAATTCCTTTATCGATAGGTCGAGGACGGGAAGGTTCCTCAGGCACCCCGAGACGATCTCCTTGATGAGGGCCCTGTCGCTCTCCCTCGTGACCTTCTTCTGCCGCTGGTCCAGCTTGGATTTGAGCTTCGCGCCCTTGTTCAGCACCTCGTCGAGGATCTCAGCCGAGAGCGCCCTGAGGTTAAGCACCGCCGGCGGAACCGCCGCGGAGGGCTGGACCTCCGCCGGTCGAGGGCGGCGCGGAGGCTTCTTCACGAAAGGCCTTCCGCCTTTCGATTCATGAAGCCCGCTCTTCGACGGCCTCCTCGTGTTCCTAGATCCTGCGTCCCGGCCCGATCCTGAACCCACGCAAAAACTCCTCCGAGGGGAGCGGCTTCTTGCCTTCCCTCTGCACTCTGTTCAGATATATTGAAGATGATCCGCCGGTAGCCACCAGCAGTTTCACGGATGGAAGGACCTCGCCCGGCTCTTTTCCGGCCGTTTCCGGCCCCGGTTCCGCCTCGATCACGTTTATCCTTTCGCCTTCGACGAAGAAGTGCGCCCTGGGCCACGGATCGAAAGCCCTGACCATGAGCTCGATCTCCCCCGCGCTCTTTTCGAAGGAGATGAGGCCGTCCTCCTTCTTGATCCTCGGAGCGAAAGTGGCCAGGGAATCGTCCTGCGGAGACGGTTCAATTCCTTCCCGTACTATCCTCTCGATGGCTTCGGTTATCAGGGCCGCTCCCGCCGTCGCCAGCTTCCCGGTAAGCGTTCCGGAGTTGTCGCTCCGCTCTACCGGGATATCTTCGCTCCTGAGGAAAACCGGCCCGGTGTCGAGCCCCTCATCCATCTTCATTATAGTAACGCCGGTCGCCTGGTCGCCGGCGAGGATGGCGTGCTGGATCGGGGATGCCCCGCGCCACCTGGGCAGGAGCGAAGCGTGGACGTTGAGACAGCAATATTTCGGGATCTCCAGGACTTCTTTGGGAAGGATCTTTCCGTAGGCGGCGACGACGATGAAATCGGGTTCCAGCTTCTTCAAGTGATCCGTGACCCCGGGGTCTCTGAGCTTCTTCGGCTGAAGGACCTCTATCCCGTTCGCGATGGCGAGCGCCTTAACGGGGGAGACCAGCTCCCTGTGGCCCCTGCCCCCAGTTTTGTCCTCGCGGGTGAAGATCGAGAGAGGCTTGTACCCTTTCCCCACGAAGCCCGAAAGGATCACCTCGGCGAACCTCGGAGTCCCCATGAAGACTATTCTTGCGGGTAGGGGTTCTCCCATTCGCCTTCCCTGATGAGTTTTTTTATCCTTTTCTTGACGAATTCGCGCTTGAGCGGCGAAACATGGTCTATCATGAGCACGCCGTCGAGGTGGTCGAGTTCGTGTCCCATCGCCTTGGAGATGAAATCCTCGCCCTCCACTTCGAAGGGGTTGCCGTCCCTGTCGAGAGCCCTGACCTTCATCTTTTTGGGCCTTTGCGTCTTGACGAAGATCTGGGGGAAGGAGAGGCATCCCTCTTCGCAGTCCATCTTTCCTTCGGCGGAGACTATCTCCGGGTTTATGAAATATCTGATGTCTTCCTTTCCTTCAAGCGCCCCGAAATCGATGACGACGATCCTCAGAGGCACGCCGACCTGGTTTCCCGCCAGGCCCGCGCCCCTCGCGAACCTCATGGTTTCGACCATGTCGTCGAGGAGCGACCGTATCTTGTCGTCCACCTTTTCGACAGGCTTCGCCTTTTCCCTGAGCACTTGAGAGCCGTAAAGTTCTATCTTCAATATGGCCATCTTGCTTCCGTTTCTAGCCCTTCTCCCTCATCTGCCTGATGAAATCCTCGACCCTTTTCTCGAGGATCTTTTCAAGGGCATTCATCAGTTTAGGGTTGCCCTTGAGCGCGTTCCTCGCGTCGTCGCCTTTCAGTTCCGCTATCATGATATCGCCCTTCGCTACGAGGGTGGCGGTTCTCGGCACTTTGTTCAGGAATGACGCCTCGCCGACGATCTCTCCCCCGGAAAGCGTCTTTATGCAGGTTTCTTCTCCGGCGATCCTCGTCAGGACGTCCATCTCCCCTTCAAGGATGATGTAGAGAGAATCTCCCTCCTCGCCTTCGCTTATGAGTGTTTCCCCTTCTCCCAGCCTTATCACCGAGCACTGGTCGGCCAGGTCCCCGAGCTCTTCCTTGGGAGGGTCGAAGATGTTCTGGAGCGCTTCCTGGATGATATCCCTGAGGTCCTTCCCGCGGGGCGGTTCCTCGGCGGCCTCCGAGTCCATCGAAATGTCGAAGGAGAAGCTGTCGTCCTCCTTCTTCTGGTCGACGGCTTTTATCGCGTTCTTTATCTCCTCGTCATCGGGAAGGAGCTTCTCGGCCTTTTTCAGGAGGGCGAAAGCTTTTTCTCTCTGGCGCTCCTTGAGGTTCTCGTTGGCTTCTTCGACGAATATCCTCGCGGCGCTCTCCTTGTCGCCCATCCCTTCAAAGGCTTCGGCGAGCCTCATCAGGATGTTCAGGTCGCGGGGGGCCGCCTTCAGCTTTTCCTGAAGCAGCTTTATGGCCTTCTTGTAATCCCCTTTTTTAATGAGGGCCTGCGGGTCTTCTTCCTTCTTGCCGAAAAGCGCCATGTTCGTCCTCCAAGTCAATAATTTACCACCGAAAAGCCTTTCCCTCAACCTTCAGGGAGGCGAAGGTTTTTATAAACAGCGAAATCGTTGTAAAATTAGCTTTTCTTGGAGAGACCATGGCGGATTATTATCCTTACAATTTCGGCGGGCTTCCGGAAGAAAACTCCGCCCTTGAAGCTTCCCGCTTCGTCATCCTTCCCGTTGGCTACGAGGCTACCACTACCTACGGCAAGGGAACCAAGAAAGGCCCCTCGGCGATAATGGACGCCTCGAGGAACATGGAACTTTACGACGAGGAGCTCTGCTCGGAGCCTTTCCTGCACGGCATACACACGGCGGGAGACCTTCTTTTCCACTCGATCGCTCCGGAGGCGATGCTCGAAACGGTCGAGGAGGCGGCGGCGGGGTTCCTGTCTAAAGGCAAATTCCTCGTCTCCCTGGGCGGCGAACATTCGATTTCGTACCCTTTATTCGAAGCGCACAGGAAGCATTTCGGGAAGATCGGCGTCCTCCAGGTAGACGCCCATCTCGACCTCCGCGAAAGCTATGAGGGAACTCCATTCAGCCACGCGGCCGTGATGAGAAGGATATGCGAAAAGACCCGCGACATCGTCCAGGTAGGGATCCGGTCCTATTCGGTCGAGGAGGCCGAATTCATAAAGAGCGGGCCGACCAAGATATTCTGGGCGAAGGATATCGTTTCGGATGACGACTGGATAGAAAAGGCCGTTTCTCTCCTTCCCGAAAAGGTTTACCTGACGGTGGACGTGGACGGGTTCGATCCATCCATTATGCCGGCGACCGGAACGCCCGAACCGGGAGGGATGGGATACTACCAGACGCTTAAACTACTGAGAACGCTCGCGCAAAAAAGAACAGTCGTCGGCGCGGATTTCGTCGAACTGGCGCCCATTCCCGGCCACCCCGCGAGCGATTTCCTAGTTTCCAAGCTCATCTACAAGACCATAGGCTACATCGGAGGCGCGGGAAAATGACGGGTCCCGCCTACTCGATCGTGGTCCCAGTCTACAACGAAGAGGACAACGTACCGAAACTGACGAAAGAGATAACCGACGTCATGTCGCTTCTGGGCAAACCTTACGAGCTCATATATGTCGATGACGGGTCGAAGGACGGGAGCCTCGAAGCCCTGAAAACCGTCAGGAAGGGAAACGCGAACATCCGCGTCCTCGTCTTCGAGAAGAACTGCGGGCAGAGCGCCGCGCTTGAAGCAGGGATAAGAAACTCGAGGGGAGAAGTTATCATCACCCTCGACGCGGACCTTCAGAACGACCCTGCGGACATACCGCTCCTTCTGGAAGCGCTTCCGCCTGTCGACGCCGTCGTCGGATGGCGCGCATCGAGGCAGGATTCCCTCAACAAGAAGATGACCTCGCGGACCGGGAACTTCCTCAGGAATTTCATCCTTCGCGAAAAGATCCACGACACGGGCTGTTCGCTGAAGGCATTCAAAAGGCACGCCGTAGAAAGGCTGAAGCTCTTCAGGGGGATGCACCGCTTCCTTCCCGCCCTTGTCGAAGCGGAAGGATACAGCGTCGTCGAGGTGAAGGTGAACCACAGGCCCCGCGTCCACGGAAAGACGAAGTACGGATTTTTCGACCGCTTCAGGGCCACCGCGTCCGACGTCTTCGCCGTCCTCTGGATGAAGCGGAGGGTCTCAAGGTACAGGATCAGGGAGGAGATTTGAGCTTCGCATCGATTTTAACCTCCAAGACATTCTGGGTGGCATTCGGCCTCGTCGGCCAGGCCGCCTTTTTCATGCGCTTCCTCGTTCAGTGGCTGGCGAGCGAAAAGGCCGGTAAAAGCACTATCCCGATATCCTTCTGGTATTTCTCGATAATCGGGGCGACCATCCTCCTCGCCTACGCGATACACCAGAAGGACCCCGTCTTCATACTGGGGCAGTCCGCGGGCTTCCTCATCTACTTCAGGAACCTATGGCTAATAAGGAAAACGGGCCAGAGCGCCAGTGACTAAAAAGCCCGGGTTCTTCCTTCTCCTTTTCATCCTGGTCCCCCTCTCCCTCATTCCCTTCCGGGGCCTGTGGGCCCCCGACGAGGCGCGCTACGCGAGGGTCGCCGCGGAGATGAAGGACGCGGGAAGCTTCGTGGTCCCGAAGCTGAACGGTTCCCTTTACGCGGAGAAGCCTCCGCTCTTCTTCGACCTGACCATCCTGTCATCCGTCTTCTCGAAGAGCGTCCCGGAGTACGCGGTCAAGATCGTTTCGCTCCTCTCCGCCCTGCTCATCGCCCTGCTTCTCATCGCCATAGGAAAAAAGTTCGGCCTCAGGGATGCCGCCCTTCCGGTCATCCTCCTTCTGGGGATGCCGCGCTTCCTGTGGCAGGCGCAGTTCGGCCAGATAGACATGCTCCTCTGCGCCCTCATCTATCTCCAGTTCTTCTTCGGCCTCTCCCTTCTGACCGATGAGAAAGGCGCCGGGAGGAACTCTCTTCTTCTCGGCCTTTCCTCCTTCCTTGCCGTCGTCTCGAAAGGCCCGGCGGGAGTTCTTCCGACGCTCATCGTATTGATCGTTTTCGCGATCTGCTACGGCCATCATAAAAGGCTCATCGCCGTGGGAGGAAGCGTCCTCGTCACCATCTCCCTCGCCGCCGCGTGGCTCGCCGCGGCCGGAACGATCGCCGGCTGGGATTACCCGAGGTCACTCCTTTTCAAGCAGACGGTCACGAGGTACCTCGATCCCTGGCACCATTACGCCCCGTGGCACTATTACCTGAAAGTCATGTGGGGCGAGGGATTTCCAATTATCCTTTTCCTCATACCCGCGCTCGTCATGATCGTCAGGAGCAAGGAGACAAAGGAAAAGAGATGGGCGTTCCCCCTTCTTGTCATCTTCGTCTGGCTTCTCTTCTTCTCGGTGTCGAGCGCCAAGAGGAGCGTCTACATCCTGCCTATCTATCCTGCGGCCGCCCTCCTTCTGTCATTCGCCGTCGAAAAGTGGAACGAAGGCGGATGGGAGAAAAAGGGGCTGAAGATCATCTCCGCCATCGTCGCCCTGCTCTTCGGCGCCGCCGCTGTATTCGCACTCATGACAAACAGGATACCCGCGGAGTTCGCGGGGTTAAGGGTCTATCTCGTCACCGGCCTCGCGGCGTTCTTCGTCTTCTCCCTTGTTTCTTTTGTCAGGCTCCTCAGGAACTACAGTTTCGCCCCCCAGCTCTTCGCCATAGCCTCGTGCCTGTTCATGCTGATTGCCGGCATCCCGGTAGTAAGGGCGCTCGATCCGGTCAAGGCGCCGTACGCCCTCGCCAGGGAATTCAAGCAGAAGCTCACGGGAGAGAAGAAACTTGGCGTCTTCGGTTCCCTCGTCCCGTCTGTCAACTACTACCTCGACACGACGACGCCCCTCTTCAAGGAAAAGGACGAAGAAAAAGCGGCGAGGTTCCTGGAATCGGGAAACTATCTTCTTATCGAAAAAGAAGAGATGGAAAAAAGCCCCTTCAGGGACAATCCAACCGCCTGGAGAGGCAGGATCGGCGGCAGCGACTACCTCGTGATAACTGGGAAAGCAGGCGATTGAGGCTGAAGTTCGCATGGAATTGATATTCCTGTCATTCCGTGCTTGACACGGAATCCAGCAACCCGCGGATTCTGGCTGCGCCGGGTCGGAGGAGAAAGGAACAGAATGCGCGGGAACATCTGCCCCAAATGCGGGAAAGCGGTCATGACCTACGGGGATTTCTTCTGGAAACACCAGCCTTACAAAAGAGCCAATTGCTCGAACTGCGGAGTGGAGCTTTCAAGGAGCAGGAAGGTCTTATTCCTTATCCCTTCTTTCGTGCTCTTCGCTTTAATCCTCGTTTTCGCGACTGTTTACGTTTTCGCCGCAGGAGTAGTACCCAAAGGGCTCGCCCTTTTCTCCGCCCTGATCCTTTTCGTCTCAGGCGCGTTTCTGACGAACTACCTCGGTTTCGCCGCGGTCGGGTGGAAGGCAAAGGAAAAATAGAGACTCTTCGGGAATCATGCCCATGGCGGAAGGCTGTCATTAGCGCTGATGGCTGAAGAGCTGAAGCTCGAAAGAGAAAAGACTCAACAATTTTTCACTTTTCATTTTTCAACTTTCAATTTTCAATGTAAGCGAAGCTTGCCTCGTGCAGATGGTCCGGGCTGAAGATCATCTTGATCAGTAAAGCTCGTCTTCCCAGGAGCCGGGATCTTCGAGCGATTCCAGGTGAGTTATCACCGCGATCTCCGGTAGAGTGTTCTTGATTTCCTTTTCGATTTGTTCCGCCATCCGATGGCCTTCCCGGACGGTCCAGTCGCCGGGGACCAGGAGATGAAACTCGACGAATCTTCGCGATCCGGACTGCCTTGTTTTCAGTGCGTGATACACGATGCCTTTATCAACATATGCGCCAAGGATATCCAGGATCTTCTTCTGTTCAGCAGGCGGAAGAGAGGTGTCCATCAGTCCGTGCACGGACTTTCTGATGATGGATACGCCGGACCAGATAATGTTCGCGGCGACCGCGAGGGCGACTATGGGGTCGAGCCTCAGCCAGCCCGTTATCGCCACCGCTCCGACTCCCGCGAGAACTCCGACTGACGTCCAAACATCCGTCATCAAGTGGGTCGAGTTGGCTTCTAGTGTAATGGAGTTGTGTTTTCTTCCGGCCTTTTTCAGGATAGCCGCGACGCCAAGGTTGATGAGCGAGGCTCCTACGGAAACGGCCAGCCCCAATCCGATCTGTTCAAGCGGCCTGGGCGTGATTATCCTTTTCACAGAAGCCGCCGCGATGGCCAAGGCGGCCACGATAATGAGCGTTCCTTCTACGGCGCTCGAAAAGTATTCGGCCTTGCTGTGGCCGTAGGCGTGATCCTTGTCGGGAGGCCGGGCCGCCACGGTCAGCATCGCCAGGGCCATCAGCGCGCCCGCAAGGTTGACAAGCGATTCGACGGCGTCAGACAGGAGCCCGATGGAGCCCGTCAGGAAGTAAGCGACAGTCTTCAGACAGATCGTCGCCACGGCAGCCGCAACCGACAGCCACGCGAATTTTTTAAGGAACGACCTGTGGCCGGAATTTTCAGCCATCAAGACTGCCGCAGTGAGAGTTCGCTCCATCGTTCATGTTCTTTTATTCCTTCTGCAAGATACCTGCCTCGCCAAAGCCATATTATATTCCCCTGCTTCCTCCAATCAAAGAGACAGGGCGGATCAGGCTGAAGGATGCAGACTGATGGCTGAAGAGCTGAAGTTCAATTGGAGCGATCCTATGATCATGATATAATAACGATGTCATGAAAGTGGAAGAACCCTTGCTGGCATTCGACATAACGGCGTTCTCGGTGGCTTCTCTCGGAGACGAATCCGACGAAAAAGCGTTCTGGTTTTCCAAGACACCGCAGGAAAGGCTCTTGGCCCTTGAATACATGAGGCAGGTGGCGTATGGCTATGATCCGGATACCGAAAGACTTCAAAGAATTATTGAAGTTATTGAACTCTAACGGGGTCAAGTACCTCGTCGTCGGAGGATACGCGGTCGGCTACTACGGCTATCCGCGTCCCACGGGCGACCTGGACATCTGGATCCTGATCTCCCAGGAAAACGCCTCCAAAGTAACATCCTCTTTGATGGAATTCGGGTTCAGCTCGACAGACCTTTCCGAAAAACTCTTTTTGAAAGAAAAAAGCCTTGTCCGGCTGGGATTGCCCCCGGTAAGGGTCGAGATACTGACAACGGCTACGGGTGTTTCCTTCGATGATTGCTACAAAAGGAAAACAACCGACACGGTAGACGGAGTGCAAATAGATTTCATCTCCCTACAGGACCTCAAGAAGAACAAGGAAGCCATAGGGTCGCACAAGGACCTGAACGATCTGGAGAATCTGCCGTAGGGAAGCAGTTTAAGAGCGGCAAAACAAAAGCCCGGGTTTGCCCCGGGCTTTTTAACTTCAGTTCTTGAGCATTCGTCAGCTAAAGTAATTTATCTTCGGGTTCCTCGCCGCGCCGACCTCGTCGAGCCTCCGTCTGTATGTGTTGTGCGGCGCTTCCTTCAAGAGTTCGGGCGAAGTCTTCGCTTCTTCCACGACCTTCTTCACCGTTTCGATGAAGCGGTCCAGCTCCTCCTTGGGCTCGGTCTCGGTGGGCTCGATCATGATCGCGCCGTGGACGATCAGCGGGAAATAGACCGTCGGGGGGTGGAAGCCGAAGTCGATCAGCCTCTTCGCGATGTCCATGGTGGTGATGCCGTTGGGCATGTCCTTGTCGGAGAAGATCACCTCGTGGAGCGTCTTTCCCTTGTAAGGCAGGTCGAGCACGGGCTCGAGCTTCTTCCTGATGTAGTTGGCGTTCAGCACGGCCCTTTCGGTGGAGAGCTTCAGCCCCTCCTCGCCGAGCGTCTCGATGTAGGCGAGCGCCCTGACGCAGACGAGGAAGTTGCCGAAGAAGGCGTGGATCTTGCCGATGCTCTTCGGCCTGTCGCAGTCCCACCTGAACGCTCCGCTTTCCTTTACCAGCACGGGCTTCGGAAGGAACGGGACGAGGTGCTTCTTGCAGACGACGGGTCCCGATCCGGGGCCGCCTCCGCCGTGCGGGGTCGAGAATGTCTTGTGCAGGTTGATGTGCATGACGTCCGCGCCCCAGTCGCCCGGGCGCGTCTTCATCATCATCGCGTTGAGGTTGGCGCCGTCGATGTAGACCTGTCCGCCTTTCTCGTGGACGATCTCGCAGATCTGCCTGATGTTCTTCTCGAAGATGCCGAGGGTGTTCGGGACGGTCAGCATGATCGCCGCGACGTCCTCTTTCATCCTGGCTTTCAGTGCCTCGATGTCGACACAGCCGTCGGGGTTGCTCTTGATCTCTTCGCAGGTATATCCGGCGAAGTGCGCGCTGGCGGGGTTGGTGCCGTGCGCCGAGTCGGGGATGAGAACGACCGAGCGCCTGTCTCCCTTGTCCTGGAGGAAGGCGCGGATAAGCTGCATCCCGGTGAACTCGCCGTGCGCTCCCGCCGCGGGCTGGAGTGTGACGCCGTCCATCCCCGCGATCTTCTTAAGCGATTCTCCCAGCTCGTAGAGCACTTCGAGGGCGCCCTGGACGCTTTTCTCGTCCTGCAGGGGGTGCAGGAAGGCGAGCCCCTCGAGGCGCGCCACGCATTCATTGATCTTCGGGTTGTACTTCATCGTGCAGGAGCCCAGCGGGTAGAGGCCGTAATCCACCGCGTAGTTGTAGGTGGAGAGGCGGGTGAAGTGCCTGACCACGTCCACTTCGCTCACCTCGGGAAGCCCGCGGATGGGCTCTTCGCGGACGAGGCCCTTGAGGACCTCCGTGGCTTTCACTTCCGGGACGTCGTTCTTTGGAAGCGAGTAACCTTCCCTGCCGGGGTTGTCGAGCTCGAATATGAGCTTCTCTTCGATGAACAGGCTCATTTCACACCTCCCAGCAGCTTGACCAGCTTGTCGATGTCTTCCTTCCTCGTCAGTTCGGTGACCGCGAGGAGGCATCCGTTCGCGAGGCCGTCATAGAACTTCTTCACCGAAAGACCTCCTTCGATGCCTTCGGAGAGAAGCTTCTCCGCCGCCTTTTCCGGCGCGAAGGGAAGCTCGACGAGGATTTCGTTGAAGGTCGGGCCGTCGAAGACCATCTTGAACCCGGCATCCTTCAGGGTCTTCTTGAGGTATTCGCACTTGGCGAGGTTCTGCTCGGCCAGTTTTCTTAGGCCGACCCTGCCCATCAGCGAGAGGTAGATGGTCGCCGCCAGCATGCAGAGCCCCTCGTTGGAGCAGATGTTGGATGTGGCCTTCTCCCTGCGGATGTGCTGTTCCCTCGTGGTGAGGGTGAGGACGAAGCTTCTCCTGCCCTCCTTGTCGACCGTCTGCCCGGCGATCCTTCCGGGGATCTGTCTCGCGTATTCCTTCTTCGTCGTGATGAAGCCCAGCGCGGGGCCGCCGTACCCGATCGGGTTGCCGAACGACCTCGCCTCTCCGGCGACGATGTCGGCGCCGAGCCTGCCCGGCGGTGTGAGGAGCGCGAGAGAAAGGGCTTCGGCCACCATCGTCACGAGCAGGGGCCTGTTCTCCGCGGGCAAAGCTTCCTTTATCGCCGCAATGTCCTCGACGACGCCGAAGAAGTTGGGGCTTCCGGCCACGACCGCGCATGTGTTCCCGTCGACATGCTTTTTCATCGCGTCGAGGTCCAGCCTTCCGTCCCTGGTCCAGCCGATCTCGACGATTTCGAACTCGAGGTACCTAGTGTAGGTCCTCAGCGTCTCCTTGTAGAAGGGGTTCAGGGAGGCGGCGACGAGCACCTTCTTTCCCTTCTTTATCCTGTGGGCCATGAGGACAGCCTCGGGCGTCGAGGAGGCGCCGTCGTAGAGGCTGGCGTTCGCCGCGTCCATGCCAGTCAGTTCGGCCATCATCGACTGGTACTCGAAGATCGCCTGGAGCGTCCCCTGCGCCATTTCAGGCTGGTACGGAGTGTACGCGGTGTAGAACTCGCTCCTCAGGAGCATCTGGTCTATCGCGACGGGGACGTAATGGTTGTAGGCGCCCGCGCCGAGGAAGGAAGGCACGCAGAGGAGCGACCTGTTTTTAAGAGCCCTCTTGTAATAAAGGTCGAGAAGCTCCTGCTCCGAAAGCCCCTTGTTCAGGCCCGCGCGGCCCTCGATGGCGATCTCGCAGGGAACGGAAGAGAAGAGCTCTTCCATGCCTCCGCAGCCGATCTCCTTGAGCATCGCGGCGACCTCGCCGCCGCTCTGTGGAAGATAACGCATCTGAAGCCTCCTGTCAGTGGGCGTGCTCCGCCACGTATTTCTGGTAGGCGGCATCGTCCATCAGCGCGTCCAGCTCTGCGGGGTTCGAGATCTCGATCCTGATGATCCAGCCTTTCCCCGTCGGGTCTTCGTTGACGAACTGCGGGGAGTTGGCGAGGTCCCCGTTCACTTCGACGACCTTGCCGGAAGCGGGGCAGTTGAGCTCGGAGACGGCCTTGACGCTCTCGACCGTTCCCATCTGCGTGCCTGCCTTCACCTGGTCGCCGACGACCGGAGCCTCGACGAAGACGATGTCGCCCAGTTCCTTCTGCGCGAAATCGCTTATCCCTATAGTTCCCTTGCTGCCTTCGACATTGATCCATTCGTGGGTCTTGGTGTACTTGATCATCTGCTCCTCCTATCTCCTATTTCTTCGGTCTCTTGTAGAAAGGCTTCGGGACGACCTTCGCCTTAACCATCTTGCCTCTGATATCGACATGGAATTCCTTCCCGGCCTCGCACAGCCCGATCGGCAGGTACGCCATGCCGAGCGCCTTCTTGACGAACGGCGCCATGGTCCCGCTGGTCACGTGGCCGACCTTCGCGCCCTCGTGGAAGCACGCCATCTCGTGCCTCGGGATGCCCGCTTCGAGAAGCTCGAACGCGACCAGCTTCTTCGAAACGCCCTTCGCCTTCTGCTCGAGGAGGATCGCCTTGCCGTTGAAATCGTCAGGCTTGTCCAGCTTCGTGATCCAGCCGAGATCGGCCTCGAGAGTGGTCGTCGTGTCGTCGATGTCGTTGCCGTACAAAGTCATGCACGCTTCGAGCCTGAGGGTGTCCCTCGCGCCCAGCCCGGCGGGCTTCAAACCCATCGGCGTCCCCTTTTCGAGAAGGGCGTTCCAGAGCTCGGGGGCCTTCGCGGGCGAGAGGTACACTTCGAAGCCGTCTTCTCCGGTGTATCCCGTCCTTGCGATGAGGCATTTTTCGCCGAGCACTTCCCCGTAGGTGAACCAATAATACTTGAGGGCCGCGATGTCCGCGCCCTTGACGAATTGCGGCATGATCTCTACGGAGAGCGGCCCCTGGATGGCGATCTGGGCTATCTCGTCGCTCTTGTTTACGACGTTCACTTCCATCCCTTCCGCGTTCTTCTTGATGAACGCGAAATCCTTGTCCACGTTTGAGGCGTTGACGACGAGCAGGTAGAAATTGTCCTCGATCTTGTGGACAAGCATGTCGTCCACGAAGGTGCCCTTCTCGGTCAGGAGACCGGCGTAATGGATCTGGCCGTAGGCGAGTTTCGTCGCGTCGTTCGAGGAGACCTTCTGCACGAGCTTCAGGGCGTCCTTGCCCTTGACCCAGATCTCGCCCATGTGGCTGACGTCGAAAAGCCCCGCCTTGGTCCTGACGGTGATGTGCTCGTCGATGAGCCCGCTGTACTGGACGGGCATTTCCCAACCCGCGAAGGGTACGATCTTCCCTCCGCACTTCCTGTGTTCTTCGAAAAGCGGCGTTCTTTTTAAAGTTTCCATGTAACCCCCTTGTTTTCAAAGCTTACCTCGAAGGGTGGCCCTCCGCGGTTTTAGCGATTATATTAAGACATTAAGAAAAAAAGGTCAACTTGCTCCAATGAAAAGGATAATTTCTCTTTTTCCATTCCCTAAAGCACTTAAAAGGAGTAGAATGGCATTTCAATGAAGATACCATTCGGTGACATGAAAGAAAGATTCCACAATCTCAAGGGAACAAGGTGGGGAAGATTTGTATTGGTTGTACTTCTTTTGGGTGGATTCATTGCTCCGTTGTTATTTACAATTACTGTGTGGACGTTATCCATCTTCTTTTCAGTAATTTCTCTTCATTCTTTGCATGACATCGGATTCTTGTTGTTCTGGGAAGTTATTCCAAAAATTTTTATCTTTGCAATATTTATATCAACTTGCTTTTGGCTCTATGGAGAATTATTGATTAGTTTTTACTCGAAACCGTTGGATGAAATTAAGGAAAAAATTAGGAATCTGGAAAAAAAGAATAAGAAATTGCATGTACTTTTACCACTCCTTTCGGGAATACTTTTACCAATAGTGTTAATATCGGGCATATTTATCGGCACTAGATTATCGAGAAGTCTTGAAGAAGGGGTAGTAATACCGGCTGCGGCATATCAGCTTGATCTATATTCACAAATGGAATATGAGCATTCAAACTACCCAACCGCAGCCAGAACCCAGAAGAAGCTGATTTCTTTTATCGATTCTCATCGCGACTATTTCTGGAATCCCGACGCATCCAAAGGTCGTGCTCTCGCTCGTCTTTCTATTTTAAACAAGAAAATGGGGAAGCCCGACAAATCGGAATCCTATATGAAAGAAGCCCAGGAATGCCTTAAAAAAGGCGGATGGGATGACGTTTCGGCTGAAAAGATCGAGAAATGGGTCGAAAAATCCTGGCAGTAGATATCCTGACTTGTCCCCAGCCAAGTACACCTCTTCCAATAATCGGTTAAATGTTGTAAAATAAGGCTCTTTGAGATGTGCCCGCGGCATCGGCCGCGCCTTTTTTTGTGCCGGAGCTGAGATTGAAAAGATTCATACTTTACAGTTTTTACCTCTTCGCCAAGGGATTTGTCGGCTCCATATTCTTCCTCTACTTCAGGGTCAAGGCGCACGACAAGAGAAGGGTCCCCGAAAAGGGGCGTCTCATCGTCGCGGCGAACCATTCCTCATATCTCGACCCGATGCTTCTGGGCTCTTTCTTCCCAAGAAGGATCCACTACATTATGACGGCCGTCCATTACCAGAAGTGGTTCCTCTACCCCTTCTGCTACCTTCTCGACACGATCCCCATCGGGCCGAACCTTCAGATCGCCGCGTACAAGAAGACGATGAAGTTCCTGCATAACGAGGAGGTGATCGGCATTTTCCCCGAGGGCCAGCGGTCGCGCGAAGGATACCTGCTCGACACGCGCAAGGGGGTGGGAGTTTACGCCCTTAGGAGCAAGGCTCCCGTCCTTCCGGTCGCCATCGTCGGGGCGAGGGAAGCGCTTCCCCCCGGAAGGAAGTTCCCCAAGCCGGTGAAGGTGCACCTCTTCATCGGCGAGCCGATCCGTTTTCCCGAAGACACCGCTCCCGAAGCCGTCTCCGACAGGATCCGCGAAGAGATCGTCAAGCTGCTCGTCGACAACGGCCACGCCGATTACGTCTCCGGGGATGAAAGGACACTCCAGTGACATCCGCCTGCATCCTTCTCATAGGCTCGGAGCTTTTCAGGTTCGACAAGGAGGAGCTCAACGGCCGGTTCATCCTGCCGCTCCTGGAAGAGCGCAACATCAAGATCAAGGGATACCAGATCGTCCCCGACAGCGAGGAGGCGATCGCCCGCGCGTTTTCCGCCGCGATGGCGGGCGCGGATATCGTCATCGCTTCGGGCGGCATCGGCCCGACGGGCGACGACCTCACCCGCGAAGGGCTGGCGAGAGCTCGGGGGACATCGCTCGAAAAGAAGGGACGATGGTTCTCGGAGATAAAAAGAAAGATCGAAGAGCGCGGCCGGGAGATACGCGACTTCGACGTGAAGATGGCGATGGTGCCGAGGGGATGCAAGATCATCCCCAACAAATTCGGCCTCGCCGGCGGCGTATACCTGAAGACGAAGAAAAAGATGGTCTTCTGCCTCCCCGGCGTCCCGAGGGAGTTCGAGCAGATGGCCCTCGACTTCGTCCTCGGGGAGATCGATTCGAGGTTCTCGGAGGAACGGCCCCACTCGATCAAAGTAACGCTGGCAGGCGTGAGGGAGAGCGAGGTGCAGGAGTTCCTCGCCCGCTTCGACAAGCAGGATTGGGTGAGCTACTCGATCCTGCCGCACTACGGCGTTTTGGACCTCTCGTTCCTGATCTACCAGAAGCTGTTCCTGGAGACCGTAAGCAAAGAAATATTCGAAGGACTGGAAGAGCGATTTGCCGGGAATATCGTCAGCCTCGAAGGAGAATCGCTTGTCGAGGTGCTGGCGAAAAGAATGAATGAAAAAAAGATGACGCTATCCGTCGCCGAATCGCTAACAGGCGGGAGCCTTTCCGGGAAGATCGTCTCCTTGCCGGGGGTGAGCTCGTTCTACAAGGGCGGGATCACCGCCTATTCGAACGAAGCCAAGAGCGACATCCTCGGTGTCCCGCGCGAGCTGATCGAGAAGTACGGCGCGGTGAGCGAAGAGGTCGCCCTGGCTATGGCGAGGGGCGCGAGAGCGAGGTTCCTCTCCTCCTGTGCGATCGCCACGACCGGCGTCGCCGGGCCCGACGGAGGGAGTGACGAGAAGCCTGTCGGCCTCTTCTTCGTGGCCGTCGCGGCTCCCGGGAAGGAAGAAGTCCACAGGTTCATCTTTCCCTTCGACAGAAGAGGCGTCATGGAATTCGCCGCGCATTACGGGCTCTATCACCTTCTCAAGCTGTTAAAATAATGAAGATCAGGGTCGCCGCGATATCGTTCATAAACGACACGCCTCTGTGGTGGGGCATGAAAGACGACCCCAACGTCGATCTTCGCCTGATGGTCCCCTCCGAGACCGCAGGATGCCTTCTCGACGGAAGCGCCGACATCGCCGTCGTTCCCACGTTCATGGCCGTCACGAACGATCTTTTAACAGCCGCTCCCATCGGAGTCCTATCGAAGGGGGATGTCCGTTCCATCCTTTTGTTTTATCCCCGAGGCACTGACAACATCCGAAAAATATTTCTCGATCCCGCGAGCAGGACCTCGCAGGCGATGACCCGTCATCTTTTCTCGAACAGGAACATCGCTTTCGAAACCGGAAGAAAAGACCTGAAATCTCTCGCCCCGGACGAAGCCCAGCTTCTCATCGGCGACGACGCCCTCAAGCTTTACGATCATCCCATGCCGAAGCTGGACATCGCCACGATGTGGAAAGTGAAGACCGGCCACTGCTGCGTTTTCGCGCTGTGGGCGAAAAAGAAGGAAAAGCTGGACTTCGACGAGGCGGATTTCCTGGAGAGCTCTCTGAGCAGATGCCTCGATAAATTCGACGAGATAATAAAGTGGGCCGGATCAAAGACCGGGCTTAAAGAACCGACTCTCAGGCACTACTTCGAAAAAAGCCTTTTCTACAGGTTCGGTGAAGAGGGAGGGCCCGCGCTCGATTTCTGCCGGGAGGTATTCCCGTCTCTGCCTGAATTGAAAATTGATAATTGATAATCTGAGGAATGCATGGGATCTGACCTTCAACAAGTATTCAGCGATATCGCGAAAGGGAAGAGGATCGACAAGGCTGCGGCGTTGAGCCTGCTCCTGAACGCGTCCCCCGTCGAACTGGGATTCCTCGCGCAGGAAAGACGGTTCTTCCACCACCCCGAGCCGGCAGTCACCTACATCATCGACAGGAACATTAATTACACGAACATCTGCGAGACGCTCTGCGCCTTCTGCGCATTTTCCCGCGCGGAGAGCGAGGAGGGCGCCTACTCTCTTTCGATCGAAGACCTTCTCCAAAAGGTGAAGGAGACCGTCGAGCTCGGCGGAACTGGCATCCTCCTTCAGGGCGGCCACAATCCTAAGCTTCCTTTCAGCTATTACCTCGATATGCTCTCGGCGATAAAAAGAGATTTCCCCGACATCCACATCCACGCTTTCTCTCCGCCCGAGATAGTCTTCTTCTCGAATAGCTTCGGGATGAGCGTGCCGGAAGTTCTCTCCAAGCTGAGGGAGGCCGGTCTTCAGAGCCTTCCCGGAGGAGGAGCGGAGATACTGACCGAGAAGAGCAGGAAGAGGATCGCGCCGAAGAAGGCGACGACGGAAGAGTGGCTGGGCGTGATGGAAGAGGCGCACAGGCTGGGCATCCCCTCCACGGCAACTATGATGTTCGGGGCGGGCGAAGGCGACGACGAGATAGTCGAACATCTCGACAGGGTCCGGTCACTGCAAGACAGGACGGGCGGCTTCACCGCATTCATCCCATGGACCTACCAGCCCGGGGGGCGGGCGAAGCTGAAGGTGGAGAAAGCTTCATACACGAAGTATTTGAAGGTGCTGGCTCTCTCCCGCATATATCTCGACAATATCAAGAACATTCAGGCAAGCTGGCTGACGCAGGGGCTCGACATCGGCCAGGTTGCGCTCCATTTCGGCGCCAACGACCTAGGCTCGGTGATGATCGAGGAGAACGTCGTCCGCGCGGCCGGCTGCAGCCACAGAACCAACGAAGCCGAACTGAGAGAGGTCATCGCCACGGCGGGATTCGCGCCGAAGAAAAGAAGGACGCTGTATGAGGGGGCTTGATCTGAAGAAGCTTGTTTCATTGGCTCACTTGCTGTTAGAGACCCATTTTGCAATACGGTTCCACATTATGACTTCATTCACTTCTTGATATTCATTAAAACATTCGTCTGATCCTCTTGAAAGTATCTCTTCACGAAGCCTTTTCAGTTTTCCTTCGTCGTCATATTCAGATGATATTTTTAAGGACTCACAGCTTCCCTGATGTCCCATAGAGCCATAAATCAGGCAATATTCCTTTTCAAAAGCATCTTTTGACACTTTTTTGTTCTTGGCATATTCTTTAGCATCTTTTTTCATTTCATCGTTCATCTTCACCGTCTCGGTTGCGAATTTCTTTAGCTCTTCATCCTTTTCTTTTTCAGACACTTTCTTAAAAAATGCCTTGACCTCATCCAGATCTGGCATAGTAACTTCCAAGGAACTGAGAAGAAAAGACTTCAATTGTTTGTCTGGCTCTTTCCAATATCTTTCCTGCATCGGCTTGGCGGCTTCCGGGGGAATAAGCCATTTTCCCAACAAGATTATCGTGTTCATCCTGATGTTGTGATTTTCATCATTCAACTTGCTTATAAGAAATGGCACACATGCATCACCCATCTTTCCAAACACAAAGATTGATTGCCAATAGAATTGGTCAGGACTTTTACGCAGTACTTCTTCCATAAGCGGCAATCCGGGTTCATATCGGCTCTGTCCCAGATATACCAACAATGGAAATCTTTCTTCCGGATCTTTTTCAGCTTCAACAAGAGAAACAATATATTTACCGCTCTTTTCTCCTCCGATCGTGGCAAGAGCCTTTATGCAATTGCCCTTAACCCGCTCTGTGAAAGTGGATTTATGAAGAGAGATCAACTGGTCTATGGCTGATTGATCCCTTGTCTCTCCCAAAGCCCAGACATAAATTGTAGTTTGCAAATTTGTGATCAGCGGGTCTTTTAATTTTTCTTGAAGGATTTTTGACACTTCCAATGGATATTTTTGGATCTCACAAGTCACTTCCACGTAGGAATTCCAAGACGCAGACTCACCCTGCTCCGCAATTTTGTCGAGCTTGCCTAAGAGATCGTTGGGGGCACAAAAAAGAACCCCCGGAAAGGTTAGCAGCACAACCACAAAGGCTAACTTCCTGACAAAATTCAAAGAACCCATAAGTAAAATATCGCTCTTTCTTTTCATTTCCCTTCGCCTCCCGTTTCATTATATCCCCATTTCGCAAAACGGTCGCACCTGGTTGAACCAAGCTCAGCTTGCCGCGCCCAGGGATCACTTCACGAATCAACAATTCATAGTAGAGCCTCAAATGGGAGCCTGTCCCGGTCCGCAATTTAAAATTTCTTATCCTGCCGATCCTGTATATCCTTGTCAAACCATTTTTGCTGTCCTGTTGACATCCCAAAATGGTAAAATAGGTATGGGAGGATAAACTGAGAATAATTCCCGGATGGCTCAAGAACCTGTTCAGGCGGAAGAAGCGGGAGAAGAAGATCCGTTTCTTCACCCCCATGTCAGCAGGCCGCCAGGAAGCCCTCCGCGGGATCGAGCTGGCCCCCTTCGGTCGCCGCTTCTTCGCATTCGCCTTCGATTTCTTGTTCGTCAGTTTCTGCCTTTTTCCTTTCCTCATTCCTGACGCCGTGAACCGGATGGACGAAACGGGCGTCTTCGCTGTCAAGGTCGATCCCTTTCACGGCTGGGCGATCATTTCGCTCCCTCTTTACTTCGGCCTCTGGACCTACTTCGGAAAGGGCAGGACCCTCGGGAAAGAATTGACCGGCATCAGGGTCGTCTCTCTCACCCACGACGAACTGGGCTTCTGGCACTCGATAGAACGGTCGCTGGGATACGGCGCTTCGATACTCGAAGGAGGATTCGGCTTCTTCCAGTTCTTCCTCCACCCCAACCGCCAGACCGTCCACGACCGAATCGCCGAGACGATCGTCGTCAGGGATAGAAAGAAGGCTGCGGAGCCGCCTGCTGAAGAAGAGAGCACGCCAGGCCCGAAAGAACAGAACGAAGAAGACAAGAAATGACTTGCGAACACCTCAGGAAGCTTGAAGAGGAACTGCTTTCCGCCGGTATAAAGGAGACATACCGGGGAACGCCCTGGACCGACAACTGCCGGGAATGGGTCTATTTCGACGTGGTCCTCGATACCGCGTCGATCGCCGCGCGGATGAACTTCGCCCCGTGCGTCACGGTCCACGAGAACCTCGACCCGAAATCGGGCAC
This sequence comes from Acidobacteriota bacterium, assembly GCA_029559035.1. Lineage (GTDB taxonomy): Bacteria > Acidobacteriota > UBA4820 > UBA4820 > UBA4820 > JAKQCT01. The sequence goes on from JAKQCT010000032.1 coordinate 98,381, forward strand.
CGAGCGCGGTTTTTACTGCTCCGAGTGTCTCGACGCCATCATGGGCCTGGTCGAAGGGGAAAAACTTTACAAGTAATATTAGCCTGCTGATGCTTCGGAAAGACCCGAATCATTTTTTCTTCTCGCGAAGGGCTTCCGCCTTATCCTTCGACGCTTTCGCCGCGGCTTCGTCCCCTGTCGCGGCGTAATACTCCGAGAGGCTCTCGAGCACCGGCGCTACCCCGGGATTGTCATTCCCCAGCGTTTTTTCGTCTATGGCAAGCGCCCTCTTCAGGAGCGGCCCGGCTTTCTCGAACTTCCCTGTCTTCATGTAGTGTTTCGCGAGGCTCTTCATGGAGAGCCCCACTTCCGGGTTCTCGGGTCCGTAGACTTTTTCCATGATGGCGAGTGATCGTTCGTAAAGCTGTTCGGCCCGTGCGTCTTTTCCCTGCTTCGAATAGACCATCGCGAGGTTGCCGGTGAATATACCGACATTAGGATGGTCCGGTCCTTTCGCTTTTTCCATTATCGAAAGCGCGTGTTTGAGCTGGACCTCCGCCTCGGCGAACTTCTTCTGTTCTATGTAAAGCCTCGAGAGGTTGTTCGCGCATATGGCCGCGCTTGGATGGTCCTTCCCGAAATTCTTTTCCATTATCGAAAGCGCCCGCTTGTATAGAGGTTCCGCCTCGGCGAACCTTTTCTGGTTCTTGTAAAGGATGGCGAGGTTGCCGAGCGAGTTGGAAACTGCCGGGTGGTCCTTTCCAAGCGCCTTTTCCCTTATGGCCAGGGCCCTCTTGTAGATCGGCTCCGTCTCGGCCTGTTTCCCCTGCTTGTTGTAAAGCATCCCGAGGTTGTTCAGGAATACCGCAAGGTCGGGATGATCCTGCCCCAGGGCCTTTTCCTGGATGGCCAGGGCGCGCTTGTAGAGCGGTTCCGCCTCGCTGTACTTGCCCTGCTTGTAGTAAAGCATCGCCAGGTTGTTGAGCGGGATCGCCACTGCGGGATGATCGGCGCCGAAAGCCTTCTCTTCTATGGCAAGGGCTCGCCCGTAAAGAGGCTCGGCGTCGGCGAACCTGTTCTCGTCCTCGTAAAGCCGCGCGAGGTTGTTCAGCGAAAAAGCCAGGTCGGGGTGATCGCCCCCGAGGGCTTTCTCGTTTATCTCGAGAGCGCGCCTGTAGAGAGGCTCGGCCTCTCCGTTCTTTTCCAGCTTGTTGTACGCCATCGCCAGGTTGTCAAGCGAGATGGCGACGGAAGGATCATCCTTCCCGAGGAGCTTTTCTTTCACCTCGATGGCTTTCCTATTGAGCGTGACCGCCTCGGCGTATCTTCCCCGCGAATAATAGAGTATCGCCAGGTTGTTCGTGACGTCTGCTGCAGGAACGCTATACTCGCCGAAGATCCTGCTCCTTATCTCCAGAGACCTTTTGAGGTACTTCTCGGCTTCCTCGTAGCTGCCGGTCGCGTGCATCATCAGCCCCATCTCGTTGAGTGTCTGGGCGACCTCCGCGCTGTCCTTTCCGTACCTTTCCTCCCTTATCCGCAGGGATTTTTCAACAAGGGGCGAGGCTTCCTTGAATAGCCCCAGCTTCCTGAAGACGTTGCCCATCACCAGCATCATGCGGGACTGTATCTTCGGTTGGGAGACAAGCTCCCTTTCTATTCTTTCGCGGCCCTTGTCCAGGACCTCCCTCGCGGTGATGGAGTTGCCTCTAGCTTCGCCCGGGTCCGAGACCTCGAAGAGCCCGACGAGGAAGTCGGAGACCTGTTTCGCCGCTTCGGCTTCCTCTTTCGCCGTTCTCTCGGCCTGGCGGGCTTTCTCGGCTTCGAGCCTCGCCGCTTTCTCGGCCTTCAGCGCCTTAATCCACGAGAGACACGCGAAGATGGTGAGGATGGAGAGCGAGGTCATCACCGCGCCGATGATCATCCTTTTGCGCTTTCTCGCGGGCTTCTCGATGATGCCCGTGATCCTCATGACCGATTCCCTCGCCGTCGGCCTCGCGTTGGGCTCAAGGGATGTCATCTCCTTCACTAGAAGCCTGATATCGGCATCTTCTATCGTGACGGATTCCCTGTCGCCGCGACGGTTCTTCTCCAGGAACGCGTCGAATCCCCCGCTCCTGTCATAAGACTGGCGTCCGGAAAAAAGCTCTTCGACGAGTATTCCCAGCGAATAGATGTCGCTCTGAGTGGTGACGCTCTCTCCCCTGGCCTGCTCAGGGCTCATGTAACCGAGAGTGCCCATCACGACCCCCACCGTCGTCAGCCCTCCCGGATCGTTTGTGCCAAACGAAGATTCCGGCGATACCGGGGTTATCGTCTCGCCGTCGTGACTGATCGGCATGACGCCTGTCTCGGCGGCCGAAACCGGAGGCGGAAACTCCACGGTGGTTTCGTCGAACGAGAGCTGTCTCGCGAGCCCGAAATCGAGCACCTTTATGCCCCCGTCTTCAGTAACGAGGATATTGTCCGGCTTCAGGTCCCTGTGAATCACCCCCTTCTCATGGGCGACCGAAAGGACCTCGGCGATCCTCTTCGATACCGCGAGCTTCTGCCTCTGGGAAAGCCTGCCTTCCTTCATCTCTTCAGACAATTTCCTGCCGGATATGAGCTCAAGAACGAGGTAATCTGCTTCATCCCCCTCGATGTAGTCGTATATCTGGCAGATGTCGGGATGGCCGAGCTGGGAGAGAACTTTCGCCTCCCTGATGAACCTCGACCGCGCCTCCCCATCCATGCGGTGCTCGGCCCTGATGCATTTGAGGGCGACCTTCCGCTCGAGCTTTTCGTCCCATCCGAGGTAGACGTCCCCCATCCCGCCCTTGCCGAGCTTCTCTTCGATGCGGTACCTGCCGACGATCTTCGCTTCCGGGCTTCCGCCAACCATCGAAACCTCCGCCGCTCTTTAGCGGTTGACCGGCCGGTCAACTGCAATCGTCACGCCTTCAGGATCCTGAACATGAAGCAACAAACGATCATCGGCGCTGAAGAACCGTTGATATTTTACATCAGGTCCGTCAAAAGCGGGACAAAGCCGTTCGCGCGTTTCCCGCCGGCGCGGCATTTTTATCATCAAGCCTTCTGTTATAGAATGATTTAGGAAGGAGTACCGACAATGGCGGAAACAACAGTTTTGCGACCGTTCTCCAGGGGCTTCCGCCGCATGGCGGCATGTCTTATTGCGGCTGTGGTTTCTGCCAGCACCATTCCCTTTGCCGCTCAAACCCCGGGCATCACCGGTTACGCGGGAACCTCCCAGGCCATCCTATCCTCATTCTGCGAAACAGCTGACGGCGGCACGATAGCGGCAGGATACATCCAGGGAACGTCGACCGGCCCGGAGTCGACAACATACGACGCCCTCGTCGTGAAGTTCGACGCTTCCGGGAACATAGAATGGCAGAAGAGCTACGGAAAGGAAGGCAACGATTTCGCCTTCGCGATAACTCCCGCGGATGACGGCGGTTATGTGGTCGCCGGTGAGACCTACTCCTTCGGCGCAATCCAGGACGACGTCCTTGTCTTCAGGATCGACAACGCGGGAGGACTTGTCTGGGCGAAGCGCCTGGGTGGGACGGACGAAGACTGGGGCGTAGATGTGAAAAGAAGCGCGAACGGAGGTTTTGTGGTCCTCGGCAACACTCGCGCGGGAGGGACCGCTGAAGCCTCGTCCACATACAAATTGCTACTTATCGGGCTCGATTCCCGGGGCGAACTGCTCTGGCAGAAAAGCTACGGTGGCAGCGGGGACGATCTTGCATACTCCCTCACGCGCACCAAAGAAAGTGAATTCATCGTGACGGGAGCCACCGGTTCCTTCGGCGGGGGCGGCGTCAACGGAGTGGTGATGAAGACCGACGCCGGCGGGATCATCAAATGGCAGAAATATTTCGCCACGCAGGGCGACGATTATCTCTTCTGCGCGACCGAAGCGAGCGACGGAGGTTACCTCGTGGCGGGCGAAAGCTTCCTGGAAGGGAAAAGCACCGAATCCAACGCCTGGCTGGTCCGCCTCTCCGAGACCGGAGGGGACGAGTGGCAGAAGGCATACGGCTTCGGGATGAACGATTACGCGATGGGAGTGACAAACTCCGGGAAACACGGATTCATAATCGTGGGGGGCACTTCGACCTCCTCCGTTTTCCAAGAATCGTGGGCGATGAAGCTGGACTGGTCGGGGAAGGTCAAGTGGAAAAAGAGTTACGACCTGACGGGCAACGACATCCTTTACTCCGTGCGCAGTCTGGATAACGGCGGGTTCCAGGCCGTGGGAGCCTTTTCCGCGGCGGAAGCGGCTTCGCCGTTCATCGTCGTCTCAGACAAGAGCGGTTCCCCGGGAAGCTCCTGCGATGCGGCAAAGGATTCGCAGATCTCGAGGAAATGGATATCCGCGGGTTCGGGGCTGACCGGCTATGTCCCGTCGGACCCGGCGCTAACATCTTCCGGGATCAAAAGCTCGGTGACGGTGACGACGGTCACTCTCGCGGGCGAAACGGTGTGCGGAGATAACTGAAGAGGACTCGAGCTTCCTCAAGTTTTTCTTGTGATAAAATGCTGTTTTTCGGAGAACGAAGAATGAAAAAGGTTGGAATTCTTATTTCCGGGCGCGGCTCCAACATGACAGCCCTGCTCGAAGCGATGAAGGAACCGGGATTCCCCGCCTCATGCGCCCTGGTCATATCCAACATCGCCTCCGCCGAAGGCCTCTCCAGGGCGGAAGCTATGGGCGTGAAGACGATGGTCATCGACCACAAGGCGTCCAAGACTCGGGAAGAACACGACGCGAAGATGATCGAAGCCCTCAAGGCTGAAGGCGTAGAGATCGTCTGCCTCGCGGGCTACATGCGCCTGCTCTCGCCTCTCTTCATCAGGACTTTCCCGAACGCGATCCTGAACATCCATCCCGCCCTCCTTCCCTCGTTCCCCGGCCTCCACGTTCAGGCTAAGGCGCTCGAAGCGGGCGTGGCGTTCTCGGGCTGCACCGTCCATCTCGTGGACGAGCTTTGCGACAACGGGCCGATCCTCCTGCAGGCGGCGGTGCCGATCTACCCCGACGACACGGAGGAAGCCCTTTCCGGAAGGATCCTCAAGTACGAGCACAGGCTCTATCCGATAAGCCTCAAGCTTTTCGCCGAAGGCAAGTTCAAGCTGTGCGGGAGCAGGGCGCGGCTTTCCATCGACAGGGACGAATACCAGCGGCTCCTCCAGAGCCTTGTTTCACTCGGAGACGATCAATGAAGGAACGGATAGACAGCGACTTCTCGCTCCTCGCAAAAGGGGCGGTGAACCTTGTAGACGAAGCGACGCTCAAGAAAAAACTGGAAAGGTCCGTCAAAACGGGGAAGCCCCTCGTCGTGAAGGCGGGCTTCGACCCCTCCGCCCCGGACCTGCACCTCGGCCACACGGTGGTCCTCAGGAAGATGAAAGCCTTCCAGGACCTCGGCCACACGGTCGTCTTCGTCATCGGCGACTTCACGGGGATGATCGGCGACCCGACGGGAAAGAACGCCACGCGCCCCCAGCTCTCCCGCGAGGAGATCGAGCAGAACGCGGAGACCTACAAGAAGCAGGTGTTCAAGATCCTCGATCCGGAAAAGACCGTCGTCAGGTTCAATTCCGAGTGGCTCTCCAAGCTCGGCGCCGAAGGGCTGATAAGGCTCGCGGGGAAATACACGGTCGCGAGGATGCTCGAGCGGGACGACTTCAAGAAAAGGTTCAAGGAGGAAAGGCCCATCCACATCCACGAGTTCATGTATCCCCTCGCCCAGGCGTACGATTCGGTCGCGCTTCAGGCCGACGTGGAGCTGGGCGGCTCCGACCAGCTCTTCAACCTTCTCGTCGGAAGGGACATACAGCGCGAGTTCGGGCAGGAAGAGCAGGTGGTCCTCACGATGCCGCTCCTCGAAGGCACGGACGGCGTCGAAAAGATGTCCAAGTCGCTGGGCAACTACATCGGAATCAACGAAAAGCCCAACGACATCTTCGGGAAGATAATGAGCGTCTCGGACGAGATGATGTGGAGGTACTACCTTCTCTGCACCGATTTTTCTCCGGCGCAGGTCGAGGCGGTAAAAGCCGAAGTCGCGGGAGGCTCTTTACATCCTATGGAAGCGAAGAAGCGGCTCGGGGAACTTGTGATCTCCTATTACTACGCGGCCGCGGAAGCCAAAGAAGCGAGAGCCCGTTTCGAGACTGTCTTCTCGAAAAAGGAGGTTCCCGACAACATCGAAGAAGTGGTCCTGAAGAAAGGCGAGCCGGTGCCGTTCCCCAGGTTCATAGTCGACATGAAGATGGCATCGTCGGCAAGCGAGGCGAGAAGGCTCATAGAGCAGGGCGGCGTCACCCTCGGCGGAGAGAAGGTGACCGACATCCACGCGAACTTCCCGAAAGACAAAGAGGGAACGGCGATCCTTAAGGTCGGCAAACTCAAGATGAAAAAGATAAAAGTGGAGGAGTGAACATGCTTATGATTGCTCCGTTGCTGCTTTTCGGTTCTCTCGGGATGACCGAGCTTCTCGTCATACTCGCGATCCTTCTCCTGATCTTCGGCGCCGCGAAGCTTCCCCAGCTCGGAGGCGCGCTCGGAAAGACGATCAGGAACTTCAAGGACGAGATGAAGGATGGACAGGCTCCGCCCCTCAAATGCCCCAAGTGCGATGCGGAGATAACTGACCCCGCAGGCGAGTTCTGCCCTAAATGCGGACAAAAAGTAAAGTAGCGAAGAAGCGGAGCATCCCGCCCTGGGTCTACCTTTCCCTGGGGTACGCGATAGCGGCGCTGCTGGCGCTGCTCCACCTCTCAGCGTTCGTTCTGAAATTCCACGAACTATCGAAACTCTTCCCCGCTTATTCGACGACCCCCTGGCATGAACTGGCGGTCCTCCTGGGCGGCCCAGTTGCCATCCTTCTGTCAATCGCCGTGAGTTTTAAAAAGAGGAAGCTCGCCGGCGCGCTTCTCCTGCTCGGAGCAGCGCTATTCTCCGCCGGCATCGCCTTCCAGAGCGGATACTTCCTCAAGACATACCTCCTGAGAATGGCCATTCTGGGATTGCCTCAGATCATCGCGGGGATCTGCTTTTTAAGATCGGGAAAAACCGAGAAGACAAGAAATGACTGGATGTGATTACATGCACGCAAGATTCTATGGATCTTCTATCGGGAGATTTATGAGACCGGATCCCATCAACGGAAGCCCTGCAAATCCACAGAGTTGGAATCTTTATGCGTATGTTCAAAACAATCCGGTAAACTACAACGATCCCACGGGAATGGTAGTGAGACTTGGTTCTACTGCTGAAGGAGCAATGAGGAAATTGCATGCGCTTCAGGAGGCTGCTGGCACCGGGGGAGAAACGCTAACGATGGAGAAAAAAGAACATTCTTTGTTCTTCGGATTGATCAAGTGGACCTCATATGAACTTGGAACTAGCAATGCAGAAGCTCTCGGCCAAAGCGGCAACGTGGGCAAGGCACTTAATGAATGGATAGGGAGTGATCTCACGCTGGATATATCGCTAGGACAAGACAGATTCACAATAAAGGGCGGAGGCGCGTACACGGAGCTTTCTGAGGGCGGAGCAAAGATTCACCTTGACCCGGAATCAGTGAAAGGTGCGTGGATCGGTGGAGTGGGGCAGACCTTAGGCACAGCCACCGCGCACGAGCTTGGACATAGCCTTTACAGACTGCATCCAGAATTGCTGGCTGCTTCTGAAGCTGGAAGATACGGCCATGTTTACCCAATGGGATACATGCTAAGAATGGAAGGCGCTAAAACTGAGGCTTTTCCTATAGCTTTTGAAAACAGCATACGCCCCCCCAACCAGCAACGGCCCTACTGGATTGAAAAGAACGATTATGATTTACCGATCATCATGCCCAGCCCGCTGTGGTGATCGTAATGAAAACAATTTTAAGATCTCTATGTATTTGGATAACTATCTGTGTTACAGCCCTTGTTCTTGGGTTACTTCCATACGCATTCGTAATATGGCATGACAGTCATGACTTGGAGGGACGACAACATTTGAACCAAGTCATTCCACCTTTTGTTTATACATGTGTTCGTGGTCTCACCTGGTTACCATATCAAGTGGCGCACCGTTGGGTAGCCTTAGGCTCGGCGTTCTGGGATCATTCTGGGAGCAGTAGCTATATAGTAGATAGCTACTGGTCTTTTTCAAATCCTTACATGCTGGGCGAAATGGCCATCAGTTTCGCGGTGTACTTCGCTCTCTTCAGCTTGATTGAAATTCTTCGAAGAATCATCTTGAAGTTCATTCGTTCCGCGCGTTCACCTGCAAAAGCTTAACCCGGAGGCAGGGTCTGCCCCCTCGTGCGCGGCCCTACGGTCCTTGGCAGCCTGCAGGCGCAGCCCCGTTTCTTTTCTTTAGCCGCCCCCGCCCCAAGTGGCCGCTAGCGGCCATCCTGAGCGAGGCTTCGCAGTCCAGCCCGCGAAGGATCTCCTCACCCTCAGTCTGGCCTCGTTCGTCATTTTTGCCCGCGTAAGCGGCTGCGTTCGCCTCTTGCGCGGGTCATGCTTCGGGCTTCAGGGCAAAGGTCGTGCCGGGGGCCCCTCCCGGCCTCCCTCCGTCACGGCCTTTGCAATCGCCTCCGATAAGCGGCCGCTTATCGGACATTCCCCGCCCGGCTTCACTCCGCTCGCCCTCCGGGTTAACATAAGGCATCTTATGTACAAGCCCTCCGCTGCCGCTCCGGGAACTTACGCGGGCAAGGGCCGTCCGCGCGGCCGTCTTCGGGCGGGGGCGGGAAACGCCGCGCTTGCGGCGCAGGTGTCGCGCCCCGTTCGGGCTTCGCCCTCACCGGCGATATCAGTGAGCTTGTTATTTGCGGATAAAATCGTTGATGTCGGTTCAATCCAGCAGGTATTTCATCTCCGGAACATCTTTCAGATACCCGATCCTGTTGGCGCCGTACTTTACTATGAGGACGGGCGTCCCCACGCTCACCTTGTCGTAAACGGCGGTGATGTCATCGTCGGAAAGGGCGACGCAGCCAAGCGTCCAGTTAACACCGCCGTCGTTTCCGGGCATGCCGGTCCCCTTGCCGTGGATCTCGATCAGCCCGCCGATCTTGTCCGACTCCCCGATCTCTCCGGACCTTTTCAACTGCCTGAACCTGCTGCGGTCGTCGGCGTTCGGATAGTTGATCAGCAGGGCCTTGAAATACTTCGTCCCGTCCCCCTCCTTCTTCGCCTCAATCCTGTAAAGCCCTTCGGGTGTGCAGTAGTCGCCCTGCCGAGTCTTTTGATTATAGGGGTTGAATCCCAGCTCGATGTCGTACTTCGCTGTGACCTTCCCGCCGTTCACCATGTTGAGCTTGTACGCGGCCTTGTCGATGATTATCGCCGGGCCACCGTGCTTTCTCGAATGGTCGATCGTCTTTGTTATTTCGGCGTGGAACGAGGCCAGCTTTTCCTTCGAGAATTCGTAGCACGCCTGGAAAAGTTCCTTCGGGGATATGTCGATCATCAGGAACAGGTCGTCGGTCAAGAGGCGGTCGCATGGCGTCATCACGATGGAAGGGGTTCCGCCGCCCTCGGGGGATTCTTTCTCCTGCGAAAGGCCGGAAGGCTGGAAAAAGACGAACAGGATCAGGGCTGCCGCGTAAAGCAGGCGGGCCGGGCCATGACCGGTCAATATCTCTTCCCGTCGATGTAGAGGCCGGTTATGAGACCCTTGCCCTTTTTGTTGAGGGATATTTCCACGAGGACTTCACTGGATCGAGGGGCGCTTTCGATGATTCGTCCCTTGCCCTCCTCCACGAAATAGCTCTCGATGCCGTATTGGACGTCCATCGTCTGGTATTTCGTTTCGACCACTTCCTCAATGACGCCCTTGACAGTGACCACTTCCTCGCCGTAGCACTTCTGAGAATGCTCGGCGTTCTCCTTCATGGAGTTCTGGACGTTGCCCTGTCTGTCTATACAGAAGACCACAGTGTCGTCCTTCTTCATTCCGTAGAACCACTGAGGATGGAATGTTTTCATCGTGCCGTCCTCAGTCTTCACGCTCACTTCCCACTTGGAATTGGTTCTCTGGCCGTATTTGGTCTTTCCTGCAACATAAAGCCCTTCAGCCGGCCGTTTCGAGGAAACCGACACCGCTTCGTAATAATCCTTGTCGCCTTTGGAGATCGCCACATACACCTTGTCGTTCCTCTGGAAAGTCTCCTTGCATCCCAGGGAATCAAGGTCCAGCGAGGAAATGTCGTAGTTAAGCCGGGCGTAATCTCCCCTGAAGATGTCGCGCGGGTCGACGGGAACCGTCTTCAGTTTTATCTTTTCCCCGCGCGCGATCCACGCCTGCTTCATGCCGATCATCCCGACGAGAAAAAGCGCCTGCAGGACCACCAGAAGGATGTATTTCGTCCTCATGCGAGCTCCTCCAGCCTGAAGGAAGCCAGCACCTTGCGCCGCTTCTTTTCTAGGAATATCCCTCCCGCGAGAAGCATGATCCCGCCCGCGATGAAGAATATCGAACGGGGAAGCAGCTCCCAGAAGAAGTCGAAATACCTTGCGATCACGTCGAGGACGAAGAAAAGGATGCCGATGTTGATGTAGGCGTTGTATCTCTTGATGTAGCCGAGGACGATGATCCCGACTATCATCGCGGCGTAAACAAGGTTCGCGATGATCGAATGGCTCTCCTCATGCGAATAATGATCGGGCATCCCCTGAGGGACCAAAAGCCCGGGGATTATCCAGAAACAGACTAGCGCCATGAGGCCCGATAGCCCCGCCGCCTCTGCTACCCAGCCCTTCTCCCTGTTCTTCGGCAGAAGGAATGCCATCATTGAAACGGCGAACGCCGCCGCGATCACCGCGTAGAAGACCGCAAGCCCGGGCGATCCCAGCCTCCACCTGTCCACCTCGAAAGTGAAGGCGTATCCCGCGACGAATACCGAAAGGACTCCGAGGACGACGTACGGCCCCGCCAGCCCCTTTACCGGCTCGAATTTGCGGTGCGTCAGGCCGACCGCCCAGAACATAAGGCCCGAGGCCAGGTAAAGAGCGACGAAGCTGAAGAACGAATCGTGCCCCTCCAGCCTGAACGAAGTCTCCATCCCCATCCACAGGAGAAGATCGAGAAGGCTCAACAAGAGGATGGACCTGAATTTCAGAAGGTACGCCAGCGGAAGGACGCCGAGCCCCCACATCAGCGGGCCGTTCGGGTAGTGGACCGAGATGTTGTAGATCTGCGCGATAAGGAATATCCCCGCGCCGTAAATTATCGTTCCCAGCAGGATCAGCGACGCCCCAACCTTCGGGAAGGTCTTTTTTTCATACCTCAGATACCAGCCCGCGGCGTAGGTCGCGAAGAGGGAAAGGAAGATTATCGCCAGCTTGCCCGCCCTCGGGATCATCGACCAGTTCGCCGCGATGAAGAGGATCACGCCCACTCCGATCAGGATGCTCCCCATCACCGAGATGACGGTAATGAGCGTGCTCGATCCCGCCTTCTCCTCCGCCTCCTCAAGGACGCGGTACCGCGAAAGGATCCGCTCCTCCTGCTCCGGCGCGATTATCCCCTCCGAGATCCACGCCTTCAGTTCGCCCTTCAGCTTCCGGACAAAATCTATATCTGCCATAAAGGTATTGTAGCGAAGTTGTGAAAAAACTCAACCTTGTTGGACTAAGGGAAAGACAAACCTTCCATTGCATAAAGCTCTTCTAAGTGTTGATTCTCGGCGGCAATCCACTTATTCTCTATGATGGGATGGCTTGTCAGGGTATCGGGGTCCGAGAAATCTCACCTTCAGTCATAAATGGTCCCAATAACCGCCAAGTGTATCCCCCCCCTTTTGATAGACTTCATGCACAGCCTTACTGCCATTTCAAGCCGATGCTGATATGTGGGTTCTTTCAGTTTTTCGGTATAGATATGGGAAAAAACAAGGTCAAACGGCTCCGGTAGGGGTGAAAGCATCTTCAACAGATTACAAGCCAAGACAAGCTCTTTCTTGCAGAGAGCCTTTTCAACACGCTTAAAAACGAATTCCCTCTTTTCCATGGAACCTCCTTTTTATAAAAACTTAATGCCTTGATGCAATAGTTAAAGCCATTTGAAATAATGATTACAGATGAGAAGCCCCTTCCCATCTAACAGGCCATTTCTTGACTAACTCCTCGATGCAATTAACCGCCACTGAAATCTTTGGGGCATCAAGTTTGAATTGCATCGTGTATTCTTCACTGCCTATTTTTCTCACTATCTCGACGTTAATGCAGAATATGCTCTTTTGCGGGCCATCTATCCTCAATACCTCAAGTGTGACCCTTTCCTTTAATGAATTCTGATCGAACATAATAAGCGTCGGTATGAGTTCTTCACCTGCAGCGAGTCCTTGAAGGTCGAGCCCGAATTTTTTAACTTGATCAACATATAGGTATAAATACGGTTCCAGGATGCGGACTCCTTCAGTCTCGCTGGCAGCCTGTAATTCCAAGATATTGTAGTCCATGGGATAGTCGGTATTGGAAATGTTTTGTAGGTACCCCTTTACCCACACATTGAAATTCCCGAGCATGAGGTCCGGGTTGGTTGAATCCGAAAAGTCCAATCTTTCGTGCATTTAATTCACCCTTTCCTTTCGTTATGCCTCTCCAAACTCTTTATTTCTTCTCCTCTTCTTTCCGCTTCCATTTCATTCTTATCTTGGAGTATTGGACATAGAGCGAACAGCATATGTTGATATCCTCGATCTTCTTGTATAGCGGCTGGCGGGCGTTGTTCCTGTGGTATTTCACTTTATGCTTGTACTGTTTGGGTGTTCGCCATATCGCCTTTATCGACTGCTGCCTCATCTCTTTGAAATGCCATCTTTCGTCCTCCTGCCTGTAGATCTCTTCTTTTCCGTGCTTTTTGACGATTCGGGAGATCAGGGAGAAATCCAGGTTCATGTAATCGCAGAAGTCGAAGGTGAAGCACTGTTCGTTCCTGAGCGGGGGTTCAAGGAACATCACGAGCAGGTATTCGGGGCGGACAACTTTTACCTTCATCCCGCCGGGGAACTTCTTGACGAGGGCTGCGTTCAGGGCGTCCCCGAATATCCCTTCCGCCGCGACGATCTTGAAAGTAAAGCCGTTGATGCGGACCTTTCCCTTCGAATATTCATCCTTTTCCCCCATCCCGGCGAGCCTCGCCTGCATCTCATCGATCGAATCCTTCGAAGAGGGAGATACAATAACTTCCAACTCCTGGAAGGTTCTCGGCTCGCCCCAGATCTCGCCGGCGATAGCCCCGCTCACGGCCCACTCTTCGATGAGCCCTTTTTCCCTGAATCGCTCAATAAATTTGAGGTTCGCCATTATATCGAACATCTGTGACTCCTTTCGAGTTGAATTTTGGGCGGGGCCATTTTAACCTCCAAAGCCGCAAATTCTTTTCGCGGCGAAAGATTTTCCAAGTTTCTTCATTTCGTCGGAGGCTAGCCCCTGCAGGAAAAGGGTGTCCACCTGCAGGTCTTCGCCCTCGACGACCTTCATTTTGTTGGCCTTCCTGACAGCGTTGGCGATGAGCCCGCCGGAAATCTCGATTCGCGAGAGTACCCCGAGATCCAGGCCGTCGTCGTCAAGACCGTTCTTCTTCAGTTCCTTTTCCCATATTTCTGCTCTCTCAGCGACATTCGGGAGCCTGTACTCGATCACTTCGTCCAGTCTCCTCAGGAGTGCGTCATCGAGGGCTTCAAAGAGGTTGGTGCAGAGAATTACGCTCACTTTCCTCGTTTCAATAAGCTTGAGGACATGATTCACCTGATTGTTCTCCCAGGATCTGTTGTCCATACGGCGCTCCTTGAAAAAAGAGTCGGCCTCATCCATGAAGATTATTGCCTTGTCCTTCTCGGCCTGGTCGAAGCAGTTAGAGAGACTCTTTTCCGTCTCTCCCACATACATTTCCAGAACTTTCGACAGATCGAGTGTTACCAGCGGTTTCCCGAGTTCACCCGCCAGCGCGAGCGCCGTATAGGTCTTTCCCGTACCCGGAGGCCCCCAGAATAAAAGCTTGAAGGGCGCTTTCTTATCCAGTCCGTGGTGCTTCACAACATACTTAAGCTTGAGTATCGCCTCCTTGTCGAGGACGAGGTCGTCGAGCCTGAGTTTGGGTATATCGTGTTTTATCCGTCGCTCTTTTTCCGAAGGATTTCGCCCGCTTTTGCCGAACCTGAAGAGGCCTCCCTGTCTTCTCGGGAAGTCGCTCTCATAATCCTCAGGAAGTATGTGGCAGGGTTCAATTCCCAGTAAAGCCCTGTACCCTTTTTTGTTTAGCCATAAGATGTACCTGAACGTCACTCTTTCCTGATTCAAGTCCAGCAGAGAGTCATCCCTCTTTGCGTACTTGACCAGTTTTTCCCCCTCGACCGCGTGGCTTTCAATGGGAATTTCCAAGAGCCTCAGTATCCTTGGAATGTCATCCAGCGAAACCTGCCTGTATGTTTCAGCGTAGATGGAGGCTAGAATAGCTGCAATCGCTTTCGCAGAGATAGGCATTTCAAGGCCCTTCAGGAAGGGAAAAGCCTCCTCGTTGTTAAGGACTGAGGCGGGCGACGGGCTCTTTTGGCGCTCGTTCCGTCCAAATGCCGCCATTCTGTTTTCACCGAGCTTCCTCATCCTTCGGACCATCTCTCCCGCCGATTCTCTAACGGGCTCTTCGACGGGCTCCGGTGTTTCTTCCGCCTTTCGGGACTCCACGGCATCTTCCGGCTCCTTAAGCTTCATCTCAACCAGCAGCTTGTCGAGATCGCCTTCGAGAAAAAGCTCTTCGTGGCAGCGGATCCTCGCCTTTAGGTCGTGGCCAACCGCCAAGAACGCCTTCCAGCTCAGTGTATACTCCGGCAATGATGGTTTTATCCATACTGAACTATGCCTACGTTTCATATAACCGCCCCTGTTTCTTTTTCGGTATCCCCGCGTTCCAACCGGTATTCTTCTTCTCTAGCACTAAAAGCGTTTTTCTTCATCATATCATCCTCCTTCGCATGCCCTGTGTTTCAATTGCAGTTTCGCGAAGACATATCGCGGATGGTTCGTATATGTTATAAAACGAGGATGTTGTATATCGATCTACATCGTTCTACATCAATCTGGTATAATTGACCCGGGAGGAGACGATGGCGAAAAAGAAGATGGACAGGCTGGACAGGGTCGTAGCCATGCAGAAGCTGCTGCTGGGGGGAAAAACGCGCTCGCCGAAGGAACTCCAGGAGGCGTTGGGATGCAGCAGGTTCACCGTTTACAGGTGCGTGGAGGACGCCCAGAAGATCGGGATGCCCATCGAATACGACAAGGCCGAGAATCTTTACAGGCTCGAGAAGGACGAAATGACGCAGATGCCCTATGTCTGGTTCACTCCGGCCGACGTGGTGGCCATGATAGCCCTGCTCCAGGCTTTCAAGGAGATCCCTTTCGGCATCCTGGAAGAGGGCGAGAAGAAGGACGGTCTCGACAGCTTCAGGAAGAAGCTCCAATCGTTCATTCAATTCAAGAAAGGGAAATCCGGGGAATTTCTCGCGAAGATAAAGGTTATCCCGCACGCCTTCAGGAGGGTCCCTCCCGCCTCCCTGACGCTGGTCTGCAGCGCGCTGAGCGAGAAGAAGAGGATAAAAATGAAATACAGGGAAAGGCAGGAGGGCAGGGAGACGGAAAGAGAGATATCTCCCATCCAGCTCGTAAGGTACAGGGACAACTGGTATCTCGACGCGTTCTGCCATAGAAGCAACGACCTGAGGATATTCAGCCTCGACAGGATCCTCGAGGCGGAACTTCTCGACACTGCCGCAAGGTCGGTTTCGGAAACGGAACTGAGGACATTCGTCGGCCGTTCCTACGGCATCTTCGCCGGTGTGCCGACAGAGACGGCCGTCCTCAAGTTCACTCCCAACATGGCGAAGTGGGTCTCGGGCGAGGAATGGCACCCCGACCAGGAGGGGACTGTCAACCCGGATGGGAGCTATACGCTGAAGATACCCTACGCGGACATCCGCGAGCTTATACTGGACATCCTCCGCTACGGCGACGAGGTCGAGGTGCTGGGGCCGCCGGCGCTCAAGACAGAAGTGAAAAGGCGGCTCAGAAGGGCGTTGGGGCAATATTAAGATGACCGACATTCCCCGCTACATAACCGCATCGAGGCTTTACGATTACTTTCAATGCCCCCACAAGGTGTGGCGGGACATCTACGGCCCGCAGAACGAAAAGAGCACAGAGGTCAACCCGTTCGTCAAGCTTCTCTGGGACAGAGGCGTCCTTCACGAAGAAAGAATCATCGAATCTATGGGAACAGCCGTCCTTAAGATAAAAGGCGCAAACAGGAAAGAAGAGTTTGAGCAGACGATGGCTGCATTGAAGAGCGATACTCCCCTCATCTACCAGGGCGTCCTTATCCACGGCGACAACATGGGCATCCCCGACCTTCTGAGGAGAAACCCCGACGGCTCTTACACTCCAGTAGATATTAAATCCGGTGCGGGGAGGGAAGGCGTGGACGAAAAAGAGGGCGACCCGGGCAGCCTTAAAGAACATTACGCCGCACAGCTATGCCACTACACGAAGCTTCTCAACCTTCTCGGGTTCAAGACCCACGACACCGCCTACATCCTAGACATAACAAAGGCCGAGGTTCCCTATCCGCTGAACAGCAAGATAGGCGGCAAGGATGACCGGACATGGTGGCAGTTCTACGACCAGACCGTCAGGGAAGTCGAAGCTCTGATGAAGGGCGAGGACCGCAACTATCCAGCCATCTCCTCCACCTGCGGCCTGTGCCCGTGGTACGACTCGTGTAAAAAATGGGCGACGGAGAGCAAAGATCCGACACTGCTTTTCTATGTCGGCAGGAACGCCAGGGACAGGCTGGCGAGGGATCTCGATATCAAGACCGTAGAAAACCTTATTGATGTTGACATAGAAGCCGCCATGGAGCGGAAGGAAGCAGAAAAAGAAGGCGGCAACAAAGATTTTCTCTACATGATAAGCGACAACACACTTGAAAAGGCAAAAAGAAGAGCCCGGATCATGCTGCGCCATAAACGCCCCGTCGCACTTGAGAGGTTTGACTTTCCCAAAAGGAAATACGAGCTTTACTTCGACATCGAGGACGACCCGACCCAGGATTTCGTCTACATGCACGGATTGTGGATCAAGGAAGAGGGCAAAGAAGGTTACTACAAGGCCTTCACAGCCAAGGACATTACCCGCGAAGCCGAAAAACAGGCATGGAAAGAGTTCTGGCAGTACATCGACGGCCTGCCGCAGGGAGAATTCTCCATCTACTACTACTCAGCCCACGAGAAATCGACCTACAAGAGGATGGCGAAGAGATATCCCGATATCAAATCGGAAGAAGATGTCGTGAACTTTTTTGGAAAGCCCAACGTGATCGACCTATACTTCCAGGTCGTCTTCGGCAAGACCGACTGGCCGGTGGGCAGTTACGGAATCAAGGCGATAGCCACCTTCCTCGGCTTCGAGTGGGAGGACGAGACCCCCTCCGGCGCACTATCCATCCAGTGGTTCAACGACTACATTAAAACAGGGGATGAAAAGATCCTTGAGCGAATCCTCGTATACAACAAGAACGACTGCCAGGCCACCCAGGTGGTCAAAGAAGCCGTCGAGAAGATGATGAAGGAACTGCCGGGGTGAATCAAATGAGGGCTGAAGGTAGCTAATAGGCTGAAGCTCGATAAGGAATGGATGTCTTCAGCTTGGCTATAATCCACAGAGAATTATTAAAGGAGTAAATGCATAATGCATGGCCTGACCCCGAGGACGTGCTCGATCCCGCCTTCTCCTCCGCCTCCTCAAGGACGCGGTACCGCGAAAGGATCCGCTCCTCCTGCTCCGGCGCGATTATCCCCTCCGAGATCCACGCCTTCAGTTCGCCCTTCAGCTTCCGGACAAAATCTATGTCTGCCATGGCTTTATTTTAGAGGAAAAAGAGGGAAAGGAGAAGGGGCGGCAGGCTCCGACTGCATTGAAAATTGAAGATTGAAAATTGAAAAGTGAAAATTTGAGGAATCATTTCCTTATTGACCTTCAGCCTGGCGTAAGCCATACGGCTGCGCCTGCATTGAAAACTGAAGATTGAAAAGTGAAAAGTGAAAAGTGAATAATGGTGGGATTTATTTCCCTGGCGAAGAGGATATTCATAACCTGCCCCCGACGGAGCAAAAGAGCCGGTCTCTTTCCTGACCCTTGACCGCGCGAGATTAGAAGAGGAAAATGGGAATCTGAGGAGAAGATGAATATTTCCTTGGCTCGAAGCCAACATATTTTCAGAACCATCCTGGGGTCTTTGATCCTTCTGGCGGCGATCTCCGTCGGCTCCGAAGAAAAAGTGAACAAGATGACCTATCTCCTGAGCGGTTCGGAAGGCTACTGCGAACTGAATGTCAGCGATGTCAAACGCGGCGAGGTCATAAAGCCGTGGGCCAGGATCAGGAACGTTGGAACGACCGCCGTTTGCGTCAAGGATATCCGGGAGACCATCTTCGGCCCCCCGAGCGATTCGAAGCCGCTGGATGCTTCCCTCGAGCCGGGCCAGGAGATCATCCACGAACTCAACTCGATCGAGACGGAAAACTTCCTTGGAGACATCTGCAAGACCTATTCTTTAAGGTTCGATCCGCCGGGAGTAGTTGAAGTCGTCATTTACAGATCCCTTCAAGACCTTGAGAAGGACAAATAACCAGCCTGAGGCGGAATCATTTCCTTATTGACCTTCAGCCTTCAGCCTGGCGTCAGCCAAGCAGGCTGCGCCCGCATTGAAAATTGAAAAGTGAAAAATTGATGAATCGATTTCCTTATTGACCCTTCAGCCATCAGCCTAGCGTGCCTTCCTTGTCTGCCCGCAGGGCGTCAAATGTTGCGCCCTGAGACAAATTCACTTTGCGAAAGGGCGCATTCCCTGCCGGGGGAGTGTTCAGCGCAGCGAGCTCGCGAGCGGAGCGCCTAAGAGAGGATAGGATAGCTCCTCTCTTTGGGAAGCGAAGC
>JAKQCT010000049.1 GCA_029559035.1 Acidobacteriota bacterium
TGGTAATGGTTGTCCATGAGGCAGTAAGCGTGACAGGTCCACCGGCGCTTTTCGACCACCTCTGACAGCAGATGGAGGAAAAGCTCCCTGTCTTCATCGCAAAGGAAGATCTTCTTCCTCTCGTTCCCTCTGGAGGTGATGTGATACAAAGCCCCGGGATATTCCAATCTCAGCGGTCTAGCCATGGTTGCATTATACCACTTTTCAACTCAATGCATAATGCATGGCCTGACCCCATTTTCTGCCATTTTCTCGAAATACCGTCGTTTTGCGTTTTCCCGGCATTCATTTTGGCCTCATTCGATCCTGCTCCAAATGACGGAGCCGTTGGCTGTCAGGCTCTTTCCCCATATACCGCCATGGCCTTTCACGCTTCCGTTGACAATCACTGTCGAGAGCGGCGCGTATAATTGCAGGTTCGTTTTGGCTCCACCGTTGATCATGACAACACCGCTTGAAGATGAGACCATTAGCAGGTTGCCGGGGATGCCGTTGTTGTTGACCGAACAGCCTCCGTTGATAGTCAACGCCCCGGTTATCACCATCACGACCTTTCCCTGCGCGATCAACTTCGCGCTGCCGTTGATCGTAAGGGAGGAAACAATGTAAGTCCCCGAAGGGAGTGAGCAGGTCCTGCTGCCGTTTATCACCATGTTCCCCAGTTGATCCATGAACTGTGTCGGGATCTGCGAATTATTGTTGTTCGCCTGGGCGTATTCGACCCATTCCGAAAGAGGTCCCTCTTCGCAGGGATGAACCGCGTCGGCGGGGTTTTTGGATCCCTGCACCTGGTTTTGATTTCCCGTTATAAAGACCGAATGACCCGGGCCGGGCGCCGCGTCGCCGTTTATGAAGTTCGCGCCGGAGACCTTTATGTCACCGTTCGAACCGACATGCCCGCCGAACCCCTGAGACCCGCCGACCGATGGAACGCCATACGTTTTTACGCTTCCGTTCGCCGTCATCGAATCGCATCCAAAGAAAGCGAAATCACCGATCAGTTCTGGCATTTCGGGACCGGCAGTCTCTCCCTCGACTGTAAAGTTCCGCGTGATCTCAGAACTGGTATTTCCGCAATCGTCCGAAGCGGACGCTGTCAGCGCGTGCTGTCCTTCGGATAAGATCGGAGTTCCCGGCGCGTACTCGTGACCGTCAAGAAGAATTGCGATAGTGTCGTTTTCAGGATCCGAACTGATGACGACGGGCACAAATCCGGGTTCAACGGTTTCTCCTTCCACGGGGCTGGCTATTTCTACGGAAGGAGCAGAAAGATCTATAGTGAAGTTCCTTTCGAGAGAGAAAAAAGCTCCCTCGATGTTTGACGCTGTAACCGAGAGCAAATGTTCGCCTTCCCCCGCGACACTCGATCCCAGTTCGAAAGGTTCTCCATCCATAGTCATCGAAATGGAGTATCCCTCCGGCGTTACCGTAACGGAGGGGGTCACTTCTTCGCTGGAGCAGCTTCCCTCTTCGGGAGTCACTGTAATTGCGGGAGCGGCGAATATCGTCAATGCGGCATTGTCGAAGTTGTTAGTCTCATCCCATTCCCTTACTTCTTCCAAGGTATCTATAACGCAGTAAACGAAAACTTCCCCGGTTCTCCCGGCGACATCCCAGTCGTAGATCGAAGAATCCGTTCCTCCTGCCTCTATCGCGGGCATCAGCACGTTGCCTATAAGAACTCCGCCGCCTTGCGGATCTCCTTCATAAAGAGCCACCCGGAAAGCGGACGATTCAGAGATCCCCTTGTTCTGCACGATGCAGGCCAGCCTTAATAAATCGCCGTTTTGCCCGCCAGTTGAGACAAAACCCGCCAGGTCGGGCAGCTTCGACCCGTAGATGAAACTTGTGTACGCCTTTGATTCCTGGCCGAAGCTGTCCGTCAACACCGCTTTTATCGTATGGGTTTTTGGTCCCACGGCTCCAAGAGAGTATAAACCGGTCTGGGTTCCGTCAAGGTCGATCTGCTGCTGGTTGACGAGCGTGCCGTCCATGAAAATTGAAATGGCGGCGCTTCCCGTTCCCGTAGCTTTTACTATGGCCTCAACCTGTTCCGCTCCTTCGGGATATTCGGCTTTCTCTGTGGAAAGCGAGACCAGAGTGGCCTTTCCGGAACTGAACGGAAGGGTCCCTTCGACATAGATCTCCCTGGACGCTCCGACGAACATGAAGCCGATGTTGTGGTTTCCCGACGTTGTCGAGACGAACGGGAAGGAAAATTGCCGACGGGACGGCGCTCCGGATGAAACGGTTATATTTTCTTTCCCGAGGAATATCCAATCCCCGTCCGGATAAGTGAGAAAATACTCCAGGCTCCCAGCCAGATCGCGGTCGGAGCGGATCACCAGCTGGCCTGAAACCTCCTCGCCCGAGTGATAGACCGCTTTCGAGAGCCTTGATTCTCCTGCCGTCGCCACTACCCCGTGCACATCTATAGCGATGGAGCCAGAAGCCGGAGCGTAGGCGGGATCTTCAGGCGTGTATTCGTAGTACAGGAGGTAGGAATCCTCTCTCGCGTCTAAGGGCGTCGTGAACGACTGTGTTAGAGAACCGTTACCTGATAGTTTAACCTCCTGGTCCCTGAAGGTAAGCTCGAGGGAACCCTGCGCCGGGAGATGAGCCGCAACTACAACATCCTCACCCGCATCATAGACCGTTTCTACGGGATGTATGGAAAAACCTGCGGTCAAAGGATAACTGCGGAACCTGTTGATGTAGATGGATCTGCCGGTCGGCAGGGTCACATCCACCGATACGCTGTCAGTATTTTCATCTATCGGCACCTGGAATGTTTCAGACCTGGCTCCGGCAACCGTTATGACCTCTTCGGTTTCATAAGGACCGGCTGAGACCTTTGCGACTACGGTCATCGGATCAGAGGCCGGCGGATCAAGAGAAAAGTTAACGGTCATCGTCGCGGTCGTTCCCGGATCATAAGCGGCGCCGTCTATTGAAGCCGACACATGGACGCGCGGCCCTTCGACAAGAGCGGCGAGATCGCCTTCGGAAAGGATCTCCCCGCTGCCGTTGTCTCTTACGGCGTAGCGGGCTTCAGCCTTTCCGCCCGGGATATCCGCCGCGAGCGGTATGTTCACCGCGACAGGGACGGAGCTGTGACCGGGAATTATCGCCGTCTTCGCGAAGCGTTCCGTCTCGCCGTCCGCGATCTCCACTTCCACCGATACATCTGCAGACAAGTCCCCGGAATTCGACAAGGTGAATGTGAGAGGCGAAACCTGTCCGGGTATGATCGTTATCGGAGCGGGAGGAATCGCGACGATCATCTGCGGAGATTCGAATTGCAGGGAAGCTTCTTTTTCTATGATGGAGCCGTCCGGCAGATGAAGACCCGCCTGCACAAGCGCCGATGAACCACCATAACTTTCCGGGTTTATCGTTATCTCGACCGAAGCTGCTCCGCCGCTATCAAGACTGATCAGACGAGACTCGACTGTCCCGCCAATAAAGACCAGCCTCGCGTCGAACGCTTCATATCCCTTGTTGATGACATTCGCTTTCAAGACCGGGAGAGCATCGGGCGACATGACCGGCTCAAGCAAAAGTTCTGCGGAGAACCTGTCAACGACTTCCAGTTGCCCCGAGGCGACTGCCACTCCGTTGAGAAGAACGGTGAGGGTGGTCGATTGGGAGGGGAACACGGCCGAAAGGGATCCTTCGGCAACACCCAGCGGCTCAACGACGATGGTCTCCTGTGCAATCGGGACCGGCCCGGCCTCGCCGGAAACAAGAGCGATGGTGAACGATCCTTCAGCCGCGATGCTGTTTCTTACAATATATGGCAACGAAACGAGGCCTTCTCCCGCAATTTGAGGAAGAGTTATTTCCAGAGACCCGGTACCTTTATCATAGATTGCGAGCTCTATTTGAACCGCCGAAGAAGTTGACGACGCGCTGACTGCAAGAGTAGCGCTGCCCGCAAACTCAGCGGACAAGACCATGGTCTCGCTCTTCGTCTCTCCCGGGCCGACCCGGACGGGAAAGGCGAAAACCTGAGAACCCTCTGATTGAGTTGTCAATGTCGCTACCAGAGAGCCTGAATATGTAGCCGGCCCGTCCTGATGGATCTGGACCGGCACCTGAATTATGCCTTTGGCGAGCGGCGGCAGTTCGGGGATCTTAAGTTCAATATCGTATCCGAAGGGTATGAAAACAGGGACGGATCTCTCCGCGTCTCCCCGCATGAAGAGCGTCGAGCTGTAATCCGAACCCGCCTGTCTCGCGAATGACACGGCGGCACTTTGGTAGGGAGGCAGTTGGAGATCAAAGACCTCGGAAGGATCATCCGACAGGGCGACTTCGATCGATGCAGGCGTCTCGCCTCTGTTGACGATAGCGGCGCCTATCTCCATCATCTCCCCAAGATGATATTCCGGCGCCGAAACGAGGATGTCCAGCGGGGGAACTATGGAGAAAAATGATGATGAAACAGTATCAAGTACGTTTCCGTTCTTTTCCACGTGCGCGTCGATCTTGTGTTTTCCCTGGCTGGCCGGCGGGATCGAATAATTGAATATCCTTTCTGCCCCGGGCTGAAGGGGGCCAGGCTGCCACGAATCATATTCCTGATCATCGACGCTCAGGACGATATTCAATCCTTCCTCTTCCGCGGTTCCCATGTTTGCAACTGTAATGGAACCCTCATAACTCTCGACGGTCCTGACCGACTTTCCCGCTTCGGGAGACAAAGAAAGCCCCAGTGTCTCCTCTACCACCGTGAAGCTCTTGTACCCGGAGTCAAGGAACTGGCCGTTCTCAGTGTCCACAAAACATGCCGTCCTGAAGAATCCAGGCGAGGCTATCGTTCCCGCGTCGTAATCCATGTTTACCGTGTCCCGCCCGTTCTGGTCTATCGATTCGTAATTCTCCCAGACCGTCTCCCAATCCTGACAGGCTCCCGCCGTGCCGTCGTCGTTGTCGCATCCCCTGAGAAGCATGGTTCCGTAAAGCACGAACTCGCTAACTCCGTCGCCGTTGAAATCCCCCGCGAGACAGGAATCCGACACAAAGGGGAAATTTTCAATGAACTGCTCCAGGGTTCCCGTTGATGCGTCAAGCAGGCAAGCGTGTCCGTGGTAGTCTTCGCCACGTTCAGGATAATGGAGGATCTTAATTTCATCGGAGGAGTTTTTATAGAATACCGGAGTTCCCTCCCCCTCCTGCTCCCGGGTCCAGAAAACCTGGGATGTCATCAGGTCGGCGGCAGTAAGACTCGTCACGCAGCCGCCGTCTGAACAATCGATAATTTTCGAATATACGATATCCTTTCTTCCGTCGCCGCTGATGTCGTATAACCCGAAACGGCCCATGCTGTTCAGCGGAAAAACCTGAAAGGTTTCTTCTTCGGCATCGAAAAGGTAGATCTGATTGTCGGTGCAGCCGAGGACCGCCTCGTCATCTCCGTCGCCGTCAACATCGCCGGTTGACATGTGCGTATAACCTGAAGGGACATCATATTGACGGATCATGATCCCCGACGAGTCGATGAGAAGGACCTTGTCGCCGTTTTCGTCACAGGTAAAAGTCCAGATCATCGGACCGCTTGCCGAGTCACCCACCGTGAGTCCGAACAGATAACTCGTGATCTCGTCCATCTGCCACAGGGTTTCACCTGTCGATCCGTTCAACGCTGTAAAGATATTCCCGACAAGGAGGATTATATCCCCGGCCCCGTCCCG
The DNA here is from genome assembly GCA_029559035.1 of Acidobacteriota bacterium. Taxonomy (GTDB): domain Bacteria; phylum Acidobacteriota; class UBA4820; order UBA4820; family UBA4820; genus JAKQCT01. Next base: position 5,697 of record JAKQCT010000049.1, read on the forward strand.
GTTCAGGTCGGCGACCCCGAAGCTTGAGATGTCATACGGATAAGAGAGCTGGTAATCCCTTCTCCACAGCAACGAGCCGCCTATGTTTACACAAAGAACGGCGGCGTTCATGGCTGTGGGATCATACATCCCTATTATCAGCGGATCGCTTCCTGATCCGGCCTCATCCCTGAAAGCAAGCATGAAACAGCGAGTCCATTCATCTTCAGGATCTCCCCATTCCCGGTCGACTCTTATGGAAAGGAAAGATTCCTTTAAGCCTTCGTGCCTACTTCCGGCATGATCCTTCTTTGCTCTTTCATTTCTGATCCCTGAAGCCCCGGCCTCAAGAGCTCGATAAGATGAAACGCGCAGAATTCCCTCTTTGCAAGACACCACGTCGTCCATCCCGTCATTATCGAGATCGAGCGCGACAGGAACGACATCGCTTCCCTCATACAAATCGTCTCCGTCGACCGCGTAAGCCGACATTCCGGCGATTGGATCGACGAACCATTCGCTTGGCTTGACGACGGAGTTTCCCGTAATTCCGCCGCCGGGAACGCTCCAAGATGTGCCGGGTGGTCCGTATGGCCCCGGCGGTTCTCCCTTTCCGATATATCTCTCTATGAAAGTATAGACTCCGAAGCTTCCGCAGATATGCTGAGGATCATGGAGAAGCGCCGAAAGGTTAACGCTGTCGGCGGTGCCATATATTTTTCTGTTGTGGGAAAGCGTCAACGACGGAGCTGTTCCTCCGACCTCGACAGTTTTTGAAAAAGTGTGGCTTTTCTCTGTCGTTTTGTCCCATACGTCAAGCCTTACCTCATAATCGCCCGGCAGGACATTCGGGACGATAGCGTCAAGAACGACCGATCCTTCTATCGGAATCAAGTAAGATCCTGAATCCTGAAAGACAGCCTGGCCATATGGATCGGTAAGAACCAGATCAACATCGCAGTCGCCTTCAAAAGCGCCTTCGTTGAAAAGTTCGCAATTGATCGTCCCGGAAGGGTTCGTGGAATCGGGAACGAAAGAAGCTGCGAGCTTCGAGCCACCGAGAACATAGCCGCCATGAAAAGCGAAGGAAGAGCTTCCCTGCTCGATGTGGATGGTAATATTGACACCGAACGGTCCGGGCGAATCTATCCCGCTGACGGGAATGTTCAAAGCGAGCAAGGACGGCTGCTCCGGTTCCAGAAGCAGTTGTTCTCCCGATGTTATCTCGATCGACCCGCCTTCCCAGTCAAGAGTCGCGTTCAAGGTCGCCCGGACCGTCGAAGCCGATCCGGAAACGGAGATCTTGACGGGAAGCTCCGCATCCCGGTCGTGCCTGAAAAGAGGCGCTTCTTCAGGGAACAGGAGCGTGACGACAGGAGCAGAAACGCGGATGACGCCCTGTCCGATGATATCGGTTTGAGTTTCCTGAGAAGAGAATGTCATCTGGACCGGATAAAGGCCTGATGCTAAGGAGTCGGGCCTCGCGACGGACAGCGTTATCGGGCGAGTACTTTTCGGGGCGACGAGTATTTCCTGCGACGGGATGTCCCCGAGAGCAGGGCAGAGGTAAGATAACTGTCCTCTCCAGAACAGGTCACCGTTGTTCAGCATCTCGCCGTTTATCAGGATCGAAGACTCGCCTCCCCCCGACGACCCGGTCACGGCCCTAAGATAAGGTAGCTTGATGTCATAGTCGCGGTACTGAAAAGCGCCTGCGAACCCTGAGCCGAGATGTTCGCAATCCAGAGAGAACGAAACCCTGTATTTTTTCCAGGCTTCCGGCTGCCAGGCGCTCCAGGCGACAGCCACATCCTTGTTCACGCCCGGGTCGAGAGGGCTGACCTGAAATTCATGCTCTTCTATCAAGGTGGGCGATCCCTGCGGGGAGAGCATTTCTACTCTGGCTTTGAGAACGCATTCAGCCTGACAGTTGGAGCCCGCCGCGCTGTTGAGAACATTGACCTTGATCGTGCCAAGGTCGCCAAGTTCCGCTTCCTCGGGCCATTCGGGAGTCATTATCGGTTTCGGGAGGCATGATTCCACGGCAATGCTTCTTGTCCTCGAGCCCATGAATATCCCTCCGAGGAACACCTCCGCCTTGACCTTGGCTGATTTGAAATAGCCCTCCATCCCTGCCATTGAAAGGTCGAATGCCGCCTCACCGGTGGCGCCCGGCTCCAGGTGCACGGTGCTGGTCGAAGAAACCGTCTGATCGAGCGCCCCGATAGTGAAAACCACTGTCATGTCGGTCGGAACGCCCATCCTGCTCTCCAGGGTCAGGGAGCCTGTCACAGGTTCATCCTTGTCGTATCGGCCGGCCTTTAGCCCATAAAGCGGGCTGATCCTCATGAGGAGGTCGTTGGAATTGTTCACCAGAAGAAGCGTCCCGATGCCCGCGATATTCCACGGATCGTTTCCCCACAGACGGGTATAATTCCCCCCGAGGAAGCTTTGCGAGGGGATCCCGTAATTCTGGTCCATCAGGAAATATCTGTATGTCCCGGGATTTGTAAAGTCGTCGGTAATATCAAATGTAATGTCTCCCCCTGCGGGAAGGTTTATCGTCTGGAGAAGCCGCCCCGCTTCGTGGTTCCACGCGCCCCAGATATGGAGATTCCTCGCGGTCCCGGTTCCGTCCTTCAAGTGGAAATGGACGGGGGCCTGTGGATTTCCCGCGTAATCGCTGTCAGACGAAACCGAGAATACCGTGTCGGAGAGCCCCGCCACCGCTTCGTCAGGATTTTTCACGATGAAGCGGCCCGTCGGAGTCTCGCCCTGCGGCTGGATCTCCTCTTCGTTTCCCGTGAGGGGGTTCAGCGCGAGCAGCCTGTAATCGGCGTGAAAGATCCCGTATTTCGGCGCGTACGAGGAATAATACTCAGAGAGATCAAGATCCCTGTGAATGACGGTTGAGGACCCTGCAGGAACAGAAATTGACAGGGTCTCGCGTTTCACGATTTTTCCGCGGTCCGGCGTTGTCACGATCACCTCGACCTGGTCGGCGGGGATCGACGACAGGTTCCTTATGGTGAGGTCCAGCGGTATCAGGGAAGGATTCCCTCCTTCTGAAATATCGACCGAAGGCATATCGGAAAGAGGCTCTTTCGCCCACGAGATGGCGTTGGCGATTATCGATTTTGCGTCGTTCGTGATGTTCCCGTTCGAATAACCCCAGTCGGCGAACATGGTAGTGACTATCACATGTCCCTGGCCCACCGGGTAAAGGACGAAACAGGGTTCCCCCGTGGCGGTTCTCCTGAGAAGGACCTCCGCATCGGACGGAACCTTCCTGAAGAAGCCGTCGAAACCGGCGGTTATCCCCGGCCGGAACACGCACTGCCCGGCACTGCATCCCATCCTCAGCGTCGTGATGCCGGACAGGATGGGATGGTCCGTCACAGGATAGGCCGATCCTGAAAAACACGAAACGTCCTGCTTGTACCCTGCCGCGAGGAGCTCTTCGCCCTCAGGCACGGGAAGCGCCGTGAAATCGTCCCCGTAAGCCTGAGTGAAGCAGATGATTATCCCTCCCTGTTCAGCATAGCTTTGCAGCGCCGCGCGCTCGAGGGAATCCTTCCTCAGGCCGAAAAGCGACCCGGTGGGAAGAATCAGTATCTTCTGCTTCGAAGGGTCCGCTTCAAGGATGCCGCGCCTCGGAGGGATGATGGATAGAGATTCCTCGTCGTTCAGCACTCTTTCACTCGGCTCTTCAAGTATCTTTAACGGCTCTCCGAGGTAATTGATCAGAGCTTCCGCCGAATCGGGAAAGCCCCTTCCAGCGATCGCAACGAATGGCGCCTCTTTGGCTTCAATCGGCATAGTATTCTGCGGCCCCGAATACTTCTGCATGAACCAGTCGAGCTTGTCATAGAGAGCCTGGGCCGTTTCCGGATCGGAATTCTCGTCCATCGCGGAAAGCTGGTCCATGACGTCTGATGAGACCCCGTAATCCGCCATGGTCGAGAGCCCCTTGCCGATGCCCACCCTGCAGATAGTTCTCCAGTCATCCGTCTTGGGATTCTGCCCGCTTTCAACCGTCGAGGATTTAACGAAAACCGAATCGTCCGGCATGTCCCCCGCCGGCGTTGGTATCACCGGCGGCCCGCCGCAGGTGGGGCATATCCCGCTGTCTTCTGAGAGCAAGCCTCCGTTTGAACCGCAGGGCTTTGGATCCTTCACCTCGTTCCAGAAGGCTACGATTACACCGGCGGAGTATGCAACAGCCGGAGATAATAGCATCGGACCTAATACTTCTTCTTCATAAGAACCAATGACTTTCCTATCAGAACTGTCTCTGGCTATTTTCATCGCTAAATCAACTCTTTTAAAAATTCCACTTTTCGCCCCGATTGCTTCCCATTCGTAATCTTCAACATATCGCGAATGATAGCAGGTAACACTATCCCCATTAAATTGGAAGGGTAGCCACAGCGGAGCGCAACCGCCATTGGAATCACATTGTATTCCATACTCAATTCCATAGGTTTCTTCTAATACTTTTGAAGTAAAAGGGGTTTCCAGATGATTTTGCCCAACAGATACACCTATATCTTCCATTAATAGTTCTGCTGATTCCCAGCAATAGAAATCTTTATATTGTGAGAAGTTATCAATTAATTCCGCATAGTCATACTGCGAGATTGGGCAAAAATCTAATGGATTGCTCGATTTAAAGTTGGCTTCGATAAGATGTTCAATAAAGCTCGGATTCTGGATATGAACAGGAATATCATGGAAACTTGAATAACAGTGCCATTCATCCATCGCATGCTGCGGTTGGGCCATATCCTGAATTAGATGGCATGCACGCCCTAAGATAAAAGCCGCATCCTGCTTTTTCCCTTTTTTCCAAAGATAAACAGCATCTTTAAAAAATTCAACATATTTATAGTGTGCTGGAGTTCTCCCACACAATCCACTTTTAAAATGGTTCAATACTTCCAAATAATTTTTATCGATATCTACTATTATTGGATCGTTGCACGAATCACGCATTTCTATTTCGTAACTTGTATAGTCCTCACCATCGGGACTACCAGCACCGTTGGCAATAGCAGATTTATTACTGGTTAGAAAGAAATCCTCTGGGAGCCCACCCTTAATGATGGCAATAATTATAGCTTGTTCAGTTAGCTTTTTATGCGTATTGTCTTCATAACCATAAATAGATATCCCGCAAAATAAGATTGTAAGAATAATATATCTCTTCATGATCATTTCTCCTTCTCTAAATACTGCTCTGCTTTAAAAAGTTCTCTGGAAAGTGCATTGATATTCTGCTCATACCCTACTCTTAGACCCCATGGTTCTGAAGGTATAGGAATTTTTGTGGCCAAATCTAATAGAAGTC
>JAKQCT010000064.1 GCA_029559035.1 Acidobacteriota bacterium
GTGACGGGCGACAATGCGGCGGGAGCGTCGGGCAGATGCTTCTACTACCTGATCACGGGCTACAGCGGAGCGGGCGAAGGCCCTGCCGGGACGGCCACATGCGGCGCCAGGCAGGTAAACAGCCCGGGCGGCTGCTCCTGAGGACAGAGCGGAAGAACCGAAGGCTTAAGAGCTGAAGCGTAAGACGGGGCCGGGAAACCGGCCCCGTTCCTTTCTGTCATGTTCTTCCGCTAAAATAAGCGTTTATTCCGAGTCATTTGTCAGTTAATACAGGGAAGAGGATCCTTGTTCAGGATCGCAGCGGTCCTTGACTATGGAAAAAACATATGCTTTTGGATTATAATAATAACCGGAACGAGGGTGTTCAAGTTCCCAGGGAGATAGATTGATAAATATATGGTCGCGCGTTCTGATAACGCTCTTTGCGCTGGCTGTTATCTCATGTGCCGTCAGGGACAGACGCCCGGCTTCTCATCAACCTGATAAATCAATTGTTCCGCCTGACAGGGCCGTTTTCTTTGCCGAGGAGGCTGCTGAAGATCCCGCGGGAAACGACGGATCAGCGGGAAAGGTCTCGGATTATTCGCGGGGCCACCGAAAAGATAATTTACTTTCTGATGATGAATCCGCCATAAAAGCCGTAAATCTGCAAGAAGGCCTCGAGGCAGTCGCCAGGATCAAAGATCAACAGCAGCTCTACAAGGTGGCGACCTGTGCCGGATTGCGCCTGGTCAGGAAAGAGGCGATCTACCGGCTTCAAGACCAGGATTTGCTATACAGGATCGCAAAGGAAGAGGATTGGTACTTGCGATGGGCGGCAGTTGAAGTAATGCAAGACCAGAAAATGCTGGCCGAAGTTGCTTTCCATGACCCCGATCCGCTGGTTCGGGAGAACGCGGTAAGGTCGCTGCAGGACACAGAAGCCCTGTCAAGGATATTGGAGGAAGAAAAGGTCGTCGCGGTCAGAACGGCCGCAGTGAGAAATATCCATAAACAGGATCTACTGGTCAAAGTCGCCCTGAACGACCCCGACGCCAGGCTTCGCATGCAGACGCTTAACATGATCTCGGATCACCGCCTTCTTCTCGATGTGGCGCGAAACACGGAGGAAGACCAGCTTCGGACCGCTGCATTATCCAAGATAAGGGACAGGGCTATCATCGATGAGCTTAGCCGTGATAGCCGGGACCCTGTCCTGAGGGTGTCGGCGATAAGACTGTCGGATTCTCAGGAAACTCTTGCGTCACTTGCCTCGGACGCTTCGCAACCCGTCGAGGTAAGGACCGCGGCGGTTGAAGGTTTGACCGGCGCTGATCTTCTGGAAAAGCTGGTTCGCGGGGATGATCCACCAGCAGTTCGAGTTGCCGCTGCCGGAAAGATAGAAGACAAGGCTCTGCTGGCAGATCTGGCCGAAAAGGATCCTTCGCCGGAAGTGCGTTTGGCTGCCACCGCCCATCTGGAGGACCAGTCGGTCCTTTACTCGATCGCGACAGGGGACAAGGATGCTCTGGTCAGAGCCAAGGCCTCCGGGCGGCTTAAAGACCAGGATGCTCTCACCCGTGTCGCGCTCGATGATCCGGATGAAAAAGTCAGAGAGGAATCGGTTGCGCGCATACACGATCATGACCTTCTGTTGAAGATAATCGAAAAGGACCGGTCCGGTCGAGTTCGCGCCAGGGCGGTCGGCGGGCTGGACATCAACGACGCGGACCTTTTCTCCCGCCTGGCGCTCGATGACCCTTCGCCGCAGGTCAGATGGAGGGCCGTTGCAAGGCTGACTGATCAGGAGCTGATCTACCGTATAATGCGCAACGATCCCAGCTCCTCTGTCCGTAAAGCAGCTCTTTTACGGCTGACCGATCAGGAGTTGCTGGGCGCTTACCTGGAAAGCGGGAGCGATTGGCGCCTTCGAGCCCAGATCGTTCCGATGATCCGTGACGCGGAAGTCCTTGCGAGAACTGCGGAAAAGGAGCCGGATGACGATGTCCGACAAAAGGCGTGGAGGCATCTTTATGCCAAAGACAAGCTGAACCATATCAAATCCGCAGAGCTCAGGGAGATGATACGCAAGTTCAACGAAGAAGCCCCGCCGGAGCCGGACCCGAGGGAAACCCGTCTCAAGAACGGACTTTCGCACCCCCTTCTTGCTGAGAGATTTGGCAGGATCGAAGTACGCGTTGTCCGCGAAACCACGGACAGGCGTTATGTGTTGGATGAAACGGCCGGCGGCTACCCCCCTCCCAGGGGAAGGGTTGTTACAGAAAAATGGTCTGCCCGTGTGACTACCGAGCACAGCGGTATCCTTTCCGACAAGGTATTCCGGGGACACAGGGGGCGCAAGGGAGAATCATTCCATCCCGGCCTTCCCGTCCTTGAAGGGAATTTCATAAAATTCAACTCCGCTGATATAGATTATGTGGATATTTGTAAAGATGTCCTCAAAGAAATGGACAAGGAGGACCTGGAAATTATGGCCGCCAACGGAAGCAAGGACCTCCGGACAGCCGCCACTGAACTGCTTAACCCGTGAAGCGTAGCAGGATACGATCACAAGGAGCACCATTTCCGAAGAGGTCGCCCTGCCTTTTAAATATATATTTGAAGGAGATTGCCATGAATAGGAAAATTATCACCCTTGCGATGGTTTTACTTTTCATCGCCACAGCTAGGTTCGCCCAGAGTTCTGGACCGGTATATGTCAGCGAGCCGGTCGTACCGACCCTGACTCCGGCCGCCCGGGACCTTCCGGATCCGGGTCCTGCCTCGATAATGTTCCAGGTCGAGGCCAAACGGAGGGACGACCGAGGCATAGTCGTTCCAAACATCGACATGCCGGAGCACGGGAACAGGCTGGCTGAGCTTCAACAGCAATTCCTCGCGACAAGATCCGGTAACCCCAAGCCGAGCGCCTTCAACACGCCGATCATGAACTTTGCCGGATACACATCCTCCTCCTCTCCTCCTGACGATACAGGCGACGTCGGCCCCGATCATTTCGTTCAGGGAGACAACTCCAGCCAGACATCTATCATCACTGTTTGGAGCAAGACCGGGACCCAGCTCGACCAGTTCTACATGGACGACATGGGCTCCTCTCCCTGCAACAGCGGATACTGCGATCCTATAGTCCAATACGACGAAATGGCAGACCGCTGGATGATAAGCGAATTCGATTCTTCGGCCGAAACGCTGTGCGTTTATGTCTCCCAGACTTCCGATCCAACGGGAGCCTACTACGCTTACGCCTTCGACATGAGCGCCGCGGGAGGCATGCAGGACTATCCCAAATACGCGGTATGGCCCGACGGCTATTACATCGGAGTAAACAACGGGGGTTATGTTCACGTGCTGGACCGCGTCAGCATGCTGGCCGGTCAGCCCGCAACCTCCCAGACGTTCACTATCCCGACCCTTTCCGGGTGGGGCTTTCAGCTTACCCTTCCCGCCACGATGGAAGGGAACCCGCCTCCGGCCGGAGCTCCTGCCATCTTCGCGCGGCCGGTGGATACCGAGATACATTCGGGGTATTCATGCACGAATTGCGACGTGATGGATCTTTGGGCGTTCCATGTGGACTGGGACACTCCAGCCAGTTCGACAATAACTCAGCTCACCCCTGTTCCGATGGAGGATTGGGACCATACCTTATGCGGCACCAGCGGCAACTGGGACTGCATGCCGCAGGCTGGAACGACGCAAGCGATCGACCCGATCAGGGAGCCTCTTCATTTCCCCGTTCAGTACCGCAACTGGGGATCGTATGAGACCATCGTTGGCGCTTTCGCGGAGGATGTGGACGGCACGGATCACGCCGCGATCCACTGGTTCGAGCTGCGCAAGGTCAGCGGATCGTGGGGCCTTTACCAGGAAGGCGTCCTCGGCGGCGAATCAGGTGTGCACAGATCTGTTGCCGGCATAGCCATGGACGGGAGCGGAAACATCGCCGTCGGCTACACACGCACGGGAGATTCTCTCTATCCTTCGATTTACTATTCGGGGCGGCTGTCATCAGATCCGCTCGGAACGATGCCTTATTACGATAATGTGATCATCAACGCGACAACCTCCTCGACAGGCAGCGAGCGATGGGGAGATTACGCGGGCATGGGTGTTGATCCCGAAGACGACTGCACTTTCTGGTTCACGACCCAGTACGGCGGGTCAGGACAGACCAGGATAGCTTCTTTCAGGTTCGACGCGTGCGGATACGCCGGCAGCGTGGCTCTCGACAAGGAGACCTACGCCTGTTCAGGGAATGTCACGATCACGGTTTCGGACGCGAGCCTCAGCGGGAACCCCACGCAGAATGTCACTATTTCTTCAACTCGCGAAACCACACCAGAAACCGTCGTCCTAACGGCAACTCCGGCCGGATCCGCGACATTTGTCGGAACTATCACCTTATCGACCGCCGCTCCGTCCCACGGGGACGGGCTTCTTTCCGTAGCGACCGGCAATACGATAACGGTGAATTACATCGATGCTGATGACGGAGCGGGAGGAACGAATGTACTTCGTCAGGATACCGCCACGGTCGACTGTTCAGCCCCAGTGATCAGCAACGTTCTGGCGACGAACGTGACGGGCAACAGCGCGACGATCACCTGGGACACGAACGAGAACGCCAACAGCAGAGTGACTCACGGCACTTCGACTCCTCCGGGGACGAACACCGACAACCTGACGAGCTATGTGACGAGCCACAGCGTACTCGTGACGGGTCTTTCACAGTGCACGAGCTATTACTTCTCTGTCACCTCGGCAGATCCCGCCGGCAACAGCGCGACGGCGAACAACGGCGGAGCATACTACACCTTCACGACGGGGATGAACGTGAACCCGACCTACGCCTCGACCGACGTGCCGAAAGCCATCCCCGACTCGACGACGGTCACGTCGACGGTGGCCGTCACGGACAACAAGGTGATCCAGGACGTTAATGTGATAATAGGCAGCCTGACTCACACGTATGACGGGGATGTGGAGATGCGTATTCTCAGCCCCGGGAGCACGACGGTCCTTCTGGTCGACAACCGCGGCAGCAGCGGGGACAACTTCACGAACACGGTGTTCGACGACGAGGCTTCGGGGTCGATAACGGCGGGGACGGCGCCTTTCACGGGGTCCTTCAGGCCGGAAGGGACGCTCTCTTCGTTCGACGGCCAGAACGCGCTCGGGACGTGGACGCTGAGCGTGACCGACACCGCTAGCGGCGACGCGGGGACGCTGAACGCCTGGAGCATCAACTTCACCTACCCGGCGCAGTCATGCGGGGCATCGCTGGAATACCAGTCGAACAGCTTCACAGAGGCGTGCAACGGGACGGGGAGCGGCGGCGGTAACGGCTACATCGACCCGGGCGAGGACGTTACGGTCCAGCTCACGCTCCACAACAACGGGACCTCCGGGGTTACAGGCGTTACAGGGACTCTCAGCACATCAACGACGGGTGTCACGGTGACGGACGCGACGGCGTCTTTCCCGAACATAGCGGCTGACGGGACGGGCGGTTCGATATCGAACCACTTCTCTTTCCGCGTGGACGGGACTGTTGCGTGCGGGACTGTCCTAGACTTCACTATCCACATGGTGTCGAACGAGGGGAGCTGGGACGATGATTTCAGCCTGACTGTGGGGCACCAGGTTGCCGGGGGGAACATGGCTCTGTGGTCTGAGAGCTACGACGGGACGACCTTCCCGCCGACGGGCTGGGCCCAGGTCGACGTCAGCGGGACGGCAGGGAACTGGGCGCGTTCGACGGCGACGGTTCATCCATCCGGCAGCCCGACGCACTCGGGAGCGGGCCTGGCTTACTTCAACTCCTGGACGGCATCTTCCGGCTCGACGACCCGCCTTTACCAGACGGGCTCGACGGCTATCCCCGCGGGATCTGCGGGAGCCAACGTGACACTTTACATGTACCATGACACGGGCTACACGACCTACACTAACGAGGGCGTGAACGTGCAGGTATCGACGAACGGGACTACGTGGACGACGGTCGGGGGTCTTATCCCGAGGTACGACGGTTCTACGGGCTGGAAGCTTCACACGGTTGACCTTGCGAGCTACATCGGGCAGAGCGTTTACATCGGAGTTCTCGGAGTGAGCCAGTACGGGAACGACTGCCACATAGACGACATATCTCTTAACTACGTTACATCGCCGAGCTGCACGGTCGAGGTGTGCGAATCTTCCTGCAGCAACCCGACGAAGCCGGCGATATCGAGCGTTCTGGACAACGACCCCGATGTCCAGGACGGGGTTACGGTGACCTTCTCCGCCGGAAGCCCGTCGACGTCGAACTCTCTTCTTGTCGACGCGGTCGAAACGGCGACGGGGATCACTAGCCCTTATGTTTACGACCCCGGGGACACATTGAGCCACAGCTATGTGGTGAGGACCTACAACACGGCTAGCTGCCACACGGACTCCGATCCCGTCGCCTGCACGGACGAGGAAGAGACGGCGGTGGTGCCGGGCGAAGTGGCATCCGGCGAGAACTTCACGTGGAGCGGGCAGACGATGAACTGGACGGCCGACGCGAACGCTACGGGTTACAGGGTGTACCGCGGGCTTCTGTCGAACCTGTCGGCGCTTTGCGACGCGACGAACGACTTCTGCCTGAGGAACGACGGCGC
>JAKQCT010000081.1 GCA_029559035.1 Acidobacteriota bacterium
GCAGATAAAACGGGCAAAACTACATCGCTGGCGCCGAGGGCGGATTTCATAAGAGCCGCCGCAGACGAATTAGGCGTGAGCATGGGAGACATTAAACGGGGCCTTTCTGTTTTCAATTCCGCTGATCCGGTGGACGCGGCAAAAACAATCAATAAGCCTGTCCCGAAAGTTTTAGGAAGATCACCGGCCGAGTCCCCGGCCGCCGCCGAAAAGGAAAAGGCCGAGCAAGCTGAAATCAGCAAACGGGTTCGTGAAACAAAAGAAAGAGAAGCGAAGCAGCTCTATGATGCAAAACGTCAGAAATTACTCACGTCCAAGCGCAAGGACGAGGCGGCAAAAGACTTTACTTTTGAGGACGCGAAAACCTTTATAGCGGCTCTGGACGCTGCCCCAGGCGACGACCCGGCAGCCCGTGAAGCCATCTATAAATTATATCCGGCATTGAAGCAGGAAGAAACTCCATCCAAGACCACGGCAGAGCAAAACACCGAAGATTCCGGCGAAGAACTCGTCTACAACAAGCGCAACCGGGCCGGTGGCGGCATCACATGGGAGGACATCAGAGATAAAAACACGGCCCTCAAGGTCAAGGAGACCACGAAACAGAACGTCTATCCCCGCCCGGATTATCAGGGGATGGTCGACGACGGGATGCCCCCGCTCGTCGCTCATATTGTCAAACAAGTATATGATTCCATCGCCGCAAAGCCGGTCACAAGAGAAGCGCCCACCGACGCAGACCTGCAAATATACATCGATGCAGTTAACAGGGTCATGGATGGTGTTATGGCATGGTCGAAGGACAATGACGCCGTGGCTGCCTGGGCGGATCGGCAGGCCCGCGTCGCCGGGGCCGCCCTGGGGAAACCTACATCCATTACCGGACTCACGCAGGCAGACAAGCGGATCTATGACTTTGTTTATCCTGGAGGATGGAAGGCCTTCCAGGCCGAAGTGCGTATCCTCGGAGGGAACAAGCTCTTGTCGGCCCTTCAGCCCGGCATGGAAGAAGCGAAGAGGGCGATTAAGGACATCAAGGCTGGCTGGCCTGCGAAACAGGAAGCCTGGCAGCGCCAGGGGCTTGCCGTCATTGAAACGAGCAAGGCTGCCATTGTCAAAGAAGGTAAGCGCTACAAGGGTTCAACCTCGGAACGGGAGCCAGTGTTTTATGTCGACGTGAACGGTCGTCCCCATGAACAACATCCGACGCGCGAGGAAGCCGCTGCCGCCATCGAGGCAATGAAGCCATGGCTGCTACTGGACAAATACGGGCGCATCAAGGGGCAATTCGATGCTGAGGCCGCTGCGATTGAAGCGGCCCGCGAACAGACCAAAAAAGAAAAGAAGGAAGGCGTTTCCGAAAAGGGCATTTCTGTGGAGCAAGCGGAACGGGTTGGTCCCGCCAGGCGGAGCGACGGCGAGGATGTCAGCAGCGACAAGCTGCGGAAAACCTTCGGGTTTAAGGGGATCAATTTCGGAAACTGGCTAAAGGGTGATGCCCACCAGGCAGAGCGGCAACTCCATCTGAATCATGCCTACGACTCGTTCATGGATTTGGCTGAAATCCTGAACGTTCCGCCGGAAGCCATGTCTCTCAAAGGCATGCTCGGCCTTGCCATCGGAGCCCAGGGAACCGGACGAAACGCGGCTCATTTCGTGCCAGGCGTGAACGAGATCAATCTTACTCGGACCTCCGGCGCCGGGGCGCTGGCCCATGAGTTCGCCCACGCCATCGACCATTACTTCGCCAACCAGGCGGGTCTGTCCGCGAAGCCGAACCCGTTCCTTACGGAATATGTAGGAGGCAGGAACAAAGATGTAGGAAAGAATATACGCCCTGAAATCGTTGAGGCATTTCGGAAAATTGTCTCCACGATGAACAAGCGACAGAAAACCAAAGAAGAGATCGGGAACGCGACGAAGCAGGCGACAGAAAAAGCAAAAGACCGGGTAGCCGGGTGGCTAAAGCATATTCGTCGAGACTTCGAGGGACACGAGGAAGCGTTTGACAAACTGGCCGATCGCATCATGGCGCTTGATCTTGGCGATGGTCATGTCAGTATCGGCGGCAAGTCCTATGTGTCTCCGGTAGTGGCAGAACTCCGCGATCTTTACAAGGCCGTCAAGGGCCGTGTTTATCCGCTGAACAGTATCAAGGGGTTGCAGGCCAACCTCGATCATTTCAATTATCTTTCCTCAAGAAAAGACAGCGCTAAAGAACACATTCCGCAAACCACGACGACGGATTATGCCAACGAAGCCCTGAAGTTGGACAAGAGAAAAGGCGGTGCAAAGTACTGGAGCCTGAATCTCGAAAAATTCGCCCGCGCTTTTGATGCTTATATCAGCGATGTCCTGGAAGAAAAGGCGGCCAGGAACACATATCTTTCGCATGTGGGGCGTGAAGGCGTCACCGTTCCCATGGGGGCAGAAAGGGCGGCGATCAATGCGGCCTTCGGTGAACTCATCGGAGCGATCACGTTCCGGGAAGCCGAAGGCGGCGTTGAAATGTATTCCCTGGATCGCCGTGCCTCCAATAATGAGTCTTTCGCGCAGCAGCTTGATGATTTCCAGGCGGGAAAGCTCGGAGGACGCGAGCTTCTCACCGTCGGAAATACCCCGGCCGTACTTAAAATGCTCGGTGCGGAGCAACTGCCGCTTATCATGACGCAGGAGACCATCAGGAAGGCGACGATTGGGAAGCATGGACTCCCCATCGAGGCTTTGAAGGATCTTCCTCGCCTCTTGGCAGACCCAATCATGGTGTTCGATTCAGCTACGCAGCCGAGCAGTCATGTGGTCATGACGGAGTTAAGGCATGACGGAAAGACCGTTGTGGCGGCAGTTCACCTATCGGAAGAAGACGGCCGGAATGTAGTGCATGAAATTGCGAGCGTTCATCCTCGCCAGAGCGAAACACATTTTATCAATTGGATTCATCAAGGCCTGTTGCGGTACATGAACAAAAAGAAAAGCCGCGAATGGGCCGTGACTGCCGGGCTACAATTGCCCGGGGTGAGAGGGACCATTCAGGGCTTCAAGAAAAAAATACTCTTCGAGTATGATCTTGTCAAGCAAAAAAATGAGACGGATGCCCTCCATAAAGAAACGGGGGCGGGCGAGGCCGAAAATGTCCTCACAGACCAGGACGTTAAGGCCCTGCTTTATTCCCTGACGAAGCGCATCAAGGGCCTCGAAGTTACCAGGGACGAAGGCGGCAATTATTACATCAAGACCCGTGGAAAGAAGACGGTCATGGTGAAGGCCGTGAAGGCGCTCGGCCAGGACCGGGTTGCCCTCGATCTCTATGACCAGGCCCACCAGGCCGGGACCGCGCCGACCGGCGGTTACAGCTCCGGGGTTGACAAGCGTCAACCCTGGCGGCAGGGACAGCGGACCATTTACCTGGTCAAGAACAAGGCCGGCATGTGGACCCTGACCCATGAGTTTTATCATTTCCTGGAAGACGCCGGCGTCATATCCGCCATGGATCGGGAGATCCTGACGCGGCACATCCGGGCCCTGGTCAAGAAAGGGCGCTTTGAAACCCGGAACAAGGACGACATCGGCGGCGACGAGGACCGGGCGTATTTCGCGGAATCCCGTCTGGCCGGCGAGCCCTACGACGTGAAATCTCCCGTCGGCCGGATCATCGAGGCTATCCGGGAGATCATCGACACGATTCTCAACGCCGTGGGGATCCGGACGGCCCGGGGCGTCATGCGGGACATCCGGACCGGAAAGATCCATGATCGGGAAGGAGCGCCGGCGCAGGGGCGCCGAGAGCCACAATACCGCTACCGCCTGGCGGCCCCTACTATTTCCGCCCTGCCGGAGCATGTCCGGGAGCGGTGGGAAGCCGCCCGTGGCGTCCCGCGGCGGCCGAGCCGTGCCTGGCTGGCCGAGAAGCTCCAGGCCCTCAAGGAAGGGACACACCACTTTCCCGCTCTCCAGCGGATCGCAGACAAGAGGCTCCGGGCGGCCCTGTCGGATGTGCTGCGCCAGCACCAGGAGATTCCGCAATACGCTTCGGAAATCGCCATTCGCCGCCTGGGAGAATGGACAAGCAATCTGGATCCGGGCCAGCGGACCGTCTACGAGGAAAACATCATCCTGGCCGACCTGGTGCGGGACATCGACAGCGGACTTTTGACGGAAGGCGAGGGGAATTGGAAAGAAGAAGGGCCCTTCGGTTTCCGGTCGGAAGACGAGATCCGGACGGCCCTCGACACCGCCCGGCAGATGGCGCAGCAGGATCCGGCCGTCGCCGCGGCCCTGGAGAAGCGCCGGGCCTTCATCCGTGATCTGAAACAGGATCTCGTCGACTACAAGATCCTCAAGCCGGAGGTTCTTGAGAGCGAAGACTACTACCATCACCAGGTCCTCGTCCATTGGGGCGATTTCCGGGGTGCCGGCACAGGATCCCGCGACGTCCGAAAGCATTGGCGGCCCTGGATGGCGGCCCGGACCGGCTCCGTCCACGACTACAACACGCAGTATTTCGAGGCCGAGTTTACGGCGATCGCACAGCAGCTCGCCCAGGTCGAAACGGCCAGGACCCTTGCGCGGCTCAAGGAAATGGCCGACGAGTATGGAAACCTCAAGGCGCAGGCGAAGACGAAAAACAAGCGCCTGTTTTACCAAAAATGGAACGAGACGATCGGGCCGGCCGTGCCAGGCGACAAAGACAGCGATCCACTTTTTCCGTTCCGCTCCCGGATTGCCATGTCGATGCAAAAGCTGGGGCGTATGGCGACTAACGCCGAGCTGGATTACGACAGCGAGTTCGAGGAAATCGTTGCCGGCCTGGCAGAAGCCTGGGAGTTCTACAAGGCGAACAAGGCCGACATTGACGACCTGAAGTTTGACTTTCAGGATGACCGCCTTTTCCACTTCCTGTCGCACCTGGTCCAGCGCGGCGGCGCCGGCTCGAAACAGGCCGCTACCATCTTCAAGGCTATCCAGGACCGCAACAAGATGATCGACGGCGTTCTCGGGAAGGACAAGCTCACCTGGCAGCAGCTCATTCCGGAGGGCTACGTCGAGTGGCGCCCGGATCCGAAGAAAGGCTGGTTTTGGGCGAACACCTATACCGACAAGGTGCTCCAGCAGATTGCGTCCGGTAAGATTCGGCCGGAAGACGCCGAGGCCCGGAAGGTGCTCGCCAAGGGGCGCGCCTATATTTGGGTGATCCCCGAAGGCCTGGCGGAAACCCTCGACAAGTTCAATCCCACCGGCGCCCTTCACGACGAGGGGATCGCGGCCCGTGCGGCCGCCAAGGCCCTGGCCATGTGGAAACAGTATATCCTCATCAA
>JAKQCT010000086.1 GCA_029559035.1 Acidobacteriota bacterium
TCCGTCATGGCCCGGACCTCGGCCAGGCTCAATACTATGCCCCGGCTCTTTGCTCTACGCATTGCGCCGTTCCTCATGCCGTTTATGCGCTGCTCATCCTTGCCCATGTCCCGCCACCATATCTCGTCCCGGGTCATGTCCTCGGGGTGAGCCTCGATGTGTTTCCTGCGCTCAACGATCTCTTGCTCGGTTGTCATTTCATCACCTCAAAAATATCCCTGGGGAGGCGATACCGCCCCTGATCCCCGGTCCTGCCAGCGGCAGATGACACACTTTGCTTGCGAAAAAACCCGGTGCTCTCGTGCGGACCTTAGGACGCACCTGTTTTGAGAGCACCGGGTAGCGGTGCTGACCGGCAGAGGCCGCCGGTTTGAGGGGCAGTAAAAAGGGCCGGAGCCGATGGTTGGCGACCCCGGCCAAGTGAGAAGGAAGCCCGGCTAAGAGGGCCTCCTGGTTGGACAAAAAGGGGCACCCTCGGCCCTGTGGTTGAGCCAGATTTGAGGACGCCCAAAGGAGGTCTGCGAGCTGTCGCGTCATCAGCAGTCGATGATTACGAGGTCGCGCTTCTCAACCCCGAAGATTTTGGCAAGGATCGGAACCCTCACCAGCGACTGCGCCTTGAGCATGTAGTAATACCCCTGCCGGGTTTTATATCCGAGTAAGCGCGATATCTCGTCAGGAGTAAATCCACGTTTCTTCCTGTAGCTCTCTACCATTATGGAATCAAGTTTTGCGACCATAGGGAATAAATAATCCAATAGGTGGCGCTAGTCAAGCCCTATTTGCTCATTATTTTTAACGTCAATGAATACAATGGTGTATGGCAATTATAGGGGAATTGTATAAATAGCCCTTGACACCGGATATGATCGCAGGTATATAAGGGTTAACGATTGAAATGCCGATAAGGCAAAAGGAGGGGATATGAAGCACATTCTTGAGGGAACATCAATCGAGGCCATCGGTACATTCGTCCGCATCACCATGGGGAACGGCAAGGCGCAAGTAACCAAGAAAGAGTGTCCATCCGCTATTGATGTTGCCTGCATGCTCCAGGAAATGCAGGGATATACGCCCAATAACGCACAGAGACAGGCGTGTAGTCGGGCAGCACATGACGCAATCAATAATAAGACCGAGTTGTTTATCTAGGAGGCATCCCATGGCAAACCACACAGTCACAATCCGTTACGGAGAACTTGACCTCGAAGTCCACGTCTACGTCGAACCGCCGGAGCGGGAAACCGGTACCGGCATGCTCCTCGACATCGAGGAGATCCACCTGACCCGGCAGTATTACAACCGGGAAGGCGTGGA
>JAKQCT010000099.1 GCA_029559035.1 Acidobacteriota bacterium
GATCATTGCCGACCGCGACGTTGCCGCGCGTGGCGAAGTTGCCATCAATTGTAAACCCGCCAAGGACCGTGCCTTGCGGTGTCATCCAATAGACCCAATAGTCGCTCAACGTCAGCGTTGTCTGACCCATCGCCAGCGCGCCGAACAGAACGACCGCCATTAGTAGAATCGCCTTCTTCATGGATCACCTCCCAGCGGTGTTCAGTAGATACTGAACATACCGCTTACCTTCCTGTTCGAACCATCCTCGCAGGGCAATCTCTAGATCCCTGCCCCCAGATTCCTCGGCCTTGGTCAACAGCTTGTCCCACTCCTCTAATACCATCTGATCCCAGGCATCCTTGTTCTCGTAGATCATCTTAGTCCCGCCTCCCTCTCAGCCGCTAGGATCAAGTCCTGCCAGCGCTTGGCAAGCTTTGAGAACGATTCGGCCGCATCAACAGCCGCGGCGAACGCTAGCCTATCCGCCGGAGACAGTGACAGAATGGTCTGTGTTAGGCTCACGGCCCCAGCTCTCCTGCTAAGTTCTACATTCACGGTTTCAGTACCTCCTTCTGAACCGTCAGAGCAGTCCGGTTCAGGACAACCCAAGTTGTAACAGTATCCATACTCTCAGGTCCCATAGAGCCGACGACGATTGCATCATATCCAGATGCCGCCGCGAACCGTCCAGGGTCCTCAATCAATGATCGCGCCCTCAAATATTCGTCGCGCGGCATAGATGCCGCCCGCTCGCCCAATTCATCTAGAGCAGCATGCATTTTGGCTGCTAGGGATCGTTCATCTATTACTCTCGCGCCCGGGCGCAACGCCATACGCAAGACAGTCCCATCGCGTTCGGCATACGTGCTTGCTAGCGTCCATGCTGATTTGGGATCTCCTTTGGCCGCTACCCCTACTCCAGCCGCATATGTTCCAGATCCGTGAGCGCCTCGCCCGCAGAAGAAATCTCCATATATGAACTGTTTGGCATATGCGTCTGCCCTTTCGCCTGATAGGCCGCGATACATCTCTACGACACCCTTCTCTTTGACAAGAGCGTCCATTTGCTCCTTGCTAACAACGCGCGGCTTGCCATCGAAGCCTTGTGCTTTGCTGATCTCCTTCAGCACGTGATCCCCATAATTCGGGGAGTCTTTATCGTACTCTACTGGCCGTTTCGTGGCCTCCATCGCAGAACTTCTATCCCACACAGACATGTCATCTGTCTGTATCCGCGCTGGCTGATACGGGTCTTGGTACTCTATGTCGTCTTCCATATGCAACGTCACCGGCACCGGAGATTCCGCGCACCGGCAGTTCACAACTTCTGCAGG
>JAKQCT010000001.1 GCA_029559035.1 Acidobacteriota bacterium
GGGAGGACGCCCCTCGATATCTCCTTCGCAAGGTTCTTTTCTATCAGCCTGTTATAGGCTTCGTAGCAGCTTTTGTTCATCTCCCTGATCATGGCCGCGATCTCTTTCGCCTCCCCCTCTTCGAAAGGTTCGGGCGAGCGGCCCTGCTTGTTGGACGTGCTCTGCGGCGCGACGACAGACTCGTCGGGAACGTAGAACTCCTCCTTCATTATCGAGTATCTTCCGGAGATCTCGTTGACCCTGGCCGTCCTGTGCCTTATCCACTGCCGGGCGACAAAGATGGGGAGCTTTACGTGGAATGTAAGTACGACCTGCTCGAACGGGCTCGTATGGTCGTTCATCAGCAGGTAGTTGATCAGCATCCTGTCCTCGCGGAAGGTCTTCGTTCCCGCGCCGTAGGAGACCCTCGCGGCCCCGACTATTCGGGAATCGGAACCCATGTAATCGACCAGCCGGACAAAGCCGTGGTCGAGGACCCTGAGTTCGTGATCAAGTATCTCGTCCGCTTCTTTCGTGTGGTCGTGCGCCATGGCTACTTCCCTTCGAGCGCCGCCTGGATCTCAGTTTCGATCTTCGGCCTGGGGGTGTTCTTGACGAGGGCCGCCTCGGAGCTCATGAGCAGAAGGCAACGCTGGTACATCTTTTTCTCCCTGAAGGAGAGCGGCTTCTTGAGGTTCTGCATGTAAAGCGATTTGAGCACCCTCGCTATCGAAATGAGGTCTCCTTTAGCGACCATTACAGTGTGTGCGGTGAAGCGGTCCTTCCAGGTGGCGAACGATTCAGGGACGCCGTTCTTCAGGAATTCGAAGGCTTCTTTTACGACTTTCGCGGAAGAGGGCTGCCTCAGTCCCACTCCTTCTATGCTGGAGTTGGGGATCATGACCTTGGAGACGTTCTCGGTGTCGGTGAAGGCGAGGACCAGAAAAAGCTCCTTCCTGCCGCTCAGGTCCTTCTCTTCTATGGAGTTGACCTGTCCCACCCCGTAACCCGGGTAGACGACTCTGTCTCCTATAGAAAACATGGTTCCAAGCTTAGCGCCCATATCGTCATTATACCACCTTTCCCCCAAAAACCACTTGACCGCAAGGAATAACTCCCATATCCTAGTGAACTATGAGAAAAGCGCTTTTAATCCTCGCGGCAACGCTATTATTTGTTTCCGGCCCGGTCCTTGCTGACGAATGGTTCGACATCGAGATGCGGGTTATGACCACCGGGGAGAACCAGCCGCAGCGGGAGATCGGAGTCTTCGGAGCCGAGCTTCCCCTCAGCGGCAAGGGATACCTGGAAAGGTCCCTCACCGTAAGGAACATGTCCCGGAACACAAGCAACGTGGTCGATTTCAAGCTCACGATGAAGCCCGAAAGGGGCAGGCAGGGGGAACTCCACCTCATTTTCACCTCCGATGCAACCCCGAAGACCGGCAAACCGGAAAGCAGGTTCAGGGACCTGGTTTTCGATAAGCCCGGCGGCCAGATAGTCGAGATCTTCAGCGACCCGCAGACCGGGACAAGGCTCATCATTTCCTTATTGTTGAAACCAAAGGAGATAAAGGAAGAGCTCACGGCGAACCTGAAGGTTCTTTGGAAAAGCCGCGTCGAAAAGGTCTCGAGAACAGGGAAGGAACAGATCGACTCTTTCGACCTTCGCTCCGTGGGGAGCGCTCCGGTGGGCAGGACTCTTACCCACAGCGTGCCCGTCTGGGTCCCGGGAGAGGGCGGAGAACTCAAGGTTGAGGGGTTGAAAGACCTCGACAAAGCCACTACGATAGTTACAGTCAAGGCCGGTGAAGGGTTCACCTACACTCCGGAAACTTCAAAGAAAGAGGCCCGGAAAAAGGAAAAGGAAGAAAAGAAGAGGAAAAAGGACAGCCGTTTGCCTGCGTTCCTTCAGCAGGAGGAAAAAGAGGCGCCGGAAGAGGTCCAGGCTTCCGAAACTCCCCCTCCGGATGCCGGTGTCGTCAAGTCCACAGAAGAACCACAGCGGGGCGAGCCTCCGGGGTCTTACAACTGGGAGAAGGAGGATTTCAGCTTCGACGTGGTCAGCGAAGCCGAGCCCGGGGGGACGGTCAAAGCTACTGTAAGGATGAACGGATCTATCTTTGACCAGGAGAAGAAAACTCTGGTCGTGCTCCCCGAGAAAACTGAAACGCGCTCTTTTTCGAACGGCGAGATAGCCGTTCTCCACACGTCTGACGAAGCCGGAGAAGGCTACTCGCTCACGCTCCAGGCCCAGTTCTGAAATCCTTGTCCGTTCGGAGGTGTTACATGAAAAAAACCGCGACGAGCCGCCTGACGGTTTTTTTTACCGTCATCCTGATCGGGGCGGCGATGATGTCCGCCGGCGCGCCGGGAGGCGGATGCGCCGATGCCATGGCGCTTCTCGATGAGACCATCCTGAAGTTCTCCTCATGGGAGTGCTCTTTCAACCATACAGTCAGTATGGTTTCGGGAGGTTTCACGGAGACCGAGGAAGGGAGATTGTGGGCGGAAAAGGGGGGGAAGATGCGCTGGGAATACTCGGCCCCCGCCGGCAAGCTTGCCGTAACAGATGGGAAGACCGCCTGGATCTACCTTCCTGATGAAAAAAGAGCTTACAAGCTCAAGGTTCCGTCACGGAAACACCTTCCCGTTCCGCTGCGGCTGTTGTCAGGCAGATCGAAGCCCTCCGGGGAATTCTTTTGCGTGTCGTCATCGAGCTCGGGAGGGGTAACGACCATAGAGCTGGGCTTCAAGGAGAAGGACGTGAAATTCAGGAGGCTGGCCGTCTCCCTCGACGAGCGCGAAAGGTCCATCACCGGGATAAGCTACGTTGACGAGCTGGACAACAAGGTCTCCTATTCCTTTTCTGGCGGAGTAAAGAACGGGAAGATCGATCCGCGGCTTTTCTCTTTCACGCCCCCGGCTGGAACGAGGATATCGGAAGAAGCGGACGACGACGTCCTGCGGACGATCGAAAAATGAATGGGCAGAATAGCAGAAATCGGTAAGCTGTGAAGTACATAAGGGATATCAATTCCACCATCCTAAAATTTTCACTTTTCAATTTTCAATTTTAAATCCTTGAAAACGCCAGCCGTTTTCAAGGCGTCGGAATCTTGAACCCTCTCCCGACGAGCGCGAGGAATTCGAGCCTCGTCCTCTCGTCACGGAGGAAACTTCCCCTGAGGGCGGAAGTCACGGCCACGCTGCCTTCCTTCTGGACGCTCCGCATGACCATGCATAGGTGGGTCGCCTCGATGAGCACCCCGAGGCCTTCGGGCTTGACAAGCCCGTGAAGCGTCTCAGCTATCTGCTGGGTCATCCTCTCCTGTACCTGGAGCCGCCTTGAGAAATGCTCGACTATTCTGGCCAGCTTCGAAAGTCCTATGATCTTCCCGTCGGGGATGTATGCTATGTGGGCCCTGCCGAAGAAGGGGAGCATGTGGTGCTCGCACAGGCTGTAGAACGAAACGTCCCTCACCAGGACCATCGCCTGGGAAGGCTCGTCGAAAATCGACCCGGCGCATATTTCATCTAGGCTTTCCCTGGAGCCCTTCGTCAGCTCGAGAAGGCTTTCCCCGACACGCCTCGGGGTCTGAAGCAGTTCGGGACGGTCGGGATCTTCGCCGATTTTTTCCAGGATTTCTCTGATAGCCTTTTCCACTTCATCTCCTCGGGGGCACAGCTCGCCCGGCACTTCTTCTATTCTGGCACAAAGGGAACGAAATATCCAATGGCTTTTACGTCCTGTCTCATTTGCTTTTGATTCTTCAATGCCCGTATAATTGTCGCGGTCGGGAAGGAGCTTTCGTGCCCCAGAAAAACTCGAACATGCCGCCGATACTGCATATCAACACTGAAAAAGGTTTTCGTGGAGGGGAAGTCCAGACCCTCGAGATCGCCAAAAGGCTCAGGGACAAGGGTTATCCCACCCTCCTGATGTGCCGAAAGCAGGGGATGCTCTGTCAGAAGGCGATCGCCGAGGGCCTTGAAACGATGGAATTCTCCCCCCGGGGCGAACTGGACATACTCAGCGCCCTGAAAATAAAAAAGACCGCCTCCCAGTTCGGCGCCCGGATCGTCCACGCGCATACTTCGCAGGCCCTGGGCCTTGTCTATCTTTCCAGGGTCCGAAAGGCAGGCTGCCGCGTCATCGCGACCCGGAGGGTCTCGTTTCCTTTCAAATCCAGGTATTCGATCAGAAAATACCTGGCCGCGGACAGGGTGATCGCGGTGGCCGAAGAGGTCGCCATAGGCCTGATGAAGGATGGCGTCCCGCAGGATAAGATCACCGTGATACATTCCGGCGTCAACCTCGAACCGTTCAGGAACCTTGCCGAACCCTCCAAGGTAAAGGACCGGCTAGGCGTGGGCAGGCATTTTCCGGTGATCGGCGTCGTCGGAGCGCTCGCCCACCACAAGGGCCACCAGACATTCCTCAAGGCGCTGAACAGGATCTGGACGAGATTCCCCGGCGTTATGACGATCTTCGTCGGCGACGGGCCGGCGGCGGACGACATCAGGAGGTCGGTGGAGTCCAGGGGGCTGCCGTCTCTTTTCACGGGCCACGTAGACAACGTGGCGCCCATCTACAGGGCTTTCGACTTGTTCGTCCTCCCATCATCTTCGGGCGAGGGCTCTCCGGGTGTCATAAAGGAGGCGGCCGCTTCGATGGTCCCCGTCGTCGCGACGAACGTCGGGGGGACCAGGGAGATCCTGCGCAACGGAACGGAAGCCATCCTCGTCCCTCCTTCCGAGCCGATAAGGATGGCGGAAGCCATAATGACCTTGGTAAACAACGAGGAGCTCAGGACCAGGCTCGCACTCGCCGCCAGGGAAAGAGTCAGGGAGTTCTCTTTCGAAAAAGTGGTCGAGCAGCACGAGCTGGTCTACAGGAAGGCGCTGGAACCGAAAACCTAGAACCGGGACTTGCCGAACATCCCCCTGACGAGCTTTGAAAGTTCCTTCCCGTCGACAGGTTTCTGGAGGACTTCGTAGAACCCGGCTTTTTCAGCCTCGGAAACAAGCTGCAGGTCGACGGCACTGGAAACCCCCAGAATGTTGATGTGCGAGAGCTCGGGATTAACCCTTATGATCCTCCCGACTTCTTTCCAGTCGGAACCGCCGCGGTCCATGTCCGCGATCACGAGAGCGGGGTCGAGCTTCAGCATCAGGAATCCCGTTTCAACGCCCGTGGAAGCTGCGAAGCATTGAAATCCCTTCAATCCGCCCTCGATCCTTTTCCTCTCGACCCTCTCCCCTGAGAAGCCCGACAGCAGGGCGCGCCATTTGCCGCCGAAGATCTTCTCCGGGATCGGCATCCTGTTCTTCTTCAGGAAATCGTCCAACTCCTCGAGTTTGATCCTTCTGTGCCCTCCCGGAGTGGAATACGCCGGAAGGATCCCTTTTATTATCCAGAGGCGGATCGTGTAAGGGCTGACCCCGATGAGCCTGGCGGCATCGAAAGTCGTGAGGACCTTCTTCATTTCCTTTTTTCCGCTTCGGCCTGGGTATTCAGCTGGCTAGTCATCTCCGTTTGGACCTTTCCCGCGAGGATCCCCCCGTCCTCGACGTGGAGGTGGCCGGTCTTGAGATCGCCCTGTATCTTCCCGCGGGCGAACAGCTTCGTGCTCTCGGTGGAGTAAACGTTTCCTTCAACTATTCCCGCTATCTCGATCTCTCTCGAAGATACAGGCCCCCTTACGACGGCTCCTTTCGCTACGACTACTTTGCCGGTCGTGGCGATCCCTCCTTCCACCCTTCCTTCTATGAGTATGTCTTCCCTCGCTTCGATGTTTCCCTTGAGCACCGTCGAAGGTTCTATTCTTGTGGTCATTCGGCCTCCAGGCTTCAATTATTCACATTTACGCGATTATCGCAAGACCCGCCCGCCTGCTTTTCCGGAGAATGTCCCGCAATCATGCCGGACAGTGCTGTCCGCTTCAATATAAGGGTTTTTTGATGTAGAATATTTCAGTTTGGAGGAATTGACATGAGCGATCCGAGAATAGAAAGCGCTAAAGAAGCCCTTCAGAAAGGCGCGTTCGACCAGGTCATCCAGACCCTCAAGCCGATGCTGGGAGAAATGCCGGACAATATCGAGATAAGAAATATCCTCACGGAAGCGCAGGAAGGCATGATGCTCCGGCTCCAGCTATCCGGGAAGGTGAAGAAGGCTTCGGAACTGCTCGGCGCCGGCGACGCGGAAGGCGCGAAGAAAGTCGTGTACGATGTCCTGAAGCTTGATCCGACGAACCCCGAAGCGCTCGAGATGGAAAAGGTGTTCCAGGCTCCGCCGGTTGAAGACCTGAGCGAGACCATCGACTTCGGGGTTTCCGACGACGCTTTCCACGATTCTATCTCGGCGCCGATCCAGCAGACAAGGGACGGCTCTGAACTTGACGAGTTGGAGGATTTCAGCCTCCCGACGGAAGGGTTCGGGCAGCAGGCGGCGGAGTCTCCCCTCGAAAGCACCAGGAACTCGGACAGTCATCCGCCGCAGGTGCAGGGATCGGACCAGATGGAACTCGAGGATTTCGGGGGTGCCGTGCCGCCGGCACAGCCGCCGGCGGATTCCGTTCCCGAGCTGGAGGATTTCGGTGGATCACCCCTTTCGGAGGATTTCTCTCTTCCGTCCGCTCCGGGCGCCGCGCCGGTGGAATCCACCGTTCTAAGTTCCGACGCGGTCGTGCCGTTCTCCTTCGGGGGGGGGGGCGGGAAGGTCGAGGCATTCATTTCTGAAGGAAGATCGCTCATTTCTGCGGGTCAATACCAGGAAGCGATAGATGTGCTTACAAGGATCTTCATTCTCGACGAGGAGAACCAGGAAGCTCAAAAACTTATAGACCAGGCGAAAGAACTCGAGGTCAACAGGGAGCGCGAGATAAATCTGATACTCAACGAGGCCATAAGCGCGTACGACGCGAAAAGCTACGACAAGGCGAAATCTCTTTTCCAGAAAGTTCTCGCCATACTTCCGGGGCACAGGGAAGCGGATTATTACCTGAAGGAAATCGAGAACTCCACGGGCAGTACGGCGCCGGCTTTCCAGCTGGAAACCCCTTCGCCGCAACCCTCATCTCCGTTCCAACTGGACGGAGGCCCGGGGGAATTCTCTTTTGACGCGGCGGGCGGTGCGAGCGGCGAAGATCTCGCCTCTCTCGTGGGACATCCGGCGCCGCCTCCCGCAGCTCCCCCGCCTGCCGGGGAATCATTGCCAACGTCTGATTTTTCACAGCCGGAAATACCTGCTCCCATGATCCCTCAGAAAGCGCAACCGCAGGGCCAGAAATTAAAGAAGAAGAGCGGTAAGGGCGCCCCGGTCGGCATCATAGCAGCGGTACTGGGCGGGCTTCTTGTCGTAAGCTCTATTTTCTTCGTGGGACCCATGCTTTGGGAGAAGATGTTCTCGCCCAAACCCAAGGCGATGAGCATTCCGCCGGCAAAGCCTGCGAAAGAGCCGGCACAGCCCAAGCCCCAGGTCCCGGCCGCTCCCCAGGCGCCTCAGAAAAGCCTCGCCGAACTTGTCGCCGAATCGAAGGTAGCCATGCAGGAGAAACAGTACCAAAAAGCTGTGGACCTCCTTACGGAAGCTGAAAAGCTGGACAAGAACAACCTTGAGATCAGGGCGGCGCTGCCGAGCGCCCGCGAGGCGCTCGCGGTGCAGCAGGCGGAGGCGGCCAAAAACCAGAAGTTCATAGTCGATTACGAAAAGGCCGTCCAGTATTTCAAGATGCAGGAATACGGGGAGGCGCTCCGCATCTCCTGGAGGCTTGTATATCCGGACGACACCCTGGCCAAGCAGATGGGGAAGGCCGACACGATCCGCAAGATTATCAGGAACGGCTACTACAACTGGGGAGTGAAAGAGCTCAAGGCCGGGAATCCGCTCGCGGCGAAAAAGAACTTCCAGGACCTGCTTGATTCCGCTCCCGACCCGAAGGGCAGGGAACTTCTGGAATTCTCGAAGAAGTACAATTCATCCAACTTGGACGAGAAGTACAGGAGCTATGTCCAGGAACTGAGCTTCAGGTCGCTGGAGGAATAGGCCCTGAGCGATCTCTTCCGCCGGGGCGGCTGGTGCCGCCCGGAACGGGTGACATGAAATGAAAATAAGATCGACCGCCGGGGTATTTCTTTTACTCCTGGTCTCGTGCGCGACCCCTCAGAAAAAACCGATCCGGCCCGTAGAACCGGACAACTCCCCGAAGATCAGCAGTGCCCGCCAGCTGTCGGAGGATATCTCGGTCCTGCTCGGGACTCTCGAAAACACTTCGTCCGGGGAAGCCTCCGGGAAAGAACTCGAGGCTTCGATGGAGGATCTCCTTGACCGCTACCTCTCGCTACCCCGGGAAGAGCAGAAAGATCTCCGGCTCCAGGGTTCGATAGAGAGGCTTTTCGAAGAATCCCGCCGGCTGGCGATAGCGGCGAACAGGGCTCCGGAGGCTGTCCCGGGGGAAGAACCGCCGGCTCCGGAAGACGAACTTCTGGAAGTCACGACATTCCTCTCCCCCGACGAATTGAGGGCGACGCTCGAAGCAGTCAGCAAGGCGAAGGAAAGGCTTCAGCTCGGCATCCAGATCCCCGAGGACAACGACGAGGTCCTCGGCTACGTGAGGCTCTATCAGACCAAGCTGAAAAAGTGGTTCACGGGAGCTCTCGAGAGAGGCGGCCCCTACATCCCCGAGATGAAGAAGATATTCAAGGACGAGGGTGTTCCCCCGGAACTGGTCTACCTGGGGATAGTCGAATCTGCGTTCAAGAGCAACGCCAGGTCCCGCGCCAAAGCCCTCGGAATGTGGCAGTTCATGGAAGGGACCGCCAAGCGCTACGGGCTCACATGCGACTTCTGGGAAGACGAGAGGCTCGATCCATGGGAATCGGCGAGAGCCTCCGCCACATACCTGCGGACCCTGCACGACATGTTCAACGACTGGAATTTCGCCCTGGCTTCCTATAATGCCGGCGAAGGCAAGGCGATCAGGTATCTTAAAAAATTCCCCGGCAATGATTACTGGGCGATGCGCAAGAGCAAATACCTCCGCAGAGAGACCAAGGAATACGTTCCGGCGATCCTGGCCTCTATCCTGATCGCCTCCGACCCCTCCTCGTTCGGGATCGAAACGCCAAAACCGGCGAAGCTTGAGCCAACGGCCTCCATCCCCGTGGACAGGCCGGTGGACCTCAGGATACTGGCCAGGCACCTGAAGATGCCGGTCGAGATGCTCTCCGCCCTGAACCCGTCGCTCAAGAGGATCGTTACGCCTCCCAGGCCTTACGATCTCAAGGTGCCGGCGAGCATGTACGAGACGGCGGACCAATTCCTGGCCGGACATGTGGCGGGCGACAGGCCGGACTATGTGGTTCATACCGTCCGCAAGGGGGAGACTATCAAGACTATCGCGAGGAAATACAAGAGCGACCCGGTCGAGATCCAGAGCGTCAACCTGGGGACGACCGGAAAGCTGAGAAGGGGAACGCAGATATTGGTGTTCCCGGGCGACGGAGTGAAAGCCCCGGGTATCGTGGCTGAAAAAAAGGCCGGCGAAGAAAAGGCTGAAACCGCGGGTAAAAAGCCGGATCAGGCGGCGGAAGCGGATTCTCCCGAAACTCACGTTGTCCGGAAAGGCGACACGCTCGGGAAGATCGCGAAAAAATACGGCACGACCGTCGGAGAACTATGCAGAGCCAACCGGATCACGGCCAAGACCACTCTGCGCATAGGACAAAGGATCAGGATACCCTGAAGAAAGATGCCTGAATTCCTGTTCAGATGGCTTAAAGCGCTCATCTTTTTCCTCAACCAGTTCCTGGGCAACATAGGTTTCGTCAAGTGGCTGAAGGACATGGTCACAGGCGTGGACAAGCCGCCCGCGTTCATTTCGCTGTTCCCGATCGCCTTCGTGATAGCGGTCGGCCTTGTCATCTGGCTGCTCTTCGTCACGAGGATTCTGGGTCCAAGAAAACCCAGGACCCAGAAGGCGGTCAAATGATGAAAGCAAGGGCAATCATTCTGCTCGCGCTTCTTGCGCTTGCTTTCTCCTGCGCAAAAAAACCTATGAAGCCGTCCGACGTTTCGAAGAAATGGAGCGAGAAAGGCACGGCGTCCTGGTACGGCGACGAGTTCAAGGGAAAGCCGACCGCCAACGGAGAACCCTTCGACCCCGAAGGGATGACGGCCGCCCACAAGACGCTGCCCCTGGGAACGGTCGTGCTGGTTACCAACCTTGACAACAAAAAGCAGGCCGAGCTCAGGATAAACGACAGGGGCCCGTTCGTCCGCGGCAGGATAATCGACTGCTCGAAAAAAGGCGCGAGGGTGCTCGGTTTCCTCGGGCAGGGGACGGCTCCGGTCAGGGTCGAGATCGTGAAGGTCGGTAAGGGCAGGACCGGCAAGTCGCCGACGCAGGTGATAGGCGGAAACGACAGCAAGCTGGACGGGAGTTTCACGGTGCAGGCCGGGGCGTTCATGGAGAGGGACAACGCGCAGAAATTCAGGGACAAGCTGGAAAAGAAGTTCGGCGATTCCTACATCGTGAAGTTCCGGGACTACTACCGCGTGAGGATAGGCCACTTCGCCGACGAAAAGGACGCGGACCAGGTCCTGCACACACTGACTAAGAACGGGCTCGAAGGTTTCGTGACGAGGAACGACTGATGGACGGAAGCGGCTTCTCCTCAGACCTCTTCTGGATCATCGCCGACGCCCACCTTTCCGCGGGCGACGGGACGGCGGCGTCAAAATTCGAAGGATTCCTCGACCTTTTCGAAAAGGACGGGCCCCGGCGGCTCATGGTCCTGGGAGACCTCTTCTCGAGCTGGATCGCGATGAACAACGCGCTCTCCGATTACGAGAAAGGAGTCCTTCTGCGCTTTTACAAGCTGAAGAACAGGGGGAAGGAGGTCGTCTTCATCACGGGGAACAGGGACTACTACGTGGAAGAATTGACGTCGGAACCATTTGTTTTCACGGGGGAGGCGTTCAGGGAGAAGCTTCCTTCGGGAAGGACCGTCCAGTTCGAGCACGGCGACACGATAAACCTCGACGACAGGAACTACCTTGCCTGGCGCGGGGTCTCGAGGAGCGGGGCTGTCAGGGCTTTGATGGGAGTATTGCCGGCGGGTGTCGTGAAGAAGGTCAGGTCGGGCCTCGAAGAAAAACTGGCAGAGACGAACCCGAATTACAGGATCGACCTCCCCGTCGAGCACCTCGGGAAATACGCGGCGGCTCTCAGGGAGGAAGGCGTCGACATCCTCGTGCTCGGCCACTTCCACAGGGAGCAGAGGCTCGCTTTGGGCGGCGTGGATGTCCGCATCCTTCCCCGCTTCGCCCCGAAGGGCGAGTTCTGCAGGATCACGGCTAACGAAGAGATTCTTATTCAAAACTTGGAAATTGCTTCCAACGAATAAACGCGCAGGGAAAGATGCTTCCGCATCTTTTCTCGGTTTCGCTAAATGCTCTTCAATGAGCAAGCTCCTTCCGAGCCTTTAGCTCACCTCTTTCAGCTTCGAGCTTCCCCCTGCGCTTGATTGATAAATAAATGAACATCCACCCCCCACACCGTACCATGCGCCGACGGCGATGGAGCGAACTGCTTTGTCAGCCTGCGGGGTCCAAGGCCCTCCAAGTACATCCCAGTACATGTCGGGCTTGTCCCCCTTGCCTTCCTCGCATGCCGCCCATCGGCGTCGGGACGCGGCAAGTAATGCTTGCCCATCCTTTTTTCAACCCTTCTGCAAATTGAAAACGAACGACCTCGAGAGAGGATTTGCCGATCGTGACATTCTATTGTGTCCCTTGAATTCGCGGAGGGGGCTCGGCCATGATCTTATGATGCAACTCTCTTGTACTTTCATAGCTGTCATATTCAATTTCTTTTAGGATTCTTTTCGATAAGGCGCCATTGTTGTAAAGAATTTCCACAATATCGCACCGATGTATCCCGCAAGTCAGCTTTTCGTACAAGACCTCTAGCGGCTTTCTGCATTCAAGCGTCTTGTTTCTTTTATAAATGGCAATGTAAGCCCACACCATAGAATGAAGGACATCATCTTTTTTGTGCCTTTCCGCGATTTTGGTCAGTAGCTTCCAGTCTCCCTTCATGTAGTTCGATACCAGGAGATAAAGATAATCGGCAGGATTGTTCGTTATTTTAAGTTTTCTGATTGCAAACTCTCTGATGTCATCGGCCTTAAAATATTGCAATGCTTCACAGGCAAACTCAACAAGGCGGTTTTTTCGGCTGTACCGGCTTTTCGCGAGCTCGAGAATCTGATGGTAATCGAAAGGAAACTTCCTTCTCGAGAATATCCTTAGATACCTTTCTTGTTTAATTGGGTCAGTTTCTTTTAAAAAATCTTGTGCCAGCCTTTTAATATCTCTTTCCTTCAGTTGCTTGACCCCAAAAAGCACGAAATGGCGCGCTGTGTCCCTATCAATATTGTTCTTGACGATTTGATAGGTGTATCTCGGCTTTTGGGGAATCGTCAGTATTGTCTTCTTATCTGCCAATATTTTAGACCAGTACTTTTTAATATAAGGATTGCTTTTTGATGCTTTCTTCAACTCGTCATAAACCTTAAGCTCCGGATGCTTATCTTGAAAATCATCGACAAGATAGCTATCGCCCTGATCGTCTTCCGGATTATTCATGAGGGCTTTGCCCCTTTCAACTGCAATTCGTTTTAAGCCCGCAAAACCATCAATACTGAGGATCGCATCATCACCTACCCATTCAGCATATTCAATCGTCTTCTTATGAAATCTCGCATATATGGCTTTACTGGCTTTTTGATTGCCTTCCTTGGCAAAAATTGCCGCAAGCTCAAATAGCTGGTTTAAAGTCCAACAATTATCCCGTTCTTTGGCAAGCGCATTTAAAACGCTTGCCACAATTTTATCTTTTTTACCACTCAGGTTTATCAACTGAGAGAGATAATGCGCGCGGTCTCCTTCCGCTTGTCCATCGTATGCGAAATTAAATGTGGCCGCTTTTATTATGTCCCTCGAAAAATCCACTTTCGGGTTGTCCTTTAAGATGAAATAAGCCTTCCCGGTTCCGCACCTTATCGATTTTCTGAACTCTTTTTTAGTATTCAACATCTCTTCGCTGCCGCGATATGGGATTTTTCTACAATCCTCTTTTCCCATTCTTTTAATGCCTCCCGTGATCATTATATCCCCATTTGCAGGACGTTCGATATTCGAGCCCGGCGGCGAAGCCGCTGACGTCCCGACGCCGATGGGCCAGATACTAGGAAAACGAGACGGCCGCACCGGAAGTGTACTGTGATGTACTCTGAGGATGCGGATGTCGAAGTTTGACAACGTAGATGGTCCGTTGTCGTCGGCGTGTGGTTGGTTAGGTGGGGGTGGATGTATCTTTATTGTCTGGCGCAGGGAAAGCCGAAGGCTGAAATAGAACGAAATGAAGTCTCGTGGGTGCTCGCACACAAAGAGACTTTATAGAAGTTCGCAAAAGACGCGTAGCGTCTTGCCCTGCGCCCTTTGATAGAAAAAAAGGCGGGTTTGGAATCTGCCCCTACAGGCCGTTCCGTTTTTTAACTTCTTTAAGGATCTGGTCGGCGCGGGGAACGCTGCGGTGCGCCCAAAGATCCAGAAGTTCCGCCTTCTCGTCGTCATCGAGAGTGCAATTCCTGATCCGCTCGTTCTTGAGCAGCGCGTAAATGAAAATGGCGCTCGCGACGGAAACGTTGAGGCTTTTCGTGAAGCCGTGATGCGGTATCGTGAATTTCATGTCGGACGCTTCGACAAGCTCCCTGCTCAGTCCCGCGTGCTCGCTCCCCAAAAGGAGCGCGACAGGCTCGCCGCCTTCATAGTCCAGAGGGTCGATACCGTCCTCGTCGGGCACCGTAGCCGCCACCTTGTATCCCTTCGCCTTAAGCCTGTCGACAAGCTCTATCGGCTTTTCTTTCCTTTTGACCGTCAGCCAGCATTCCGAGCCGAGAGAGATGTCGGGATTCAGTTCCTCCGGGTATGTTCCCGCGAGATAGACGTACTGGAGCCCCATCGCTTCGGCGCTCCTAAGTATCGCGGAAATGTTGTGGGGGTCGTAAAGGTTCTCGAGAACGAGGACGAGCCCCTTGGTCCTCCTGTGAATGACCTCCGCTATCCGGCTCTTCCTGCCCTCCTCCATGAAGGGGGCGAGAAGTTCGTAGGTCCTTTTTTCCTTCAGGGTCACTCCGTCTCGATGGTCAGGAGGAAGTACTTCGCGTCCATCAGGCGGGACTTGACGTTGTTGAAACCGACGACGACCTTCTCCTCTTTGCCGGCCCTCGTGTAGCCGAACTTGCTTGCTGTGGTGCCGCAGCCGACGAGGTTGTCCTGGGAATCGAAGAGGGCGATCGCGAGCTTCACCTTCACGGCCGCGTCCCCATAGTTCTTGAAGTTGACGACGGCCTGGGGCACGCCCTTGATGTCGAGCTTCTTCGGCCCGATGTAGGAGGGGAACTCGAACTTTATGTCCTGCACGGTGACGGGTTTGGGGCCTTCCTGTATCCTTATCCACCCTTCAAGGCTGATATCGTACTTCCTGCAGAAGAACTCGGCGTTTAGAGGGACGAGGAAAAGGGCGAGCAGGGCCGCGATCACCAGTACTTTAGCTTTCATCTGAACCTCCATCTTCGTTCTCGGGGGAGAACCTCTCCCCAATGAAATTATGCCACTTTTCGTCCGCCAAGTAACGGGGCTCGATATTTTTAAGCGCCGCGAGTGCGGACTGCCTTGCTTTCGGATACCGGGCTGAAAGTTCCTCCACGAGTTTTTTCATCTCCCTGCGCTCCCCCAGCTTGTCGCAGGAGAGGTAACAGCCGCAGTCGATCAGCGGGAACCCCTTCTCGTCCCTATACTCGATCAGCATGCTCTCGGGGACGAAATAGAGAGGCCTGATGAGGACGATCCTCTCCTTCTCCGCGCGCAGTACCGGCGGCATCGCCTTGATCGCCCCCTGAAAGAAAAAGTTCATGAGAAGCGTCTCGATGCAGTCGTCGAGGTGGTGGCCGAGCGCCAGCTTGCTGCAGCCGAGCGACAGCGCGGCCGAATAGAGGGCGGCGCGCCTCAGCCTCGCGCAGAAGGCGCAGGCGAAGGAACCGGACCTCAGCTTCTCCCTGACGATGTTCATTATCTCGGTTCTTTCAAGGTGGAAGGGGACTCCGAGCGCCGAGGCTTCGCCTTCTATCTTTTCCCACTGGAACATCGGGCTACCGTTGTGCGCCGTAAGGCCGACGAGCTCGAACTTCACGGGGGAATTCTTTCTCAGTTCGCACAGAAGATGCAGCAGGCTGTAAGAATCCTTGCCGCCCGAGAGCCCTACGGCGATCCTGTCCCCCTGCTCTATCATTCCGAACTCCTTGACCGCCTTCCCGACCTTCCTAAGGAGGACGCCCTGGAGTCTTTTCCCGCCCGCTTTTTTCTCCATGAAACCCTTGCCTTTCGCCCTTAAGCAGTGTATCTTAATCATTTAAGGGGAGATTTGCAACATGGCTGAAGATATACTCAAAGACATCATCGAAGAAAAACCTGTATACCCGGTTCTTCCTCTCAGGAACACCATTCTATATCCCGGAATGATCATCCCTCTCGCCGTCGGCAGGGACAGGTCCCTGAAGGCCCTCGAGCAGGCCACGCGGCAGGAAGGGCTCATCTTCATCGTTTCCCAGAAGGACGGAGACATCGAGGATCCCGCCCCGACGGACCTTTACGGCGTCGGAGTGGTGGGGAAGCTTCTGAGGCTCATGAGAAGCTCCCCGACGAATCTCGCGATAGTGGTGCAGGGGCAGAGCAAGGCGAAGATCGAAGAGGTCACCGCGACGGAGCCCTACCTGGAAGCGAGGCTCCAATTCCTCGAGAACACTGGAAGCACTGGGGTCGAAGCGGAAGCGCTCAAGAAGAACATCCTCATGCAGTACGAGAAGTTCGCCCTCCTCACGGGCTCCACCCCACAGGAGCAGATCAACGCGGTCAAGAATTACAGCGACCCGGACAGGATCGTCGACACCATCGCCTACAACTTCCCGATACCCCTCGCGGAAAAACAGCTGCTCCTGGAGGAGACGGACACGCTCAAGAGGCTGAAACTCTTCATGAGCCTTCTCGCCAGGGAACTGCAGGTCGTGGAGCTCGGAAGCAAGATACAGTCCGAGGTGATGGACAGCGTCCAGAAATCGCAGAAGGACTACTTCCTCAAGGAGCAGATAAAGGCGATCCAGCGGGAGCTCGGCGAGGACACTCACGAGAAGGAACTGGAGGTCCTGAAGGAAAGGATCATCAAGGCGAAGATGCCGAAAGAAACGGAAGCGGTGGCGCTGAAGGAGCTCAACAGGCTCTCGCTCATGCATCCTTCCGCCGCGGAGTATTCCGTTTCGCGGACCTACCTCGACTGGCTCATCGAGCTTCCCTGGAACAAGCACACCAAGGACAGGCTCGACGTGAAGAGGGCGCAGGCGATCCTCGACGAGGACCATTACGGGCTCAAGAAGGTCAAGGACAGGATAATCGAATACCTCGCCGTCCAGCAGCTCAAGAAGGACCTCAAGGGGCCGATACTCTGCCTGGTGGGGCCTCCCGGCGTCGGCAAGACCAGCCTCGGGAAGTCGGTCGCGCGGTCGCTGGGCAGGAAGTTCATCAGGATGAGCCTCGGCGGCATCAAGGACGAGGCGGAGATCCGCGGCCACAGGAGGACCTATGTCGCGGCGCTCCCGGGAAGGATAATCCAGGGCATCCGCAAGACGGGGAGCAAGAACCCGGTCTTCATGCTTGACGAGCTGGACAAGGTGGGCATGGACTTCAGGGGAGACCCGACCTCGGCCCTCCTTGAAGTGCTGGACCCCGAGCAGAACAACTCTTTTTCCGACCACTACCTGGAGGTGCCTTTCGATCTCAGCCAGACGATGTTCATCGCGACCGCGAACATCCTCGAGACGATCCCCCAGCCCCTGCTGGACAGGACCGAAGTGATAAGGCTTCCGGGCTACACCGAGGAGGAGAAGCTCCACATCGCGACCGACCATGTCATACCGAGGGTCCTGAAGAACAACGGCCTGACGAAGAAGCATATCGAGTTCACCGAAAAGGCCATCAGGATGATCATCAACGAATACACCAGGGAGGCGGGAGTGAGGAACCTCGAGCGCCAGCTTTCCTCGATATCCAGGAAGGTCGCGAAGGAACGGGTCTCGGGCAACAAGAAGAAGGTCTCCGTCACCGAGAAACTGGTCCGCGAATATCTAGGGATGCAGCAGGTCTTCCTTGAAACGCGGGAAAGGATCGACCGCCCCGGCGTCTCCACGGGCCTCGCCTGGACGCCCTTCGGGGGCGACATCCTGTTCATCGAGTGCACGACGATGAAGGGGAAGGGCGGGCTCATGCTCACCGGCCAGCTCGGCGACGTGATGAAGGAGTCGGCCCACGCGGCGCTTTCATGGATCAAGAGCCACGCGGCGGAGTTCGGGATCAGCGAGAAGGTGTTCTTCGACCGGGACATCCATCTACACGTTCCGGCGGGTGCGACCCCGAAGGACGGGCCGTCGGCCGGCGTCGCGATCGTAACATCCCTTACATCGATACTTACCGGCAAGATCGTGAGGGACGACCTCGCGATGACGGGCGAGATAAGCCTTGTAGGAAAGGTTCTTCCCGTCGGCGGCGTCAAGGAGAAGGTGCTTGCCGCCAAGCGCGCCCAGATCACCGACATCATCCTGCCCGATAAGAACAAGGGAGACCTCGAGGACCTCACCGACGAGGTGAAGAAGAGCCTCAACTTCCATTTCGTGAACGACATCCACGAGGCGCTCGACCTCGTGTTCGTGAAAAAGACAACCGGGAAAAAGGGAAAAAAGGGTTGACGAAACCCTTTAGAGAGGGGAGAGGGGAGGCAGGAAGCCTCCCCTCATTTTTTTCGTTGAACCGCGAAGCCGGGCGAAGCTCCGCCGTCGGTCATTTTTTCAGAAGGGACTCGATCTGTTTGTCGAGCTTTTCTATGGTGCCGGGCCCGTAACCGGCGGAGAAGTATGTTATCTTCGAATCCCTGCCTATTATCATGTGGGTCGGGAAACCCGTAACTCCGTATGTCCCCGCCACGGCCGTGCTGTCAGGGACTATGTTGTATCTGAACTCGTTCTTCTCGAGGAACTTCTCCAGTTGCGTCTTGCTGTTGGTGGACATCCCGAGGAATACCACGTCCTTGCCCTTGTACTTGTCGACAACCTTGTTTAGCTCGGGGATCTCCATCCTGCAAGGTTTGCATTCCATGAACCAGAAATTGACGACGACTATCTTTCCCTTCAGCTTATCGAGGGAGTGTTTTTTACCCTTCATGTCCGTCACGGAAAAGGGCTTCGCGTCCATCCCCTGAGCGGGTTCGCTTTCACTCTCCTCCTGTTCCATCATTGAAAGGAACTGCTTTTTCTCTTCCGGGCTTGCCGCTCTGAAAACGAACGCCTTTATTTCCTTGTCATTGTCGAGGTAGGGTTCCGGAACATAGTCTCCCGACATTATCGATTCCATGAATTCCTTGCCCTCGAGCCTCTTCCCGTCGGGGAGGTACATGGGCATCACATCGGGGTTCAGCAATATCTGCTTGTTCGGGTCGAGGTCCCCTGTTTCCGCCTTTTTCAGGCCTTGAAGCTTTTCCGCGAGAGAAGGGTTGCTTCCGCTATCCGCCTCAGCGGGGGGCGTCCCATCGCGGGCGGCCAGCGGGCAGGCCCACATCACAGAGGCAATTGTCAAAACAATCATCATCGTTCTGAAATCATTCATGTCTCCGACTCCTTAAGACGAAACATTAATTATAATGCAAAAAAAAGCCCATGCAGACAGACACGAAAAGGAAAAAAGGGGCGGGCATGAACCCGCCCCCTGATCAACAGAGATCCGTGAATATTATTTCAGTCCGAGCGCTTCCTTGTCGGCAGCCTGCGGCTCCACGTTGAGTGCCGCTGATGAATAAAAAGTCTGTTCCGACACGTTGCCGCCGTCGAAAGTCCTCCTGACGAATGGAACCAGGAGCCCCTGGACGACCCTGAAATCGCCGTATACCTCCACGAGATCTTTCGGTCCTTCATGAGTGTTCTGCCTCGTCCCGACCCCTATCAACATACCTTCAGCGATGTATAGTTTTACCGGGGCGTTCTCGATCGTAACGACGACAAGTTCGGCCTTGCGGGAGTCGATCTCCTTCGGCCCGATATACTGGCCTTGGAGCTTTCCCGAGATCACATCCCTCAGTATGTTGGCGCCGGCCAGAGAAAGGTACAGGGATCTTTTCGCTTCCTTGAGCTGGCTTTCCGGGATAACCTTTTTCCTGCCATTCATGGTCCTGTAGCCTTCGGAACCCTTCACTACCTCCTCAATTTTCCCCATGGGGCTTTCGATCTCGACCCGGGACTTGTCCGGGAAGACGAAAAGGCCTTTCTGCTTCACCGAGAAATCGCCCATGGGCGTCTTCATGGTCGTCGTGCATTCGAAAGAGAAGTTCTTCAGGTCTGTCAGCTGTTTTTCGCCGACTTTGACGGCCGCGGCCTTCAGAAGCTCCGTGCCTTTCTTCATGGTCTCGGGCGTCGGCTCGGGAAGGACCTCCTTGACCGGCTGATCGGGTATCGTGATGTCGATGACGCCGACGCTCCCGAACGATCCGAGCTGGTCCCTGACCTCCTTTTTGCCGACCACCAGAACGGCGAGCTTGTCGTCGAACAGGTGCTTCCCCGCCGCGGCAAGGATGTCATCGGCAGTCACCTTCTCTATCTTCCCCCTCAGCTCCTCGTTGAACTTTTCCGGATATCCGTAGAACTTGTAGAGAAGCATTCTTCTCGCGATCTTTTCAGTCGAGTCGAATTCGAAGGCGAAGCTGTTCATGTAGCCGTCCCTGGCCCTGGTGAGCTCCTCGTCGGTGACCTTCCCTGTCCTCACCTTCTTGATTTCGTCCAGGATGGTCTGCAGGGCTTCCCTCGTTGATTCCGGCTTTGTCGAAGTGTAGAAGTAAAATGCGCCTTTGTGGTCGTAGGCGGGCATCATGTAGCCTCCCGCGCCGTAAGCCAGGCCTTTCAGGGTTCTCACCTGCGTGAATATCCTCGAGGCCATCCCTCCGCCCAGAACCTCCGAAAGCATGTTGACCGCCGGGTAATCTGGATCGTCAAGCCTCAGGCCGAGGTGGCCGAGAAGGATCGTCGACTGCTCCACGTCGTTCTTTTCGATGAAGCTGACGGAAGCCTTAGGCTCCGGTATGTTCGGGACAGCGAAAGCGGGCGCGATCGTTCCGTTCTTCCATCCCCCGAGAAGCTTCCCGAATGTCTCCTTCATCTCCGGGGTGTCGAAATCGCCCACTACGGCGATGATGGTCTGCTCGGGGCGGAAGAACTTGTCGTGGAACCTGAGGAGGTCAATCCTCTCGAGAGCTTCCACGTCCGCGTATTCAAGCTGGCTCGCGTAGGGGGAGTCTGCCCCGTAAACCAGTTTCATGAACTCTCTTCGGGCGAGGCCGTTGACGTTGTCGTTCCTTCTTGATATCTGGCTGTTCATCTGGGTCTTGGCAAGCTGGATCTTCTCTTCTGGGAACGCCGGAGAAACAAGGAATTCAACGAAGAGCGGGATAACCTCCTCCCTGTTCTCCCTGAGCATCTTCGCCCTTACGGTGACCGCAGCGTCGCCCGAATAGGTCTCTATCTCGGCGCCGATGTTCTCCAGGAACTCGTCGACCTTGTCTCCGCTCATGGACTTCGTTCCTCCGCTCCTCAGGACCTCGCCGAAAAGCTCGGCCTGCCCCGCTTTGCTCTCGTCGACTCCGCCTCCGCGGATCATCGCCGTCAGGCTTATCAGGGGAAGCTCGTGCTTTTCGAAGAAATAGACCTGGAGGCCGTTATCAAGAACGGTTTTCTCGAAAACGGGGTTTTTTATCGGGTTAAGCGGGGGAACTTTGACGGTCTCGAACGGCCGGGGTTTCTTTTCTGCGCCCTGGAAGCACAGGGAAAGAGACAGCAGAACGACGGAAACTATCATGAGCTTTTTCATTTTATTCCTCCTCCCCCTGCGTTTCGATCATCGCCACGGTCCTGTTGTTCCGTATGAACATCTCCTTGGAGACCCGCTTGATGTCGTCCTGCGAAACGGCCTCGATCTTGTCAAGCTGGGCGAAAAGCTCGCGCCATCCGCCGCGCACGTTCTCCGCCATCGCGAGCTGGATCGCCAGGCCGAGGTTGCTGTTTATGCCGCTGAGGAAACGGGTCTTGGCGCGCGCCTTGACGCCCTTCAGCTCGTCCTCGGTGACCTTCTCGGAACCGATCCTTTTCAGCTCATCGTAGATGGCCTTCTCGCACTCCTCGTTCTTCACCCCCTTGTTGGGGACGCAGATTATAGTGAAGAGGCCGGGGTATTTTTCCCCCTCGAAAGTAGGCATGGCCTGCACTTCCATGGCCAGCTTCTTCTCCTTGACGAGGGACTTGTAAAGCCTCGACGACCTTCCGCCTCCGAGGATGTCGGAGATGGCGGAATAGACCGCGTCGTCCTTGTCGGTGACCGCGGGCCTGTGGTATCCGATGACGAGGAAAGGTTGGGACGGGTCTTCCATGATCATCCGTTTTTCAGCTCTCTGCGGGGGGTCGACGCTGATGGGGGGTTCGGGCTTTTCTCCCGAAGGGATCCTGCCCATGTATTTCTCCAGGACGGGGACCGCCTTCTCAGGATCGAGGTCCCCGACTATGACCGCCGTGAGGTTTTTAGCGCAGTAATATTTCCTGAACCACGCCATCGCCTGCTCCCTCGTTATGTTCTTGAGGTCCTCCATGTTGCCTATTATGTACGAGCGGTACATGTGAGCCTTGTAGGCCAGCGGGAAGAAATCGTCGAACAGCCTGCCCATAGGGCTCGACTCCCCCATCCTCTTCTCTTCCATGATGACGTCCTTCTCCTTGTAGAACTCGTGAAGGACGGGATTGATGAACCTCTCAGACTCCAGCGCGGCCCAGAGCTCGAGCTTGTTCGAGGTCATCGAGTAGAAATAGACGGTCTGGTCGAAGCCGGTGAAGGCGTTCAGGTTCTGCGCGCCCTCCCTCTCCAGGACCTTGTCGTATTCGCCCGTCTCGACCCATTTCTGGGCTTCCTCGCCGGCTTTTTTGAAGTTCTCCTCGAGGGTTTTCAGTTTTTCGGGGTCGGGATTAAGTTTGAGCCTTTCGGCCCTGAGGGCCAGGAACGCTTCGTCCTCCCTGTCCATGGCCGCCTTCTCCTTCGCGTAATCCTTGGTGCCGAGGGTGTCCGTCCCCTTGAACGCCATGTGCTCGAAGATGTGCGCGAGCCCCGTCGCGTCCTGCTCTTCGTTGACCCCGCCCACGTCCGCGTAGATCACGAAAGAAGCCACGGGCGCGTCGTGCCTCGGGACCATGATGACCTTCAACCCGTTCGAGAGGGTCTTTTCGACTACTCTTTTCTCCATCGCCCTGTAGCTGTCGTCAGCCGCGACGGCGGATAGCGAAAAGAGGATCAGCAAAACACTCGCTACTGCCAGCCATTTGTTCTTCATACACTACCTCCCTCAAAGAATTAAAAAAAATGGTAAATACGGGTGCTCGCGGATAAAAGTTTCTCCCCGCCGAGCCATGACACTATGAAAAAGAGCCGACGGAACTGCATT
Source organism: Acidobacteriota bacterium (assembly GCA_029559035.1). Lineage (GTDB taxonomy): Bacteria > Acidobacteriota > UBA4820 > UBA4820 > UBA4820 > JAKQCT01. The sequence goes on from JAKQCT010000001.1 coordinate 22,619, forward strand.
GTGTTATATTAACATAACAACAGGCTATTGCGTAAGCCGCTCCGGTATGTCTATAATGTTGACTGGCAGATGTTTTCATGCTTTGGGACCATGTGAAGAGGAAACTGATTTGTGGAATAACGAAGAAAGCCCGATACAGCTAAAGGTGATACTTCCCAACAACGTGACGCTCAGCATATTCCTGCACGGAGACGGCCCGTGGGTGATGGGTGCGGCTCCCGACTCCGACCTGCCGGTGAAGGCGAAGGGGGTCTCGCGCAGGCATCTCGAGCTGAGCCGCAGGGACGGAGAGCTGTATTTCAGGGACCTTCAGAGCACCAACGGCACCAAGCTCAACGGGCAGAGAGCCGAAGAAGGGCTGCTGGGCAGGGAATCGATCATCCAGATCGGGGACGCCCTTGTCAGGCTCGGGGGAACCGACACTGACGACCTTCGGTCCCGGGGCGCGGATCCCGACCTCTACTTGGACAGCTACATGGACATTCTCTGGGAGGGGGCGAACCTTCCTTCCAGCGAACCGACCAAGAAGCTGATCAATTTCGAGTTCATGACGAGCCAGGTCGAAAAATTCCTGTCCGGAGTACCGCCGATAGAGGCCTCCGGGACATACGCCAACTTCATGATGGAGCTCCTGCAGTGCCGGGGGGTAAGGCTTTACCACAGCTTCGAAGACAGGAACATCCTGTTCGGGGAGGCCGGGGATTTTCCCCAGGACAGGCTGAAGCCGGACCAGCTCGACATAATGCTCGCGTCCGGAAGGGTCTCGGGATTCATCCTGAGCGACAAGACGGAACCGCTTTATTTCCTTTGCTTCCCGATGCGCCTGGACAGCGAAATGAGGGTTGTTTTCATAGGAGCGATGCCGTATTTCCAGAACATCATGCTGCAGAACCAGGAGGTTATACCTTCCTTCTACATACAATCCAGGCTCCTGGGGCAGTGGTCGTGGGAGATCACGAAAAAACAGAACGCGGTGAACGACCTTCAGAAAAAACTTGCGGTGGTCGAAGCCGGCGTCAGCACTTCACCGGACGCGCTGGAACCCATCGTCGGGCAGAACGCGAAGCTGCTGAAGGAGATCGAAACTGCGGACCGGTTCGCCCCGACGGACACTCCGGTCCTGATATTCGGGGCCACGGGGACGGGAAAGGAACTTTTCGCGAGGCGGATACACAAGAAATCCCGCAGGTTCGAAAAGCCGTTCGTCGCCATCAACTGTGCCTCCATACCGGAGAACCTTCTCGAGAGCGAATTGTTCGGCGTCGAAAAAGGCGCCTACACGGGCGCGGACAAGAGCCGTATCGGCTATTTTGAAAAAGCGGACGGCGGGACGCTATTCCTCGACGAGATAGGCGACCTGCCGATTTCCCTGCAGCCGAAGCTCCTGAGGGTACTGCAGGAAAAACAGCTCTCGCCTCTCGGAAGCACGAAGGTCCGCCAGATCGATGTCCGGCTGGTGGCGGCGACGAACCAGGACCTCTTTTCCGCGGTGGGCAAGGGAGTTTTCAGGCAGGACCTTTTCTACCGGCTCAGCGAAGGGATCCCGATACACCTTCCGCCGCTCGCCGAGAGGGGCGACGACATACTTCTGCTCGCGAACTATTTCGTAAACATCGCGAACAAGGAATTCGGGAAGAACGTCGCGGGATTCGATGACAGGGCAGTGCAGGTCTTGAAAAAGCACAATTGGCCGGGCAACGTGAGGCAGATGCAGAGCATAGTCAAGCAGATGGTCCTTCTGTGCAACGACAGGTTCATCACTGGTGAACTTGCCGAGGAGTCCATGGTCCGACACATGCTACCGGAGGATTGTCAGGCGGGGCTCCCCTTCTGGACCATGCCCATAGCGGAGGCGAAGGACGCCTTCGAAAAAGAATACCTGACGCGGCGCCTCGCCGCCCGCGACGGGTCGATCTCCGCCCTCGCGAGGGAGCTGGGGATCGCCAGGCCCAACCTCTATATCAAGCTGAAACGATGGGGACTCGGCAAGAAGTGAGCCTGGAACTCGTTCCTCGTCCTTCGGAGAAGCGCCTTGGTGGTTAAGAGCCCGCCTTCCTCCGGGGGAGGCGATCCGACCTCGACCTTCGTCGACGAGGGAGGAAGCCCCTCCGTCATTTACCAGGCTGGACATGTGATGGCGTCAAGGTACGAAGTGATCTCGATACTGGGGTCGGGGGGCTATGCCGTCGTCTACCGTTGCAGGGACATGGAACTGCGGCGGGAAGTCGCTTTGAAGCTCCTCATAAGATCCGGGCCGGCGACGGAAGCCCGGCTGAGAAGGGAAGCCGCTGTCGGATCCACGATGGAACATCCCCACCTGCTCCGCCTTTACGATTTCGGAACGCACGAAGGGACGCCCTTCATCACGATGCCCGTCGCGGAAGGCGGGACGCTCTCTCAGAAGCTCTCGGTGACTGGTCCTCTCCAGTTCCGTGAAACCTACGACCTGTGCTGCAGGATACTGGAGGGGCTCAAGTTCCTTCACAGGCATGGCTTCGTGCACAGGGACATCAAGCCGTCGAACATCTTTTTCGACGAAGCGGGCGTCGTGAGGCTGGGGGATTTCGGCATAGTCTGGAGCGAAAAGGACACGCGCTACACGGTCGAGGGGAACACGCCCGGAACTCCGCAGTACATGCCTCCCGAATTCCTTACGGGACAGCAGGTCACTTTTTCGTCCGACCTCTGGTCGTTCGGCCTCACGGTCAAGGAGATGCTCGGTATAAGGGCCTTTGAATCCGCGCGTCCCGACGTGCCGAAGTGGTTCTTGAAATGGCTTTCGGGGCTTGTCCAGGTCGACCCATCCCGCCGTTTCAGGGATGCCGCAAGCGCGCTCCATGCGCTCAGGAAACACCGCGCCCCGCCCGTGATCGTCAGGAGAAGGATCGTCGCGGCTCTCGCGACCGCTTTCGCCGCCGCCACCCTGATCCTGGCGTGGCGTCTCCCGGAAATAGTTCAGTTTAAGAGCAGGACGGCCGATTTCACGAAGGTGGAAGGACATAAAGTCAAGGGGTTAGCCAGGGACGGGAGCCTTTCCTGGGAGGTTTCTTTCCCGGCAAAGGTCGGCCTGTCAGCCGATTTCGACAGGAACCCGGGGGCGGCGCCGCGTTTCCTTGTCCTGTACGGCGGGGCGGAAAGCCGGACCAGGCCGTCAAGCATCACCCCGCGGGCGGCGATCCTTTCATCAAAAGGCAAGCTGCTGGCGGAACTGGACCTGCTGCGTGAATTCAACCCGTTCAGGGGGTCGTTCGACGAGGGGTTCTTCAAGGCCGAGCTTCTCGGCGTGGACGACGCCGACGGCGACGGCCGCCCGGAAGCTTTCGTAAACTGCAAGCACAACATGTATCCCGACATCCTCTACACCCTGACATCCTCGACCATGTCCCTGAGGAACGCGCTCGCGAACTCGGGACACATTCACCTGGTTATCGTTTCAAAGGAGAAATCCAACTACCTGTCGGGCGCGAAGATGACGTACGTGATCGGAATGAACAACAAGATGGGCCACCAGGAGGTGGCGATCCCCTTCGGCTCTCCCGCCGGCTTCCGCATGTCGCCGGACATGGACGATTTCTCCGACGCTTCGCATGTCATAGCTTACGTTCCGATAGGAACAGTGAACAACAGGAGCTTCAGGGACGCGGAAGTCGACGCCGAAGACAGGCTGGTCATCTCCTCGGACGACGGCAGGAAGATCACCGTCGACAAGTTCGGAAGGCTCGAGAAGAACCTGAAGAACACGTCTTACGGCACCATGGAAGCTGCCGAAAACTACCTGGAAATATTTTATCTGAATGTCAGGAGGGTAAGAAAACTCATTTTATCCGGGCGGGCGGATGAAGCGATGGAATGGTCCGACGATGTCATAAAGGATTCCCCCTGCAAAGAGCTTGAGCTTGCGGCGAGGTTCGCGTTTTCGGACGCGTACCTGGATGTGGGAGATATTGGAAAAGCCCTTCTTGTCCTGCCGGCGGACCCGCAGAAATGCGTCAATCCCAAGACCGTTCAATTGAGGAAAGCCAGGCTGCTTAATTTACAGGGAAAGTACGGAGAGGCGGTCCGTTCAGCATTGCAGTCAAGGAGCCCTCTGGGCATGAATCACTGGTACGGGATCTCCGATGCCGCGGCGGGAGAGATCCTGAAAGGAGCGGCTCCCAAGGAAGTCTGGAAGTTCATGGACGAGAATTACAACCAGTACCTTGCGACGCCTTCCGTAAATTCGTGGCTCCTTCAGTCCGGGATCCTCAGGGGGGAAAGCCCCGAGGCCCTGGAACTTGTCCGAGGGATGATGCGGAGCCAGGACAATTCGCTCGTCGAATACGACGAGAAAGTGCTCTTTCCCGCGATGGGGGAGCTCTGGATGCCTTTCGCGATGATCGACGCGGGAATAAAGGGGACAGTGCTGCCTTCAAAGACGAGCGTGGACGAAGCCTTGGAAGAGGAGAGAGAAAGAGAGTACCTTCTCCTGCTGGCCTTCTGGGAATACAGGATGGGGGACAAAAAGAAGGCTTTGACCGGCCTGAAGAAGTCATTCGGGGAGCTTCGCAAGGCCGCGAAGCGCGATTCCTCCGCGCTTGTCCCGTATGTCATATCATCATTTTACTTCGGCTTCGCTTCCGCGGAAGCAGGGAACAAAGAGGACGCCGCGTCGTCCCTCCGGGAAGCCCTTCGCCTCTATCCCCGCGGGCCCCTCGCGGAAAAGGCCCGCAGCATTCTCAATCGATTGAAATGATGGCGTTTTTAACCTATAATTGCCTTTATTCCAAAAAAATCGTCATTTTTTTGGAAATTTTAAATTTTAAGTTTTAAATTTGAAATTTTAAATTACCGGCGAAGCCGGTACATGTCGGAGGATCTCGTGGAAGACGAACTTATCCAGCAGAGAAGGTCGAAATGGGACAAGTGGGAGGAAGCTTTCGGGGAGAGGCTTCCCGAAAGGTTCCCCGTCGATAAAGAGATCAGCGGACTTGTCGGGCTGTACGGAAACTCGTCGAAGGAAGAGCTCGAAGCGAAAAAGATCCCCGCGCGCTCCGCGGGGAGGATGATCTCCTTCAGGAGGATGGGCAAGCTCTGCTTCGCGCACATCTCCGAGGGAAAGGGGAAGATCCAGCTTCTTTTCGAAAAGGGGGTCGTCGGCGAAGAATGGTTCGAGAAACTCTCGCTTCTCGACATAGGGGACATCATCGGCGTCGAAGGCTATCTTCTGAAGACCAGGACCGGGGAGCTCTCGATCGCTGTCGAAAAATACACCCCTCTGTCGAAATGCCTGAGGCCCCTGCCCGAAAAATGGCACGGGCTGCAGGACATCGAGCAGATCTACAGGCAGAGGTACCTCGACCTCATTATCAACGGAGAGAGCAGGGAGCGCTTCATCAGGAGGGTAAAGCTCATCGAGGCCATCAGGGGTTTCATGACAGCCAGGGGTTTCATGGAAGTGGAGACACCCATGCTCCAGCCGATCGCGGGCGGAGCGGCGGCCAAGCCTTTCGTGACGCACCACAACGCGCTGAACATGGAGCTCTTCCTCAGGATCGCCCCGGAACTTTACCTGAAAAGGCTCGTCGTGGGCGGCTTCCACAAGGTGTTCGAGATCAACAGGAACTTCAGGAACGAGGGGATAGACACGAGGCACAACCCCGAGTTCACGATGATGGAGTTCTACGAAGCGTTCTCTTCGATGGAGGATTTCGTCAGGCTTACGGAAGAGATGCTCTCCGAGGCCGCCGTCAGGGTGCTGGGAACGACTGACGTCAAGCACGGAGAAAAGACCATCTCCTTCGCGGCGCCCTACCCGAGGATCTCGCTAAGGGATGAGGCGAAGAAGGCCCTCTTCTCGAAAGGGATCCCCGAAGAAGAGTGGAAGGACCCAGAAAGGCGATCGCGGCTGATCCAGAGCCTCGACCTCAGCAGGGAGAAGGCGAGGAGCGAGGAAAGGTTCCTCGTCGAAGCTTTCGACGAGTTCGTTTCCCCCTCTCTCATCCAGCCCACCTTCGTCACCGATTTCCCTCTCGAGGTCTCGCCCCTTTCGAGGAAAAAGGACGAGAAGACCGTCTCCCGCTTCGAACTGTACATCGCGGGGATGGAGATCGCGAACGGCTTCTCGGAGCTGAACGATCCGGACGACCAGAGGAAAAGGTTCGAGGACCAGGCGCGCGAGAAAGCGGGCGGAGACCAGGAAGCGATGGGGTACGACGAGGACTACTGCGGGGCCCTCGAGTACGGGCTTCCTCCTACCGCGGGAGAGGGCATCGGCATCGACCGGGTGGCGATGCTCCTTGCGGACACCGAATCGATCAGGGATGTTCTCCTGTTCCCGCTCCTCAAGCCCCGCCAGGCGGAATGAGACTTCCGCTCTTTATCGCGAAAAGATACCTCTTCGCGCGGAACAAGGGAGCTTTCATAAGCTTCATAACCGTGATCTCGATCACCGGGGTCACCGTCGGCGTGGCGGCCCTCATAATCGCCCTCGCGATATCGAACGGCTTCACCGAAACGATGAAAAGCAAGCTGAACGAGTTCTACGCGGACATCAACGTCATGGGCTTTTCTTCAGAGATGGATGAGAAGGCCGCAGGGGAGGTCCTTGAAAAACTGAGATCGGACCCGGAGGTGAAGGGAGCCACGCCCATAATCCTTGGAATGGGACTTCTGACCGACGGATTCTCCGGCGTTCCCAAGGTCGCCAGGGCGGTCGGTATCGAGAAGGAAAGCCACGGGGACGTCGTCGACCTTTACCGCCATGTCGCGGGCGGGGGAGAGCTGACCGAGTTCGAGGACGGCGCGCACGGAGTGGTGATGGGTGCCGACCTCGCGCGAAGCATGGGTCTCGAAGAGGGAGACACGGTGGAGCTTGTCGTCCCCCGGATGACGCTGAGCCCCTTCGGAGCGGTTCCGAAGATCGTGGTCCTTAGGGTCACCGGCGTCCTGAGGTCGGGTTATTACCTTTTCGACAACGAGTTCATCTACATGGATTACGCGCTTTCGAAACGGCTATTCACGAGGGGAGGGACGAGCGCGGTCGAGGTCAGGCTGAAGGACCCTTCCGGGATCGCCGACGTAAAATCGAGGCTCGGCAGGGACCTCGGGGCGGACTTCCGGATACTGGACCTCATGGAGACGAACAGCGAGTTCTTCAAGGCTCTCAAGCTCGAGAGGCTCCTTTTGTTCCTCGCGATCGGCCTCATCGTGATCGTGGCGGCTCTCAACATCGTCTCTACCCTCATACTTATGGTCATGGAGAAGGTCAGGGATATCGGGATCCTCAGGAGCATGGGCGCCTCCCCGGGGGACATAAGGCTGATATTCATGCTCCAGGGCCTCTTCATAGGCGTTCTCGGGACGGCGATCGGCGTCGCGCTGGGGACCTCCGCCGCGATGGTACTCGACAAGTACAGGGTCATCCCGCTCTCCCTCGAGGTTTACCCGATCCCCTATGTCCCGTTCCACACGGGCGCGGGGCAGGTCCTTCTCGTATCGGTCTTTTCCGTGGCCATAAGCCTTGTCGCCACGGTATACCCTTCTCGGAAGGCGGCCTCGCTCTCGCCGATGGAAGCCTTGAGGTACGAGTGATGCTGAAGGTGAGAGGGCTTTTCAAATCGTTCGGCCCCCCCGGCGGCAAGATAACCGTCCTGAGGGGCGTGGACCTGTCGCTGGAAAAAGGCGATATCGCCGCCCTGATGGGGCCGTCCGGAGTCGGCAAAAGCACCCTGCTCCACCTTGTCGCTGGGCTGGAGCCCCCCGATTCCGGGGAGGTAGAGGTCGGAGGCCGCGCCCTTGGAACGATCGCCGGCGAAGAGCTCGATTCATTCAGGAACAGGGCCATCGGGATCGTCTATCAGCACCATTACCTGCTCCCGGAGTTCACGGCCCTCGAGAACGTCATGGTCCCGACTCTCAAATCTGGACCCGCCGTGGACGGCAGGAGGAAAGCGGCGGAGCTGCTCGAAGCGGTCGGCCTGAAGGACAGGCTCGGCCATTTCCCCTCGCAGCTTTCGGGGGGGGAGCAGCAGAGGGTTTCGCTCGCGAGGGCGCTGGTGATGTCCCCGAGGCTTGTCCTCGCGGACGAGCCCACGGGCGACCTGGACGAAACGACTTCGGACATGGTCTTCGACCTCATCTTCTCGCTTTCGAGGGCGAGGGGGATCACTCTGCTGATGGCCACGCACAACGTGAGGCTCGCCGAAAAATGCGACAGGATAATGAGGCTCCACGGCGGCAGGATCGAGTGACAAAATCGATAGAAAAGTGATATACTTAGCGACTTGAAATTTCCCATTGAAGGGAATTGGAAAGAGGACATGGATAACAGGCCCCTGGTAGCGAAAAAGGTGATGAAATACGGATCATGCGCCGTTTTTTGTGCCGCCCTTCTTTTTCTGCTCTTCTCGGTCCCGGCCGCGTGCCAGGAGAAGACGATCTCCAACATCGTGCTCGAAGGCGCCGACAGGATCACCCAGGAAGCTTTTCTCGCGCTGACCAGCCTCAGGCCGGGCCAGGCCTACGACGAGGAGTACATAAAAAGGGAGTTCAAGAGGATCTGGGATTCCGGGCTTTTCGAAGACCTGACCGTCGACGAGGAGGAAACTCCCGAGGGGGTCAGGATAACTTTCAGCGTCAAGGAGAGGCCGATCATTTCCTCCGTGGAATACAAGGGGTCGAAAAGACTGACTGCGACCACGGTTCTCGACAAGCTGAAAGAGAACAAGGCCGACGTAAGGACCGGGACCATCCTCGATTTCGGGGTGATAAAGAGGGCGGAAGCGGCCCTCAGGTTCATGGCGGCTGAAAAGGGTTATCCCGAAGCTGTGATCTCCTCGGAGATCAAGAACCTCGGAAAGTCACAGGTCGCGGTCATTTTTCATCTCGACGACGGCCCGAAGGCAAGGATAAAGTCCGTAAAATTCCTCGGAGCGAACGCGTTCAGCCAGAGGAAACTTCGCCGCACCTTCAAGAAGACGAGGCCCCACTGGTGGTTCTCATGGGCGAGCCGACACGACATCTACTCGGAGAGCAGGTACCAGGAGGACGAAAAGCTCCTCAGGGACCTTTACGAGAGTCAGGGGTTCCTGGACATCGAGATCGGCGATCCGATCGTCGATTCGAGGATCACGGACGGCGGAAAGAAAAAAGAGATAGACATAACGATCCCCGTCAAGGAAGGCGTTTCCTACAACATGGGCAGAGTGGAGATCGAGGGGAACACCGTCATCGCGGACGAGGAGCTGATGAAGGGCATGCGTTTCACGGAGGGAAAGACCTTCAACAAGCCCGGCTTCGACGGAGTGCTCAGGGTCTTCGAGAAAAAATACGGCGAAAAGGGGTACATTTACGCGAGCGCCGTGCCCATCTTCGATAAGGACCCCGAGGCCAAGAAGGCGGACGTCACCGTTTCGATAACCGAGAACGAACAGTATTTCGTCAACCGGATCGAGTTCCTGGGCAACATGACGACGAGGGATTACGTCCTCCGCAGGGAGATGCAGGTTTACGAGCAGGAACTCTTCAACTACAAGAGGTACGAGAAGGGTCTCTACAGGGTCAAGATGGGCGGGATCTTCGAGATCAAGGAGGATCCCCTCATCACCAAGCTTCCCGACGAGAACAAGGTCGACATAAGGATCACGGGCACGGAGGCCAACAAGAACGAGCTGCTTTTCGGGGGAGGTTACGGAGGGGTCAACGGCTTCTTCCTGACCGGCCAGTTCAAGACTTACAATTTCATGGGGAAGGGGACCACCCTGAGCCTCAACGCGGATTTCGGGGATGTCCAGAGATTATATTCCATCAATTACAGCGACCCGTGGTTCTTCGGGAAGAGGGTCGGCTTTTCGACGTCGCTCTTCAACAGCGAGCTCGAGTACCTTCAGTTCGACCAGGCCTCGACCGGCGGTTCCATGGCCGTCACCTGGCCGCTCGGCAGTTTCGGAGGATTCCAGACAGGCTACAGGATGGAGCGCTCGAAGGTAAAGAACGTCGAGAGCTACCTCTCTTCCTCCTCTTATTACTACGGCCTTTACAACAACAACACGCTGACATCCGCGGTGTTCATGTCCCTTTTCTGGAATTCCGTCAACAACCCCTTCAGACCGTCCCGCGGCTGGTCGGCATACCTCAACAATACGGTAGCCGGCGGAGCCCTCGGCGGGGACAACAATTTCATCAAGCCGGGATTCGAGGGAAGCCTTTTCCTTCCGACGATGAGGAAGCAGAACGTCGCCTTCCGCCTCCAGGTGGGGTACGTGACTCCTTACGACGGCGACGAGATCCCGTTGTGGGAAAGGTACTTCCTGGGCGGGGAGGATTCCCTCAGGGGGTTCGGCGTGAGGTCGGTGTATCCCCTGACGAAGGACGAAAGGTATTTCGTGGACCCGGAGAGCGGAACGATCGAGGGCGGCAACCGTTACCTGCTCGCCAACATAGAATACGTGTTCCACCTGACCGAGCAGGTCGATCTCGCTCTCTTCTCGGACATCGGAAACACCTACCACGAAAGGCAGAAGTGGGAAATATCGAACTACCGGGCGGACGCGGGCGTCGAGATCCGGTTCTTCATCCCCATGTTCAACGTTCCCCTCAGGCTCATCTGGGCCAAGAACCTGAAGGAAAAGCCGGGGGACGATTTTTCAAAGTTCCAGTTCACTATCGGATTGACGTTCTAAACTCGAATAGATGGAGGATTTAAATGCGTAAGTTTCTCGTAGTTCTCGCAGCACTGGTTATCTCGATGCTTTCCCTGTCGGTCTTCGCCCAGCAGGTGAAGATCGCCGTGGTCAACCCGCAGCAGATCATCGAAAAGTCCAAAGAGGGCCAGAGGATAAAGAGCTTTCTTCAGACATTTTTCGATTCCAAGCAGACCGACATCAACGCCAAGGAGACCGAACTGAAGGCCCTGGATGAGAAGATAAAGGACCCGAAGATCGCCGAGGACAAGAAGGAGGACATGAGGGCCCAGTTCCAGCAGAAGCTTTACGAGGCCCAGGCGTTCGCCAAGGCGGCCCAGGACGAGATGGACCAGAAGAGCGGCAAGATGAAGGAAGAATTCGGCGTTAAGCTCGACGAGGTGGTAAAGAAATACGCCACTTCCAAGGGGATCTCCATCGTCCTCGAGAAGGGCATCACGCTGTACAGCGCCGACGCGATGGACGTGACCACCGAGATCATCGCCGAGATGGACAAGGCCTACCCGGGCAAATAACCGGATGAAGCTCAGGGAACTCGCCAGAGATCTCGATGCCGAACTAAGGGGAGAGGGAGACCGCGAAATAACGACGCTGTCCTCCCTCTCTTCAGCAGAAGGAAACTCCCTCACTTTCCTCGCCAATCCGAAATACAGGGAAGCGGCCGCGAAGAGCGGAGCCGGGGCGATACTATGCTCGTCCCCTGAAGGCCTCGAGGGAAAGGCCCTGCTCCTTCATCCCAACCCCTACGCCGCCTGGGCGAGGGCGCTCGAGCTATTCCATCCGCCCAAGAGCTTCCCGGCGGGGATCCATTCCACGGCGGTCATCGGCGACGGGGCGTCGGTCTCGGAAAGGGCGTACATCGGCCCCTGCGCCGTTGTAGGGAAGGGCAGCAGGATCGAGGAGGGCGCGGTCGTCGAAGCCGGCTGCGTCATAGGCGACAACTGCGTCGTCGGGAAGGACGCGCGGCTTTTTCCCAGGGTCGTGCTGTACGACAATGTCGAGATAGGAGAGAGGTCGATCCTCCATTCGGGAGTCGTGGCGGGTTCGGACGGTTTCGGCTACGCCGAGGAGAACGGAAGGATAAGGAAAGTTCCCCAGATCGGCAGGGTGGTCGTCGAGAGCGACGTCGAGATAGGAGCCAACACGACGATCGACAGGGGCGCCCTCGAAAAGACGGTCATCGGGTCTGGAAGCAAGATAGACAACCTCTGCCAGATAGCCCACAACGTGCGGCTCGGAAAGAGCTGCGTCATAATCGCCCAGTCGGGGATAAGCGGCTCGGCGGAACTGGGGGACGGAGTGATAATGTCCGGCCAGTCCGGCGCGGTCGGCCACATAAAGATAGGGAGCTTCTCGAGGATCGGGGCGAAATCCGCTGTCACGAAGGACGTGCCGGAAAAAGCCCATTTCACGGGCATCCCCGCGCAGGACCACAGGAAATGGCTCAGGGAAAGGGCCCTCGTGCAGAAGATCGGGAAGATCTATGAAGTTTTGAAAAGGAAAGATTTTTTCGGGACGGAGAATGAAGATGATTGACATCGAAGGGATCATGTCCATACTTCCCCACCGCTACCCTTTCCTGCTTGTCGACAGGATCGTCGAGATGGAGCCGGGAAGCAGGATCGTGGGGATCAAGAACGTCACCTTGAACGAACCGTTCTTCCAGGGGCATTTCCCGGGGAAGCCGGTGATGCCGGGAGTGCTGATGATCGAAGCTATGGCGCAGGTCGGGGCTGTCCTTCTCCTGAAGGATATCGAGGACCGCGACGAGAAGCTGGCGCTGTTCGCGGGGATAGACGAGGCTCGCTTCCGAAGGCCCGTCGTACCGGGAGACCAGATCCGTTTCGAACTGGAGGTCCTCAGGAAAAAGGCCACGACGGCGAAGCTTCACGGCAAGGCGACGGTGGACGGAGAGATGGCTTGCGAGGCGACGGTCATGTGCGCGCTGGTGGACAGAAAGAAATGAGCGGGGTACATCCGACCGCGGTCGTGGAAACGGGGGCAAGGATAGGCGATGGGTGCGAGATCGGCCCCTTCTGCTTCATAGGCTCCGAAGTGACGCTGGGAAAGAGCTGCGTGGTCGGCCCCTCCTCGGTCATCCACGGGAAGACCACCATCGGCGACAACAACAGGTTCGTTTCCCACGCGGCCGTCGGGGGGCCTCCCCAGGACATCAGTTACAAGGGCGAGCCGACCGAGCTGGTCATAGGCGACAACAACATCTTCCGGGAGTTCGTCACCGTGAACCGCGGCACCGTGAAGGGCGGAGGCGTCTGCATGATAGGAAGCGACTCGCTGTTCATGGCCTACTGCCACGTGGCTCACGACTGCCACGTCGGCGACGGCGTCATCTTCGCCAACAACGCCACTCTCGCGGGCCATGTTACCGTGGGTTCTTTTTCCACCGTCGGGGCCCTCTCGGCCATCCACCAGTTCTGCACGGTTGGAGAGCACGCCTTCATCGGGGGAGGTTCGATCCTGACCAGGGACGTCCTGCCTTACGTGAAGACCGTGGGCGCGAGGGGAGAAGGCAGGATATTCGGGATCAACACCATCGGCCTCGAGCGGAAAGGCTTTCCGAAAGAGGTCATAGAAGCCTTGAAATCAACCTACAGGATACTGTTCAATTCGAAGCTTCTCCTTTCGGAAGCGGTCGCGGAAGCGAAAAAACAGTTCGGCTCCGTGAAAGAGGCGGCGTACCTGATAAGGTTCATCGAAGAATCCAAAAGAGGGATCCAGAGGTAAAAGATGCCGCTTAAAATGGCCGTCGTAGGAGTGGGTTCTCTCGGACAGCATCACGCCAGGATACTGTCGGGGCTCGAAGGAGTCGAACTGGCCGCCGTCGTGGACAAGAACCCTGAAAGGGCGAAGGAGATCGCGGAAAAGTTCGGCACGAAGGCTCTGGGAGACTACCGCGAGCTCGAGAAGCTCGACGGGGTCGTGGTCGCCTCGCCGACCGTATTCCATCTGGAGCACGCATCGTACTTTCTGAAAAAAGGCACGGCCGTCCTCTGCGAAAAGCCGATGGCGTCATCGCTGGAGGAGTGCGACGGCATCCTCGAAGCGAGGGACGAAACGGGCGCTCCCCTGCTCATCGGCCACATCGAGCATTTCAACCCTGCGGTGGAAGCCGCGGGAGAGAAGATAACCGCGCCGGGGTTCATGGAGATAGACCGCCTGGGAGTCTTCACGGGAAGGTCTCTTGACGTCGACGTGGTGTACGACCTGATGATCCACGACATAGAGATAAGCATGAGCCTCGTGAAAAGGCCGGTTGAGAAGATCGACGCGATCGGTGTGTCGGTGCTTTCCGACCACATCGACATAGCGAACGCCAGGCTGACCTTCGATGGAGGCTGTGTCGCCAATCTCACCGCAAGCAGGATCTCCAGGGACAAGATCAGGAAGCTGAGGCTGTTCGAGAAAAATTCATACTTCTCCATCGACTACGCCGACCAGAGCGTCGAGGCTTTCAGGGTCGAGAAGGCAGGGGAAAAGAGGAACATCCTCCCCCTCGAAGTCCCGGTCGAAAAGAAGGAACCGCTGCTCGCGGAGCTCGAACATTTCGTTTCCGTCATCGGCGGAGGAACTCGGCCCAAGGTGGACGGAGACGCCGGACGGGAAGCGGTCAGGATCGCCTCCCGGATCGTGGATGCCATAAACGCCAAATGGCAAAAGACGGGCTGACCTCCTTAAAAAACGAAATTCTTTTTGAAAGCCCGGGCTGCGCCCTGCTCGTTTCTGGGGGCAAAGCCGGCGAACGCGTGTCCTATGGCGGCAGGTCTCTGCTGGAACCCAAGGAGATCGAGCTTTCGGAGGATACGCTTTTCGACCTCGCCTCGCTCACGAAGCCCCTCTGCACGGCTCTTCTTGCGCTGAAAGCCCACTCTTCGGGACACATGGACATTTTCGGACCGGTGGCCGGGGCGAGAGCGAAGTGCACTCCGCTCGACATTCTCAGGCACGAGGCCGGATTTCCCGCCTGGGAACCCCTCTACCGTTTCGGATCGAGGGGCGAGGCGGAGAGGCACCTTCTGGAATCCGTTCCGTTGAAAGAACCGGGGACTGAAGCGGTCTATTCTTGTCCGGGGTACATCCTTCTGGGGTTTCTCTTGGAAAAGGAGTTGGGAGCTCCGCTCGACGAGCTGTTCGATAAACTGATCAGGGAGCCCCTCGGTATAGGAAAAGGGGACGCCCTTTTCAGGCCGGCCGCCGAACTGCGTCCGAGGATCGCGGGAACCGAGATCGACGGAGGATACGAAAAAGAGATGGCTCAGCCTTTCGGATGTTCTCCTCCGCCTGTCCCCGGGGACGGCCTCTGGGGGACAGTCAACGACGGGAACGCCAGGTTCCTCGGAGGAGTCGCCGGGAACGCGGGGCTTTTCGCGACGCTGAGAGGGACTTTCGCGCTGACGAAAGCGTTCCTCCGGACATCCTCCTTCCTCCCGCCCGAAATCCTCGGCCTCGTGTATAATAGGGGAAGGGCAAGAGCGGGGGAATTGAGAAGCGCGGGGTTCAAGATGAAGGGCAGCCCTTCCTGGGAGACAGGCGAAGCCCTGCCGGAGGGAAGCATCGCACATGAAGGCTTCACGGGAACTTTCGCCGCGATCACGGGAGAAGGAGAGATAATGATACTCCTCACCAACAGGATCCATCCGAGGCACCCGGGAAAACCCTTCACCTCCGCAAGAATCTCTTTCATAAAGGGAGCGGCGGAACTTCTCAGATGACCCCCCGCGAATTCCTTACCTTTATTTTGGACAAGCTGAGACCTTACAGGGACAGGTGGGTCTCGCCCGTCTCTTTCTTGATAGCGGTCGTGATCCACCTCCTGATCATAAGCCTCGGCACGAGCCATTACACGGGCGCTTCCAGTCACCCCGAAAGGTCCAACCAGGCCGTGCAGAAACTGGAAACGGCCCTTAAGAACAAGGGGGTCCGCTTCGTTTATGTCAAGGACATGCCTGAGGGAAAGAACCTCGAGAGGATGCCGGCTCCGGGCGCCCCTCTTTCCGACAGGGACAGGCTGGGCTCCAGCCCGGACGGCGGAAGAGGGACGTCGTGGGACCCGTATTCCGAAGGTAACTCCCCGCAAAGGCAGTTCGGCTCACCGTCTCCGCGGCAGGCTCCGCCTTCTCGCCCCGGCGGCCCGTTCGAGAGCAGGGGATCGAAGGGACAGAAGCCGTCGGAGTCGTCCTCCTCCAATGAACTCGAGAAAAACAGCCTCTCCCGAAAGGCTTTGGATGAAGCTCAAAGATCGGGCGCCGGATATCCGGAACCTTCCGGGGTCAGGACGAAGGCCGCGGAAAAGGGCCTTCCGGTCAAGGGAGAGGAGAACGGAGGAACCCCCGGCAAGAAAGCCTCGGGGGCGCAAGAACATCCTGCGGGGCTCACATCCCAGCTCGGGGAAATGATGGTCCAGAGCCTTCAGGGAGGTTACAGGAACCTCAACGCGAGCAGGCTGAACCAGGGAGCCGTTTCCTTCGAGACATCCGGGTGGGACCTCGGGCCTTACGCGAGGATCGTCCAGGAAAAAGTGGAGAGCAACTGGAGGATGCCGGCAGTGCAGGAGGTCCTCAGGCAGAAGGGGTGGGTGGCGATCCGTTTCGACATAATGAAGGACGGCAGGGTCGAGAACCTCGAGATCGTCAGGACATCCAGGATCCCGTCGTACGACCAATCCGCGAGGAACGCGCTCCTGTCCTCGAATCCGTTTCCTCCGCTTCCCGACCAGGTGACCGTGCCGAAAATTTCAGGAACGTTCAGGTTCTTTTACAACATGTGGTCCGAGGACGAGGACGCTCCATAATATGAAAGGACTTCGCATGAAAAGAATTCTCGTGTTGTCGATCATGTTCCTGGCCGCGTCGGCGGCCTTCTGCCAGGAGACCGCGAAACCGAACTTCGTCGTGATCTCGCTTGACACCTTCAGGGCCGACCGGCTTCAGGCTTACGGGTCAAAGAAGAGCCCGGCTCCCAACCTGGACGCTTTCGCGAAGGAAGCCGCCGTGTATGTCAACTCGATGACTCCGTCTCCCGTGACGCTTCCGGCTCACGGGACTCTTCTGACGGGATGCTTCCCGGAGAAGACCGGCCTCTTCGACAACGGGGTGGGAGTGCTCTCGCCCGGCGTGAAAACGATGGCGGAAGTTCTCAGGGAGAGCGGCTATGACACCAGGGCGTTCATCGCGGCGGATGTCCTCAAGGCGAGATTCGGCCTTTCCAGGGGCTTCGCGGTCTACGACGACCAGGTCGGCTCCGCGAAGAGGCGTTTCGGGTTCCAGATAACGGACATGGCCGTGGCGTACATGCATGGCGGGAAGAAGGGGCCGTTCTTCCTTTGGGCGCACTACTTCGACACTCACCAGCCCTACCTCACGCCCGAAGACCCTCCGGAAAGCGTCGATGGAAGGTACGACAGAGCCGTATCCTATGTCGACGCCCAGGTGAAAAGACTCCTGGATGCCGTCCCGCCCAACACCTTCGTTTTCATCGTGTCGGACCACGGCGAAGGATTGGGCGACCACGGCGAGCTTACTCACGGCCTTCTGCTGTATCAGCCGACCGTGTCAGTGGTGGTCATGGCGAAAGGGCCTGGACTGAAACCTTCGATCAGCAAAGGGTTCAGGTCCCTCGCGGACATCGCTCCCACCATTTACGGGAAAGCCGGGATCCAGGTGCCGGGATTGGACGGTTACCCTCTTGATTCGGAAGAGAAGAGATCCGTTCCCCTCTCGGTCCTGCTTCCTCTCAACGAATACAGGTGGAAGCCGCTCTTCGGAGCTTCGGACGGAAGGTACAAGTGGATAAGGGGGGACAAGACACGCCTGTTCGACATTTCGGGAGACCCGGGCGAGACGGCTGACATTTCCGCGATGGCTCCCGGGGAAGCCAGGAAACTGAAGTCTCTGATGTCTTCCTACGAAGCCATAAGGGGGCGGATCGACCTGGCCTCATTCTCCGGCCTCGGATACCTTACCGGCACCCCTTCAAAAGACACGCAGATAGATAAGATGCCGGACCCTGAATCGATGCTCGGGGTCTTTCGCGGCATAGACGAGGTCAAGACCCTCAGGGAGAACGACAAATTCGCGGACTCCGTCGTCAGGCTTAGAGAACTCGTCAAGAAAGACCCGGGGAACCCCTCCCTCCTTTTCGCTTTGGGGGATTCGCTGAGGCATGTCGATCAGCTGGACGAAGCGGTCAGGTGGCTGGACGAATCTTTGAAATTCTCGCCCGCGCTTGTCCCTGCGTGGATATCGAAAGCCCTCGCCCTTCTGGGAAAAGAAAGGAAGGAGGAGGCCATCCTATCTCTCGAAAAGGCGCTCGCTCACGACCCCGACAGCATCGAGGCTGTGAACATACTGGCCGCGGCCTGCCTCGACCTGGACAGACCGGAGAAAGCTTTCCCGCTGATCGAGAATGCCATTGCCCGGGGCCTGGCGGACACGGACACCTATCTCATGCAGGGGAGGATACACCTGTTCCAGAAAAAGTACGAAGCCGCCGCCGGGGACTTTGAAAAAGCCCTCCTACATTCGCTCGACCCGAGGGCGACCCGCAAGGCCATATCGGACAAGTACCTGCTTTACGGCTACGAAGATTACGGGCTGAGATACCTGAACGCGAGCGTCGCGATGTATCCCGACTACGCTCCCTATTACCTCACGCTCGGAGCTTTCCACATCGCCCGCGAGAATTACCCGGCGGCTCTTCAGTTCTTCGAGAAGGCGCTATCCTGCCCGATGAAGGATGAGGACAGAAAGAACGTCACGGAGATCGTGGACGAGCTTAAAAAAGGAATTGAAATGGAGAGAAATCAGAAATGAATCTCGTGCTCTCGCTGATGCTAGAAAAAAAGGCGGACTTCGGTTCGCCTTTTTTTATCGTTCCGAATCCCGTGCCGTCTCAGCGGGCTGATTTTTCCAGAAGGAGCAGTTTCCTCTTGGTTGACATCCCCTCTTTTCCCGCGTAGCCTCCTAGCCCGTTCTCCGCGACCACCCTGTGGCAGGGGATGATGAAGGGGAGCCGGTTCGCCTTCATCGCGTTCCCGACCGCCCTTGCCAGCTTCGGGTTTCCCAGCTTTTCGGCGATATTCTTGTAGGTGATGGTTTTTCCGTAGGGGATTTTCGATGTTATCTTCCACACCTTCTCCTGGAACTCGGTGCCTTTCGGAAGAGGCAGGAAATCGACGTCGAAGTCTTTTCTTTTGCCTTTCGAATACTCGTCGAGCTGTTTCCCGAATCTTGCAGCCGGGGGGGCGGTCTTTTTTTCTTCGCAGGGCGCGGCTTTCCAGAGGAACTCGATCGAATTGATCCTTTTTCCGTCGTGCGTGATCCTGAGCGGCCCGTAGGCCGTGACGATGACCTCTTCCATCTTCATTCTCCTCCGAACCCTGTTTCCCTGTCGTAAGAGGCGACCACGGAGCAGTTTATCCCTCCCCTCGAATTGAAGACGCCCGTGAGCGAAGCCTTCACCGGATCCACCGCCTTGACGATGTCCCTCAGGATCTTGTTGATGGCGTTCTCGTAGAAGATGCCCAGGTTCCTGTATTCGAGGAGGTAGAGCTTGAGGGATTTCAGCTCCACGCACTTCCTGTCGGGGGTGTACCTCAGTACGAGAAGGCCGAAGTCGGGAAGCCCGGTCTTCGGGCAGACCGAGGTGTATTCCGGGACTTCGATGGTAATCTCGTAGGAAGGGAATTGGTTCTTCCAGGTCTCGATCTCTGGCATCTTCGCGTCGATGCCTCTTTTCGCGTGCCGTTCAGTGTATCCTTTCGCCATCTTCTCCTCCAACGGGAAAATATACCATCCGCGGGCACCGTCCTGTCAATCCGCTCCGCCGCCGAGCGCCTTGTAGAGCGTGACCTGGTTGCATATCTTAAGGAGCCTCGCGGAGATCTGCTGCTGCTTCGCCGCGTAGAGGGACCTCTGCGCGTCGAGCACGCTGAGATAGCCGTCTATCCCGCTCTGGTACCTGAGGTCCGCGAGGCGGGCCGTTTCGGCGGACGCGCTGACAAGCTTCTCCTGCGCGTCGATCTGCTCGTCGACCGTCTCTTTCTGGGCGAGCGCGTCTGCGACCTCCCTGAAGGCGGTCTGGATCGCCTTTTCGTACTGGGCCGTAGCTATCTTCTTGTCCACCTTCGACGCCTTCAGCTGGTTCCACCTTTTCCCGAAATCGAATATGGGAAGGTTGATGCCGGAGGAGAATAGCCATGTCCCCGTACCCGACTCGAAGAGCCCGGAAAGCTCGCTTGTGGCGGAACCGAAGCTCGTGGTGATCCCGATGAACGGGAAGAACGCGGCGCGGGCGGCCCCGATGCTGGCGTTCGCCGACATCAGGACATGCTCCGCCTCCATTATGTCGGGACGCGTTAGGAGTATCTCCGAAGACGAACCAGGGAAGACCTCGCCGGGCAGGGTCAGAGAACTTATGTCATCGGGAAGAAGCTCGGGAGGAAGGATGGTTCCCGCCACCACGTCGAGGGCGTTCTTGTCCTGCGTCGCGGCGGTCCTGTAAAAGGCGGCCTGCACCCTTGCCGACTCGAAGCTTGCCCTGGCCTGGTTCAGGGCGATCTCCGACGCCAGCCCGATGTCGTACCTCCTCTGCATCAGTTCGAGGGCCTGTTTCCTTGTTTCGAGGGTCGACTCGGCGAGAGCGAGGTTCTCCCTGTCGGCCGCAAGCGTGTAAAAAGCAACCGCCGTCTGCGCCACGAGCGAAAGCTTCGCTCCCCTGAAACCTTCCCGGGTGGAGAAATAACGCTGGAGGGCGGCCTTGTTGAGGCTTCTCACCCTGCCGAAAAGCTCGAACTCCCAGGAGGCTACTCCGAGCCCCGCGGAATAATACTCGTCTATCCTGGGCTCGGGATCGCCAGAAACCGCCGGAGGCACTTTTTCCTTGCGCGAATACCCTGTGGCGTCGATCCCGGGAAGAAGGTTGGCCCGCTGGACCCTGTAGAGAGCCTGTATCCTCTCGACGTTGAGGGCCGCCACCCTTAGGTCGCGGTTGTTCTCCAGGGCTATCTCGGTGACCTTGACAAGTTTTTCGTCCTTCAGGAAATCCCGCCATCCGATCTCCGAAACGGCTCCAGCCTCCTCAGAAACCGGCGAGGAGGGCAGGTTCTCGGGGACCGGCATTTCGGGCCTTTTGTATCTCGGCGCCATGGAGCACGCCGTTAAGAGGATCAGGAGAGATACCAGCATGTATCGTATTTTAAACATTTGAGCCTCCCTCCCGCGAAGGAGCGGCCTCGTCCGTCTTCCCCTGCTTTTCACCGAAGAAGCGGTAGACCAGCACGAAGAAGAGCGGGATGAAGTAGATGGCTATGAACGTGGCCGACAGCATTCCGCCGATGACCCCGGTCCCGATCGCCTTCATCGCTCCCGCTCCCGCGCCGTGGGCGATGAAGAGCGGAACGACGCCGAGGACGAAGGCCATGGATGTCATGATGATGGGCCTCAGCCTGAGCCTCGACCCTTCGAGCGTGGCTTCGATGAGGCCGTGCCCCTTCTCCATCTGGTCCTTGGCGAACTGGACGATGAGGATCGCGTTCTTGGCGGTAAGGCCCAGCGTCGTCAAAAGGCCGATCTGGAAATAGACGTCGTTGGCGAATCCGCGGAGCCATGTCATCAGCACGGCGCCGAAGACGCCGATCGGAAGAATGACAAGCACCGCGAAGGGAATCGACCAGCTCTCGTATAGGGCCGCCAGGCAGAGGAATATGACGAGGACCGAGAACGTGTAGAGCATCACCGTCTGGCCTCCCGCCATTTTTTCCTGATAGGATAGTCCGGTCCACTCGAAGCCTATGCCCTGCGGAAGTTTTTCCGCCATCCTTTCCATCGCTTCCATCGCTTCGCCGCTGCTCTTCCCCTTCGCGGCCTCGCCGAGGATGTTCATCGACGGGAATGAATTGTAGCGCTGCAGGTTCGGAGATCCGTATGTCCACCTGCCGGTCGTGAACGAAGAGAAGGGGATCATCGCCCCCGTATTGCTGTGGACGAACCATTTTCCCATGTCCTCCGGCAGCATCCTTGAATCGGCCTGGCCCTGCATGTATACCCTCTTGACCCTGCCCTTCTCGATGAAGTCGTTTATGTATGAGCTTCCCCAGGCGGACGAGATGGTGTCGTTTATCTCGCTTATGTTCGCCCCCAGGGCTCCGGCCCTTCCCCAGTCCACGTCGAGCTTGTATTCGGGCTGGTCGTCCATGCCGTTCGGACGGATGTAAGCCAGGGCTTTCTCATCCCTCGACATTCCCAAAAGCATGTTGCGCGCTTCCATCAGCTTGGCGTGGCCGAGGCCGCCGCGGTCCTGGAGCTGGAAATCGAACCCCTTTGACGTGCCCAGTTCGATGATCGCGGGGGGGGCGAAAGCGTAAGCCATCCCATCCTTTATTCCGGAAAACACGGCCATGGCCCTGCCGGAGACCGCGTCTGCCCTCAGCCTGGATTTGTTCCTAAGATCCCAATCCCGCAGTTTCACGAAAGCAATGCCGTTGTTCTGCCCCCGGCCAGCAAAGCCGAACCCGGATGCCGTCATTATCGCTTCGACGGCATCCTTCTCTTCGTTGAGCAAATAATCCCTCATTGTTGCAAGGACTGCGTCCGTTCTGTCGAGCGTGGCGCCGGGGGGTAGGGTCACCTGGCACATCAGTATCCCCTGGTCCTCATCGGGAAGGTAGGATGTGGGAAGCCTCAGGAAGATGATCCCCGTCACGACGACTATCGCCATGTAGATCAAAACAAAACGCTTCTTGCGGCTCAGGACCCTGAAAACTGCGGATTTGTAAGTCTCCCTAACCTTGTAGAAGTATTCGTTGAACCAGTTGAAGAAACGCCTCGCCTTCGCCAGGAACCCTGTGCCCGATTCGTCGTAGTGCTTCAGCGGCCGCAGCATTGTCGCGCAAAGGACCGGCGTCAGGATGAGTGCAACAACCACGGAGAGAAGCATCGCGGATATGATGGTTATCGAGAACTGCCTGTATATGATTCCGGTCGAGCCTCCGAAGAATGCCATCGGGCCGAAGACCGCGGAAAGGACCAGACCGATCCCGATGAGCGCTCCGGTGATCTGGCTCATTGATTTTCCGGCGGCCTCTTTAGGTGACAACCCCTCGTCGTGCATAAGCCTCTCGACATTTTCGACCACGACTATGGCGTCATCGACGAGAAGCCCGATCGCGAGAACCATTGCGAACATCGTCAGCATGTTTATGGAGTACCCGAAGGCTCCCAGTATGGCGAAGGTCCCAAGGAGCACAACGGGGACGGCTATCGTCGGTATGAGCGTGGCCCTGAAACTGCCGAGAAAGAGAAACATTACGATGAAGACCAGGATAATAGCCTCGATCAGCGTCTTGACCACTCCCTTCATGGCGACCCTCACGAATGGAGTAGTATCGTAGGGATAAACGACTTTCATTCCCTTGGGGAAGTATCTCGACATCTCGGCCATCTTGGCCTTTATCGCGTCGGCTGTATCCAGAGCGTTGGCGCCGGAGGCAAGCCTTATGAACAATCCGGCTGCCGGCATCCCGTTGTACAAGGGGTTGACGTCGTAGCTCTCCGATCCCAGCTCCATTGTGGCGACATTTTTCAGGTAGATCGTCGAGCCGTCGCGGTTGATACGGACAGGTATCTCTCCGAACTGGTCAGGCGTCTGGAGGAGGTCTTGGACGTTCACGGAAACGTTCAACTGCTGGCTCTCCACGGCAGGCTTGCTTCCGAGCTGTCCGGAGGAGACCTGCGCGTTGTATGCCTTGACGGCCGTCCTGATATCAGCCGGGGTCAAGCCGTAGCTGACCAGCTTGGCGGGGTCAAGCCATATCCTCATCGCGTACTGGCCGCCCAGCGTCATGGCTTCCCCGACCCCGTCGACCCTGCTGAGAATGCTCTGGATATTGGTATTTATATAGTCGGAAAGGTCGTCCTTGTTCATGCTCCCGTCTTCCGATATGATCGCGACGATCATTAGGATGTTCCTTGTGGATTTCATGACGGTTATGCCCATTTGCTGAACGACTTCTGGCATAAGCGGCTTCGCTCCCTCCAACTTGTTCTGGACCTTCGACCAGGCGATGTCCGGGTCGGTTCCCGGCTTGAAAGTGAGCTCCACGCTCGCGTTGCCGGACGAATCGCTCTCGGATGAGAAATAGAGCAGGTTGTCGAGCCCGGTCATCTTCTCTTCGATGATCTGCGTGACGGTGTTCTCGACGGTCTGGGCGGACGCGCCCGGATAGCGCGCGTTGACCGTTATCGAGGGCGGTGCGATGTTCGGATACTGGGAAATTGGAAGGTTTCCGATGGCCAGGATACCCAGTAGCATAATAAGTATCGCGATGACCCAGGCGAATACGGGACGTTCAAGAAAGAAATGCGACATGGCGGCGCTCCTTCAGTTCTTTCCCCCGGAAGCGGGCGCGCCGCTCCCGGAACCGTTTCCCGGTGTGAACGGCACGGGTGTTACTTCCATGCCCGGCCGAACTCTTTGGGTCCCCTCCATTATCAACTTGTCGTCCGCCTTCAGCCCTTCAAGGACAAGCCAGTCAGGTCCTATTGCCCTGTCTATTTTGAGGAGCCTCTGGTCAACTTTGTTGTCGATGGTTACCACCATGGCGTAGGGATTTCCCTTCGGATCGCGAGAAACGCCCTGCTGGGGAACAAGTATCGCGTTTCCTGCGATACCTTCCTCTACGACAACCTTGACGAACATCCCGGGAAGAAGGACTCCCTCGGCATTTGGGAAGACCATCCGGCAGATGAACGAACCCGTGCTCTGGTCCACCGATATGTCGGCGAACTTGAGAACTCCTTCGTGCTGGTATGTTGTTCCATCCTCCAGGATCAGCTTGACCTTGGCGCTGTCCGGGGACTGGTCAGTGATCTTGCCGTCCAGCTTGCTCTTTTTCAACTTGAGAAGCTCCGAGCTGGATTGAGTGGCGTCGACGAACACTGTGTCTATCTTCTGGACGACCGCCATGGGGTTTGGCTGTCCCGCCGTGACAAGGGCGCCGACCGTCACGCTCGACCTTCCTATCTTTCCGCTGATCGGCGATTTGACAGCGGTGTAGTCGAGGTTGATCCTCGCCGCGTCCGCAGCCGCCTTCCAGTAGGCCACATCTGCTTCGGCGGCCTTGAAAGCCGCGTCCGCGTCATCATATTCCTGTTGCGATACGGCCTTGGACTCCAGAAGGCCTTTGTATCTTTCAGCGCGCATCCTGACCGTGTAGAAATTAGCCTCGGCTCTCGCGAGGGAAGCCCTCGCGTTGTCGTAGGCCGCCTTGTACTGCGCAGGATCTATGAGATAGAGTGTGGAGCCTGCCTTCACCTCCGCGCCTTCCTCAAAGTACCTCTGTTTAATGATGCCGCTGACCTGCGGCCTGATGTCCGCGACCAGGTTTGCCGCGACGCGGGCCGGAAGCTCGGTGGTCAACACGACTTTCTGCGTCTTTATCTCCGTCACCGAAACCTCGGGGGTGGGATAGGCCGGAGGGCCGCCTTTTCCGCACGAGATAAGGATCACGAGGGACGCGAGGAGGAACGGGGCGGCAGGGATTCTTTTCTGTAAAGCGAAATTCATGCTCGACATGCTGTTGCTCCTATCTGCATTTTCAACAAGATCAGTCTTCATTTAATTACGCTCAACCATGCGACCTCGGCGCTCATCAGAATTGTCTTGTCGTCAAGTCTTATAAAACCGAGGGCGTGTTCGCGAGCCAACGCGATCAGCGGCCCAAACACATGAGCCATCAACACTTGATTCGGAAGATCTTTTATCTCTATTTCCTTTTTTGCTACACCTTCCCGAAAAATACCGCTCAACGGTGATGGATCTGCTTCTTTCCCGGATAAAGTGTCTCTTCTCAAAGAAATACCATAAGGTGAGTTTTGATATTGCTCCAAATACCTGAAGTGAAGAGGATTTGCAGCCATGTGACTAAGGACGCTCTTGTAAAAAATAATAAATTTATCTTTTGTGGTATCTGCTTTAAGAATTTCTTTTTCGTATAGATTCATCATTTCATTCCGAAGCTCAATAAAGATTGCTTCAATCAGGTCGTCTTTACTGTTGAAATATGTGTAAATAGTACCCGCAGCCACACCTGCTCTGTCGGCAATCTTTGACATCGGCGCGGCGTGGAAGCCGTGCTTTGTCAGCAAAATCATTGCCGACTTGATTATTTTGTCTCTTTTACCCATTTTTTCTTTCATTTTCAGCTCCCGCCTGCCAAGAATGGCCGTTCATTCGATTTGATATCATATTTTTCCTGACATGTTTTGTCAAGCATACCACCCGGCAGGATTTATTCACCCTTCTTCACGAATTTCCATCCAACGGAATAACAACCCTCAATGCCACGCTTTCGGCCCCGGGATTATAATCTGAAATGCCCCCGTTGGAATAGTGATAAAAAGACATTAATAACATCACTTTTCTTGATATTCTATAAAACAGGTCCACACCGCTTCGAAATTCGGTTTTTGAACCGAGATCGAGATTTATATTCGAAAATCTCCCTATTCCCGTAGATATCGCAATTTTAATTCTGCTTGACAACCGTTTCTCGGCGGATACGCCAAGACCGATATATTTCTCATCTTTCTCCCCCTCAAGGACCACATTGCCGGTAAAAATGACATCCTTATGCCTAATAATGGGTTTTCTCAGCTCAAAGGACACATACCCCCCCCGCGGACTGTCGAGAATGTTGCCGACACCCGTCCCGGCTAGCATGTAAAGATCAGTCTGCCCCAGAACCGCTGATGAAAAGGAACTTAAAAATATTGCTACTCCGATGGTGAACGTTGCCTTCGTTGTCATTGTATTCAGGATCATCTTCTTGCCTTTAATCGCTTTCACCATTATCAAACCTTGTGAGAATGAACATTCACTCAAAACGAATGCTACAGTAATTTGTTTTAGTTGTCAACCCCTCGCTAAAAAGCGCGCATGTTGATATCATCTTCCGCATATTGAAGAAATGGCACCCGGATATCCGCCTTAGGATGTCCGTCCTTTCCCCTTTTTCTCCATCAATTCCCTAATCCTCGGGATTGCCTCCGTTGCTGCGGCCTCGCCCGCCACAATCAGTTCTTCTCTCTGAGAGAAATCTTTCAGGCTGACATTCGGGCATTTCGGCCATATAACGACATCAGTATCTTTCAGCATGTATTCCGTAATCCTGGAAAACAGCACATTCATACTGTGCTTGAATATTTCGACTGCTTTCTGCGGTTGTTCCTGGGGAGTTTCCGGTGGGATCGCAACAGCAATGACGATATCCATTCCCTTTTCTTTCAGTACATCAACCGGAACAGGATCGGACATACCTCCGTCCACATAAGTTCTCTCTCCTATCCGTACCGGCTGGAATATTCCGGGTATTGCGCAGGAAGCATGGACCGCAGTTTCTATATTTCCGTTTTCGAATACCTTTTTTTGCCCGGTCATGAGATCGGTGGCAACAATTGCCAATGGTATGGGAAGGTCCTCTATAGCCTTGTGACGCAGATTGTTCCTAAGAAATTCCTCCATCTTGTCACCCTTTATCAATCCCGGTCCTTTTAAAAGAGAAAGGATATGCACGTCAAGGACATCATCCTTTTCTATTGTTTCAGCGTGATAGTCCAGGTCGACAACACTTCCTGCATCGCAATATAAAGCCCCTATCATGCTGCCGACAGAAGTTCCTGAGACATGTGAAATCGGAATATTTTCTCTCTCCAGCACCCTCAGCACTCCTATCTCGGCGAAACCTCTTGCTCCGCCGCCGCCCAGGGCCAGGCCGATCTTCACGCTGGAGGGTTTCTGGGGGGAGACAGGCGCGAATAATCGCAGTATTTGCTTCGGATGACAGGAAATAATGAAAACCACTATTACTAGAAGAAGGGCACAAGTTATCACTCTTTTCTTATTCATTCGATTGTCGACCATAAAATCTTTTCTTTCTTCACAATTGCCTCCTTTTCTCGAAGAGCCCCCTCCTCAAGATTATTTATTTACTTCACGATGAAGACAAGCCTGTCTGTGTCTGTGGCTATGCGGCTTGGTAGATTGCCGTCAGTGGAAAGAGAAAGAACATTTCTGCCTGGGCTTAGCGGAAGATTAACAGTTTCGTGATTTCCGGCTGTCGGGCTGAACAGGTTAGTAATGTCAACGCCGTTCATCGAAGCCTTGAAAGTGCTCGTAATCGCGTTGTTTCCATAGAAGATCATTAGAGGAAATGTCGTTGTCCCGGTTGACAGATCGGTCTGGCTATCGGAGGGGTTTGCATAAGTCAGGAACTTGTTCACATCCCTCGGCCTCTGCCCGCCGCCGTCGAAACCACCGGAAAGAGTGCCGCCCTGAATATAGGAACTGTCATAATGGAAGAGAAATTTATTGACCATGCCAGGGCCAGTTGGAATATTTTTAATAAATTGTTTGAAACGAGCAGAGGCTGAATTTCTTGTGCGGACTTCCATATCATATTTGCCAAGCTGCGTGCCTGTACCCACAACTGTAACAAGATAATCCCCATTAATGGCGCCAATGATATCAAGATATTTGTCGTTGGGATTCCCTCCACCGACAGAGCCGCCCTCAGCCGAGCGGGGTATCTCAGCGTATATTTTATTCGCGCTGGGATCAGTACCCATTTTCCTTCCTAAGGGATCAACAACATAGGCTTCCACAGGACAAAGGGGATGATATTTTGGATAAAGACCGAAGCTAATAAAATTGAGCACATCCTTAGTAGGCGGTGGCGTAACATTTTTGGCAGAATCTGCTCTCTTATGGCTACTTCCCTTGATGACAGTTTGGCTATTTAAAAAGACGACTGAAAGAGAAGTCAGAAAAATAATTACCACTACTAAAGAAATGTATCTTTTCATCTTGCCTCCTTCTCGAAGAGCCCCCTCCTCAAGATTATTTATTTACTTCACAATGAAGACAAGCCTGTCGGTGTCTGTTGCTATGCGGCTTGGTAAATTGCCGTCAGTGGAAAGAGAAAGAACATTTCTGCCTGAAACAAGATTGATATTAACAGTTTCGTGGCTTCCCGGATTTGGATTGAACAATGAAGTGACATCAACGCCGTTCAAAGAAGCTTTGAAAGTGCTCGTAATTGCATTGTTTCCATAGAATATCATCAGAGGGAAAGCAGTAGTCCCGGAAGGAAGGTCAGTCTGGCTATCTGATGGGTTGGCGTAAGTCAGAAATTTGTTCACATCCTTTGGCCTCTGCCCTCCGCCGTCGAAACCACCAGAAACAGTTGTCGCCGAGAGATTGGCGCTGTCGTAATGGACGGAATAGACATGTACAATATTTGGCAATATTGGAATGTCTTTCGCCAACAATTTATCAAAGCTTTGCCTTGCGGTGTTATGGGTGCTTACACCAATCCCATACTTACCATTTTTTGTTCCTGTTACTTTAATAATGTAATCACCGTTGATAGCAGCTACGATCTCAATTTCTTTGGGTGGGTTTAACGCTTCAGTTGGAGTAGAGCCTCTTACGGGGCCTCCGTACCCAGACCGAGGTATCTCGTCATATCGCTTCTTTTTAATTGGGTCGTATCCAAGTTTTCTTCCAAGTGGATCAATTACAAGCGCCTCTAATGAACAGCAAAAGTCAAAGTGTATCCCGTTCATCATATCTGTGAAATCTTCATGTCCGCCAACAGCAGCCGGTTTTGAAGTTGAAACTGTTTTCTTTCCAGCTTTACCACCAGCGAGCGTTTGACTTTTAAGCAAGATTCCGGCGCCGACAAGTGAAAGAAGAAGGAAGAAGAATGTTAATAATTCAATATTCCTTTTCATGCTGCCTCCTATTCTCGAAGAGCCCCCTCCTCAAGATTATTTATTTACTTCACAATGAAGACAAGCCTGTCGGTGTCTGTAGCAACTCGGGACGGAAGATTGCCGTCTGCAGAGAGAGAAAGAACATTCCTTCCTGGGCCCAGAGGAAGATTCACAGTTTCGTGATTGCCGGCTGTCGGACTGAAAAGGTTGGTAATGTCAACGCCGTTCAACGAAGCTTTGAAAGTGCTCGTAATCGCGTTGTTTCCATAGAAGACCATTAGAGGAAATGTCGTCGTCCCGGCAGGTAGATCGGTCTGGCTATCGGAGGGGTTGGCGTAAGAAAGAAATTTGTTAACATCCTTCGGCCTCTGCCCGCCACCGTCAAAGCCGCCGGAGACATAGGTCGCAGAGAGATTGGAGCTATCGTAATGCACGCTGTAAGAATGTACTTCATTGGGTGAAGTCAACACGTTGTTTGCTAGAGTGCTGCTATGACTTTGACGAGAAGCACTGTGAGTACTGACACCAATTCCGTATTTCCCAATGGCAGTTCCTGTGATTTTTAGAAGATAGTCACCGTTTATTGCTGCAACAATTTCTATTTCTTTCGGTGGATCAAGCAATTCAGCTTGGCTCAAATCTCTAAGAGGACCACCATACCCTGACCATGGAATTTCATCATAAGTTTTATTATTAACGGGATCATATCCTAGCTTCCGTCCAATCGGATCTGTCACGAAAGCTTCGATTGGGCAATAGAAGTCAAAATGTATCCCGTTAAGTCTGTCAGTAAAATCCTCCTGAGGACCTGAAAAAGCAATTTCATCATAGAGACGATATGCATATCCGTTTACACCACCTGATGGATCAATTGTTTTCCAAAGATAAAGATCCTCAGTTTTCCCTACTGCCGTCACCCAATGACGAGGGTTATCTCTTATTTCCGCCATTTGTGGGCCATATTTGCATAGATCATCAACAAGTTCATCTGATGTGGGGGCGCGCAGTAATCGCCCTCGGAATTGCACATTTACACCTTTCGAAAAAGCGTAATCGGCTATCTTGTAAGGTAAGATTGACCCTCCATTATCTAGGCCATCATATTTTGTATATCCATTATTTGAGATAAGCCACTGGTTTAAGGTAGGAGGATCAACAATGACGCCGTGGTATCCAAGAATAGTACATGCCGCAGTTAATGCACACCCTTGATCTGCTATTGAAAAATGGAACATGCTCGTGTCGTCAGCAGCACAATATACTACTTTGTTGTAATCAGCAGGATTGTGGCAGATATGATCGTAGTTGTCGTAATAGTTCAATTGGCTATACTTCTGCGGGAACCTGCTCTCATCCACCTGCGGCAGGATATTGATCTGTTTTGTCGCGTATATCACTCCGTTGTGAGCCAGGTCAACTGTCCACACTCCCGTGTCGCTGCACTGAATCGTCGTGTAAAAGGTAAAAATATTGGTGGATATGTACGGCGGCCAACCGCATTCGCAGGTATACCAAAGCCCGCCGTAAAAGCACCCGTTCTGGTATGTCAGGGTGGATGTGCCTTTGACTGCGCCTGTCGGGCTTGTCCAAGTCGCGCTCCATGTTTCCCCGCTCTCGAGGCCGCTGCAGTTGACGGTTATTGCCGCTCCCAGCGCGACATCCCTGAAATGAGCCGTGTAATTTCCGTCCGTACCCGGTTGCAGCTGGGGCGCGAATTGCCACTCCTCGGCATTGAAGCTGCCCGCCTCGGCAGGCCAGTACCAAAGGTAGTCAAAGGTTGTTGCCGCGGCTTCAATCCGGTCATTCCTGCCTATAGTAGAAGGTTTTGAACCCTTTATAACACCGTAATTCTCCTGGGTTGCTGATAAAGCGCATATTGAAATCATTGCCATCATAATTGCAAATACTGCCAGCTGTTTTTTGAACATTTTCGTGGTCTCCCCATAATAAGCAACCATTGTAACTCAATTAGTTTTGACGGTTTTCATTGAATATGATCTTTGTAATGTTTTAGTGGCGGAGGGCGTGATTTTTGGATCAGCAGATGAATTCCCGCCAGAAAAGAATGACCGGAACCATAGTATGGCCATGGGAGGCGGAAAGCACCAACGGATTTTTTGCCTCTTAAAGTAACCATTGCCGCCTCATGAGAAAAAAGCAATTCGATTCTTCGCAAATTGAATGAACATTCATTATAAGAGGCAATGCTACAACAAATGGAATTCCCTTGTCAACATGAAAATCCCCCTCCTTTCGGAGGGGGACGATGCCGGGAAAAGGGAGGCTTAATCCGGCAATATGTGAGGCTCCCCGTTTCATGGTATATCTTTAAAGGAAATGTCGTAAATGCTTCTTGATTATGGAACGTATTCCGTCAGGCGGCTCTTTTCCGCCTCACTAAAGGATATTTCTTCCGGGTATTCCTACTTCTTCTGTTCATTTGCGAGGGTGGCAAGGTTGTCTTTCCGTTTGCCTGGTTTATAAGCGTTTTTCAAAATGAGAGGCAGCCCATTAAACGAAATATCCTTGAATTGCTCCTGCTTGAAAGGGGTCTCCAATATGCCGCTTTTGAAGGTTTTTCTGCTTTTCAGCCACTTGACCCAGTTCTTCCGTGCGTTTTTCATGACTCTGTTCCAGCCAGTATTCGAAGTTTCGGAAATATATGATAGACATTGCGCCGCAGAATGGTCGCAGAATCCCGATGACAAGTCTCCGATGAACGAAAAGGTTCCATCACACCCGGGGCTTTCGTTGAGCGAAAGATAGGGCACTCCGTCCGCTACGTTGGGGAAGCGCCCTTTGGCGAGATCTTCATATTCAGGGAAAACAACGGATACATAAATGTTGCTGAACTCATGACTTGTGCCGGGGTAGGCAACTTCCATAGCTTGGATCCATCCGGAGCCGGGAATGTATGCCTGTACCCAGTAGTGGGTCTGCAATGGAACGGCGTCATTAAAGTAGCCGGAAAGTATCCGCGCCGGGATGCCGCAGGCCCTTAAAATGGCGGCAAGCCTGTTGGCGTCACCTGTGCAGACGGAGGATTTTTCCAGCACAACGCTTGAACGCTGGGAAGCAGTCGCTCCATAGGTTTTCTTCCCGATGGCGCTGCTGAGAAGGTACGCCTCTTTAATGATGCCGGCAAGGTCGCTGTTTATTGAGCGTATTTCGCCGGCGATGGCTTTGAAGCGGGAGTCATCTGATTCAACGGAATAGGTGCTTTTCAGCCAGGGCCGTACTTCTCTCGGCCAGCTCCTCGGAAAGGCTGCCTTTTCGGGCAGCGATACGGGCTTGGCAGGCGCGCATAGGACCATTGAACTCCATTTGACGGAAACGGGCATGTCAGGTTTAGCTTCGGCAAGGAACGCTTCGCAAACCCAGTTGCCCGGCTTATCTTCATATACGCGACTTTTCAGAAGGGCGGTCGCCGGTGTCGTCCAAAGCTTGAAAGTGAGCGGCACCTGCCCGTCATTTGCCAATGGGAGCGGGAAAAGGATCGGGACATTGGAAATATCCTTTTCGGGTTTTACTTGAAAACTTCCTTTTACTTCTACGATCCCGGGCCCGACCTCAGGCTTCAGAGCAGGCGGTTCAACCGGGCGCATCGACAAACCGTCGAACCAGGTTTCACCGAAATCGTTTTGTAAAAGCCCGACAGAGACCTGTTTGATATCCGGCCTGACCGGTATTACTGCCTCGATCATTGTCCAATCGAAGTCGCCTTTTAGCAACCGGTCGTAAAATGTGCTCGAATATAGCGAAGACCTCATCGGGTCGGAACTTTTACCGACAACGACTATCCAGGCGCCGGAAACGCCTTTGCCCTTGACCCAAACTGAAAAAGACAGCGCCTTTATTCCTGATGGAACATCTATCTTATTGCTTCTCCATCCGATGGTTTTTACCCCTACATTCCCGGCCGACATGTGGAAACAGCTCCCGTCATTGCGGCCTCCGCTTTTATTCCACTCTACTGTACAAGGTATATCAGGAGAATCCTTCCCGATTATCTTCCATCCTTCTTTTTCAGGGTCGCTTGAAGGCATCAGATCTACTTGCTGGGCATGAATATGCGAAGGAAGAACGATAAACACGATAAAAAGCAACGTGGCGATCCACGATGGATTTGGCTTTATAATTATCTCGAACCCACATGATTTATTTTTCGCCGTTTCCAGGTCCTTTATCAGTTCTTCTTTAGCCGCCATGATTTCCTCCTGCTAAGAGTGGAACAAGACAGCAATATAACAGAAAATAAACAAGGATCATTTGGAGATATCATATCAGGCAGGTCATTCATAATTACCGTTCCTCCGCGACATGTTCATTTGCCTCCAAGCTTATACTGAATGAATGTTCATGGCAAGTACAAATGCTACTATGAATGCAATTAGCTGTCAAATCAAAGCAGACGCTTCCCTTTTTGGAAAAGAAAAAGGGTATAATGACCAAGGAGGTGGGAAAAAATGGGTTTGCCCGAACCATGGCCTTTAATCCTATTCTTACTTGTGCTTTTCTTACACTTCTTGCAGCTCGGCTTCTTCTGGCGAAAACTCCCCGACAAAATGTCTTTCCAATTCGATCTGTTCGGCGAACCCAATTATTACTGCTCGAAAAAGGTGTTTCTGACGCTTGGGGCAATTTTTCTTTCGGCTCTCTCCGTGACTCTTTTTTTGGCCCAATCTTCCATTCCTCTAGTTCTCAGCACAATGGTGCTGTTCTGCCTCCTTCTGATGATGCAGATGGTGATTTATGCCAATATCAGGAGCGATCGCCTTCCTGTCCTTGGATTCCTGGCGATTGTTGCGGTTCTGATAGCCGCTACAGTCTTTTTTAGCAAAGGAGCCTAGTAAAATGGGTGCGTTGTATTTAGGGTGTAAAGAGGCGCACGCAACAACATTAATTAAAAGGGGAAGCAGATGAAGAAAGATTGTTGGCAGATGTTAGAGCTTAAAAATCACCTTGATAATTACAAGAATGATGTCTTTTTAGATTCAAGAAATGTTTTTCTTACGAATCCCGCCAACAAAGCGAAAATTGATGAAGTATTTCAGAATTATGCATGGCCTGCTATAATTAGAACCTTGTCAGGAACTCCTATTCGCTTGTTTCATGTTGGAGATGAAGACCCTCTCTTAAAAATTGAGGATTTAAGGCATGAATATGCAACAAGAGCATTATTGTTTGTTCTTGAAGACAAAAACAATCCTTTAAGAAGAGATTCAACATCCCCTTGGTATTTTAGAGGAGAGATTCGGTGTTCTGCTCTTGATTATATGATTTCATCAGATTTTCACCTTTATCTTCCCCCAATCATTGGCATCGATAATCTATTAAATCTCTTGAAGGATCCCGCTTTTAACGGATGCCCACCAACATTAAGCTTTGAAATCTCATATAAAAAACAAGAGTCATGGATCGTTGAATTCCATTCAGGATCAGGTGCCGGCTGGGGAATTACAAGTTATCAGCAATTCTCGGATCATGTTAGAAAAGAGATACTTAAGGCATTAAAATTAATAGAAGCCACCTATAGATTAGAGGAAGATTACTCAAATATTATGGCGTTCAAAATGCTTAGAAATGTACTCAGAGACACTTATGGGACCAACATTTCCTAAATTTATAAAGCTTTCTTTTTAAGGAGCCTCCATGCCTCTTTTCCTCGCCCCTCCTCATAAATCCCTGATCTTCCGGGTGGTGAACTGTTTCGAGACTGGATCGCCCGAGGGGAACTACTCGGCGCTGGTTGTTTGCGCGGACGGGCCGCACGGAATCAGGCAGATAACCTACGGGCGGTCGCAGGCGACGGAGTACGGGACGCTCCGCCTTCTTCTCTCAAGGTACATCGCGGCAAAGGGGGAATTTGCTTTTCAGCTCACGGAGTATCTGGATGATGTTGGGAGCGTTCCTCTCTGCGATAACAAGGGGTTCAAGGCGCTCTTACGGACGGCTGGGAAGAAGGACCCGGTGATGTGGAAGGTTCAGAACGCCTTTTTCGAGGAGGAGTATTTCAAGCCGGCGCTGAGGTGGGCCGAGAACGAAGGTTTCACTCTGCCCCTTTCGATGCTGGTTATCTACGATTCGTTCATCCACAGCGGCTCGATCCTCTGGCCCATAAGGCGGAAGTTCCCCGAAGTGCCGCCCTCGAAGGGCGGGAAGGAGAAGGAGTGGATAACCGCCTATGTGAAGGCGCGCCACGAATGGCTGTCGGGAAGCAGGAGGAAGCTGGTGAGGACTTCGGCCTACCGGACAAAGGACCTTCTCAAAATGATCGATGACGGCAACTGGAACCTCGACAAATTGCCCTTGATAGCCAACGGAAGAAAGGTGTTCCCGGATTGCCCTTTTTGAAACGAAAATACAGCCTTGACAAAAGATAAAAATCGGGTATAGCATAACCTCTTGTAATGAACGCTCATTCATTAAGGAGTAGCGAAATGACCCTTTTCAAGCCGCATTTAGGTGCTTATTGATTTCCGCCCTCTTAAATGCAAGCTGGAGACTCAATATTTGACAACATCTCGAAAGATAGAGTCACGATGCAGGAATGACCGTTTTGTAGAGATAAATGGTTTTTTGTCCGGGGCATCGGATATCGTTAATGACTTGAAGAAGGCAGTGCATAAAGAAATTGTCAGGCAGTTGCATTCTAATGACTTATCTATACAAAGCGTTTTTCAGCAGGCCGCTATCGGAACAAATTATAGTAGGGAAGTGATATCTTTTGTTGGATCAAAGAAACATCTGTCCCGTTCCCCGCCCACAACATATATACGAAATAGCTTCCTGCAAGCAGGCAATCTATTTTTGAGGCTGGAGTGAAAGGAGGGTAGGAAAGTGAATAAAACGGTTTTAATTCTTATGATAGGATTCTTATTGGTATCTTTTAATGCATCAGGGCAGACGGCGCTTTGCGCAAGCACCGATTACAACTCCTTTTTAATGAGCCGGGGGACAACAGGACCGGCCGATTTGATCAATGAAGAAGCCTACGAAACCAAAACGCAGAAATTCGATCTCCGTTATGACCTCATCAATCTAACTCCGGATGTCTTGCAGGCAAGGATTGAGCTCTATCGTTATCTTGATGAAGATGCACCCAATGAAGGATGGATACTAGAAGAGACAAACTATTTCAATCCGCCGTTTTCTTCTTCAATCCCGGTGCTATTTCAGGACTTAAAAAGAGGAAAAACGTATTCCATTACCCTAATCGTTGTGACCGATATGCCGAACCTCTCTTTGCAGGACGGATCGTCCCCGATTGATATGACGGTGAAAACTGTATATTTTCTTTGGCCGAAGGAACACGGGATGCACTTGTCGGCGACAACCTCCTTTGAAGGAGAACCAAGGAGAGAGCATTTCAAGATGAAATGGTCGGGTGCCGCCAGCGCGGCAACAACAAAAGTCAAAGCCAGGCATACAGACAACACGGAAAATCCCATCGTCGTATCTTCAACTGGTGGGGAGCTTACATTCACGCGGGAGGAAGTTTGGAACTGGCCTGCCGATAACCTTTCCTCTGTCTCTGTTGATGCTTTGGATTCCAGTGGGAACATTATCGGCACGGCAGGCTTTATAATAAGCCCCATCCCACCCATCAAGGATTATAAGATCCTTCCATGTATCCCACCGCCGGTTACGCCCGAAGAACCTGAAGCTTACGACCCCGATAGGAAATGGCTTAATGATGGCAGGATTAAAGTGGTTGTCTCCAATCTTTATGGCGGTGCCTTCATGGCGATCAGACTGCTTGATTTTAAAGATGCCAGCGGCAATCCATATAACCTGGTAAATGACATAGGCAAAGCATCAGATAACAACTACGGAGTGAATGGCCTTTTGTGCCAAACGGCAATCACAAGAAAAAACGACAAATGGACCCAATATGACGGCAGCGACAGCTATGATTCAATGGAGGAATGGGAAAATAATGATGCCGGTTCATATTCACCCCAATGTATGGATGGTTTTGATTCTAACCCGAGCACGAAGTACAAGTTCCACTGGAATCCTACACAGGGAGGACCGCAGGAAGGTTCAAAAACCAAATGCAATGTGACACCTGAGAACTCCGACCAATGGAATGAGACATACCTGAATCACGAAGGAACCGGGGAATGTGCTCAAATGCTGTCACAGAATCTTAATAGCTGTACATGGGCGACAACATACCCCCCCTTCAAGGCAGACACAAATAATACAACCCCGATCAAATATCGTTCCATGTTCAAACACTGGCTTCCTCTTGGGGAAGTTCCCGAAGGATACCGCGAACAGCCGCAGGTTGTTATGGAATCGACAGTTTCACTTATTGATTCTCTCGCCGGGAGTGACAGCTCGGGAATAGAGATAATCTCAAAATACAGGCTCCACTGTCCTTGCGGAAACACCGGCGGTACTCCGAATGATTGCCACTGCGCCGACACGGGTGACTTTTTCAGCAGATATGACAGTTATGAGCAACTGGCATATAATTATGAGGCGGCGATTCAGGACTGGATATTTTTCGGCGGCGAGCAGGTTGCCCATGCCTTTAAATTTAATCCCGATTACACTACAAATGATTACGGGATGGAGCCTTTCATTCCTCCATGCGAAGCTGGAGAAAACACATGTCTTGAGGATGAAGGTTGGAAAAATGGCACTAATATTCCAGGTTATGTTAACCCTAATTGGGTTCCCTACGCCCTGATGAGGACCGATGCCGATTCCGACGGGACAAAAGCTTGGATTCTTATTTACAACGGCACAAATTACTGGGACAATGATGAAGAGATGGAACTGAGAAGGATATGGCAGGCAAGATCGAAGGCTAGTGACGGTGTGGTTGGTTATGTTACGGCGCCGATCACGAGGATCAAGCATCTGACCACTGATGATTGGAGTCCGTCGTCAACAACGGTCATTTTCGTAGGCGAAGATATGGATTCGGTAATGAACCATCTCGGCAACTACACAGGCTGGGTGTGGCCCCGCTGCACAACAACCACAACCTATTCAATCTCCGGCACAGTGAGCGGCGCGACCGCTGTGACCGTTTCCTGCACCGGTCAGACCGACATCACGACTTCCGGCACCTATACTTTTAGCGGTCTGGTCAACGGAACATATACGGTCACCCCCAGCAAGAGCGGGTACACTTTCTCTCCTGCCAGCTATACCATCACGATCAGCGGAGCGAACCAGACCGGTAAGAACTTCACGGCAACTGCCATCCCTACCTATAGCATTTCCGGTACAGTAAGCGGAGCCACATCGGTCACCGTAGCTTGCACTGGACAGGCAAGCGTTACTACATCCGGCACTTACACTTTCAGCGGTCTCACCAACGGCAGCACCTACACGATTACACCAAGCAAGAGCGGCTATACATTTTCTCCTGCCAGCTACACCGTTACAATCAACGGGGCCAATGTGGCCGGCAAGAACTTTACGGCAACTGCGATTTCCACATATTCAATTTCCGGAAGAGTCTATTCTGTGAGCGGTACCGGCCTTTCAAGCGTGACTGTGAAAGCCGGGTCCTATTCCGCCACTACCGCCAGCAATGGAACATATACCATTTCCGGCTTGATTAACGGATCTTATACGATGAAGGCTTCAAGGAACGGGTATACATTCAACCCGGAAAGCACATCGGTAACTGTAAATGGCGCCAATGTTGCGGGCATATATTTTACCGCCGACACACCGCTCACAAATGGAGTTGGTATAACCGGTTCTGTGACGGCTTCCTCTTGGAAATACTATTCTATCTATGTCCCCGATGGCACTACAAGCCTGACAATAACTCTTACCGGCTTGAGCGCGAACGTAAACCTCTATGACAAGTCCGCCTCCCTGGGCTTTACGGCCGCACACCCCACTCTATCGAATTACACGGCCTGTTCGACCAATACCGGCACGACAAAAGAAACGCTGGTACATACGAGCCCGCAAATGTGGGGAACATGGTCGATCGGAGTATACGGATACAACGCAGGTTCCTATACCGTCACGGCAACTTATTCGACGGGAACAAATCCTCCGACCAATGCAATCCAGGGAACGGTTGCAGACTCGCAGGACATTGGAGTCTCCGGCATCAAGATGAAAACCGGTAATGTGACAACCACGACAGACGAAACGGGAGGTTTTATTTTTGCAGGTCTTGAAGAGGGCGACTACACTCTTGAGCCTGGCGAGGATGCTGCGGTGATTTACACTTTCGACCCTGCCAGCCGCAAGATAAAAATCAAGAAGAACGATGATCCGCATACCGGACAGGATTTTAAAGCTGCACCAAGGTGATGCCTATGAGCAATTCACAAGCCTCCGCCGGTCTTCCCGGCGGAGGCTTTAATGGAGGTTGAAATGAAGCTTTCCATTAGGCTTTTTCTCCTGATAACCGTGTTTTGCATCATCCCCACCGCCGCTATTACCATGGAATCTCTTCCCGGACAAGTTCTCGGCATTTACGGGGGATCGGGCGATGATATGGGCTACAAGATTGCCAACGCGCCGGATGGAGGGTTCCTTCTTTGCGGGACGACAGAAAGCTTCGGCAACTCAAGGTATGATATTCCCGACATTCTCGCGATAAGGGTGGATTCCCAAGGTCGAATTGTATGGCAGAAGGATTTCGGAGGGACGGGAAGCGAGTACCCATTCGGTCTGATAAGGACAAGGGATGGGGGCTATATAATTACGGGTGCCTCCTACAGTTTTTTCGATTTCATTGCCGCGTGGGTAATAAAGATTACCGACGGCGGCGATGTTGTCTGGCAAAAAGCAATAGGTCCATATGCCTATGCAGCAGATATGACGGAAGAGATGGCTGACGGAAGCGTGATTTTATCCGGCGCCTGGTATGACGAGCATTCTTATGATCACCCATGGATAGCAAAAATAGACCAAAACGGGAATATTGTCTGGCAGAAGGCTATTATGACACCCTATGGCGATAACTGCCAAAACATTCTTGGGCTTGACGACATGGGTGTGGTCATCGGGACATTCTGCGGGATTTATCGTTTTGACAGGGACGGGAACATGGCATGGGGCAAGATCCTAAGGGACTTTTCAAATGAGGAGGAAGGTTTCTACATCTCGGACATCGCGAAGGCGCAAACCGGGGGCTTTTTGCTGGCGAACGGCCGCCAATGGAAGGATGATAAGTACTTTAGGGCGGAACTGATGCGCGTATCGGAAGAAGGGGAGGTGATGTGGACAAAAAGCCATGATAATGACAATAGTGATACCGATGCTGGAACATGGCTGTATCAGATACTGTCTGTGGGCAACGGGAAGTATTACGCATGCGGCAAAGGTAATTATAACAACAATATTGGCGTGACTATGTTTTCGTTCGACGAGACTAGCGGCACAAATGAAGATTTTAAGATTTATTCTTCGTCCCTATTTATTCAAATTAACACATGGTTCAGTAAATTCGCGACAGTTGCCGCTGACGGCAATATTGCTTTTGCAGCTGATAGTTGGATAGGGGATTGGCAGGACAAGCGATGGCAAATTGTTCTTGTCAAAACCGGGCTCGAAAATAGAATATCGGGTGGTTGCGCCGATACTTTAGAAGCCCCCATATCCTGGGAAGATATCTCAATTGCAGCACAGTCTGTCACTTA
This sequence comes from Acidobacteriota bacterium, assembly GCA_029559035.1. GTDB lineage: Bacteria > Acidobacteriota > UBA4820 > UBA4820 > UBA4820 > JAKQCT01. Next base: position 63,719 of record JAKQCT010000001.1, read on the forward strand.
TGATTTAAACGATGTAAATCCTGGGTGCATTGACACTGCGCCCTATAATTACTTAAATGAATCGCAGGCCAGTGGGATCAACACATTCTGTCCGGTGATCTACTCGGTCAGAAAGCTACAAAATCCATTGCGGCTGGAAATTATTGGCGATAATTTTACACTAAAAGGGGGCTATCAACAGTTTGATATAACTGTAGATGGCGTCGCCGTCCCGAATACGACCTGGAAAAGCGCATACAGGTTAATAGCTAAAAAAGGGGAGTCTCTTAAAGCCATGCTTCCAAAGGGCGTCCCCGTCTGCATAAAAATAAAAGGTAAGGCGCTGGACGATCCTTTGGGCCTTTATGAATCCGACTGTTTCACTTTTACTCGATGACTTGTTCAAAGATACCGTTGCTGTTTTTGATTATTTCGTTGTCAATCTTGCCGTCAAGACTTTATGCCGCGACAGCATCACCGACTTCAAGTGCCCACGCACCCTTGACAGTAACTTTTAGTTGTAGCGCAAGCGGTGGAACAGCACCATATAGCTACTTGTGGGATTTTGGTGACGGCGCTTCTTCAACAGAGGCAAATACAACACATATATACAATTCTGTTGGTACGTTCACTGCAAAAGTAATCGTGGCCGATTTTAACGGGAACACTGCGCAAAAAACGTTTTTTATAAAGATCGGTGCAATACATTTATAGCGACATCGGGTCGGGGGGCGGCGATGCCGCCCCCCTGAAAAAATGGAGGAAAACATGAGCTTTAAAAAAAAATTTAAGCTCTTTTTAATAACAATATTTCTTCTCCCTCTTTTAACGTACGCGGAAGAGCAATGGGTTCATATATACTCACCGTTGGACAACAAGCCGGGGTTTATCATTGATAAATTGATTCCTTTTTCCGGCGGGGGTTATATTGGGACAGGCCATTGTTGCAAGGACGAATCATGTGATGGAGTCCTATTATATTTGGGAAGGACCGACAGCCACGGCAATTTCTTATGGGCGAAACAATTTGCGCAAGCAACAAATTGCTTGGGGCCGCCGCTGAATGTTCTTGACAATGGCGATGGGACGATCACCGTGACTAAAGTAAATTTCTCTTCGATAATCAAATTTGATGAAGACGGAAGCATCATCTTTGAAAAAGGATACCAAGACGGTTTGCTCATTGATATCATACATTCTGGCACTATCAAAGCAAATAACGGAGACTTGTATTCGCTGATAGCAGACTCATTTAATAAGATGACATTACTGCGCATCAATAATTCGGATGGCAAAGCAGTGTTTGCTAAATATTTCCATTGGGGAGGGTTTTATTTTGAAGGAAAAGTTATTGCAGTTACCGCGGACAATAATATCGTCATGTTCGGCATAGGCGCGGATTGGTCCGGCGCTGTTATTGTAAAGGTTGATGAAAGCGGCGACGTTATTTGGGCGCGCCGCTGTGATGCGATTTATGAAAAATCTGACACACGGGCAGAGTACCGTATGTCTGCCACGGGGGATGGCGGGTTTCTTTTGCTTGTCGCGCCGGAAGGGGGGAGCCTGCCCACAATTGTTATAAAGATGGACAAAGACGGTACTGTGGCTTGGCAGGAAAAGATAATCGTTTCTTACAATTCCCGCACGGAACCTGCTTATCTGCTGGGCGCGGCGGAAAACGAAGATGGTTCGATAATGATTGCGGGAATGACAAAGTCGGAAGATCCGGTAACGATCAAACTAAATGAAAAAGGAGAAGCGGTTTCAGGGACATTAATTTATGTTCCTTACTACAGTTTGGTCTGCCCTTCGGATATTGTGGCGACAAGCGAAGGATATGTGTTTATCAGCCATGGCCCATTCGGATTTAGTTGTTACGACTGGATGGGGGTGGGTGGAGCAATCGGGACATTGGATCAAAACGGGAAACCGCCTGCCGAATGTTATGAATCAATAAATATTGATTCTGTTGCGGAAAGCACGTCATTGGTATTTTCGGCAATTTTGCAACCCACAAGTGGGGACAGCGACCCCATAGTTGCTTATCCGATTTCCATATCCCTGATAGATGTACCCAATTATGTGGTTGGTTGCGGCGACTCGTGGCCGGCTATCCTCACCGCCCAAAAAGCATCAAACCCTTTCAGGCTGAAACTCACGGGCTGGAATTTCCAGCAGGGCAGCGAAGTGTATGTAAACGGAGTCAAAGCGGGAAAAGTTACGATCAAGGGCACGGACAGCTACAACAGGACTAAGATTGTTGTGAAGGGTTCTGATTTCAAAGCATTGCTTCCAAAAGGGCAACCCGTCTGCATAACCGTCAAAAATCCAGACGGTCATGAGTCCGACTGTTTCACTTTTACTCGATGACTTGTTCAAAGATACCGTTGCTGTTTTTGATTGTTTCGTTGTCAATATTGCCGTCAAGACTTTATGCCGCGACTGCCGACCATCTGTGGCTTCACGGCAATTGTTTGCCCGGAAATCCTCAATATGATGTTTCAGATGTCCCGTTGGTTGCTCTCGATTCGTTTGTTGATGATTGGATTAAGATCATTGCTGGTTGTTCGGGAAGCACCTTTCTCCGTTCCGATAAAAAACTGTTTCAATTCTGTCCTGATAACCAGGATGAACTTTGCTTTCTTATGGATAACGTCGATGCAGTAGCATCGGATGGAGCATATCGGCTTGTTTTAAAGCCTGATGGGACAGTATGGGGGTGGGGAAGCAACAGGGAGGGGCAGCTTGGCGATGGAACTTATAACAATATCAGGCAAGAACCAGTTCAAGCGCTTGGAGTAACAAACGTAAAACAAATTGCCATTGGAGTTGGAGCATCATACGCTCTTAAAGACGACGGCACAGTTTGGGCATGGGGGCGCGGAGAGAGCGGTCAACTTGGCGATGGACAATGGGGGTGTACTGTATTTCCGCCAGTAGACCCTGCCGATTGTTACATTTCAGTTTTGCCCAAACAAGTGACGAATTTGACAGATGTAAAGGCACTGTTCGACGGACCTTATGTAATTAAGAATGATGGTACTGTATGGGCATGGGGCCCGATCCCATGCATTCCTCCCTATCCCTCCGACCAATGCTGTATGGCAACCATCCCGGTTCAAATAGAGGGCCTTGAGGATATCGTTTCGGTAGGCGACCACGTGGCACTCAAGGCTGATGGCACGGTATGGACCTGGGGGGATAACGCTTATGGCAGGCTAGGAATCGGAACGATAGATCCCGATGAGGATCATTGCTATGCCGCCGTCATGGTACCCACTCTTTCAAACGTTACCTGGGTGGGAAGGCAGTTCGCCATAAAGGCTGATGGGACTTTGTGGGGATGGGGTTCTCACTATGGCCTGGGTATTCCACCCAACGGGGCTTATGCCTTCCCTACGCCCGTTCAGGTCAAGCCCTTGGGAAATGTCAAACTGGCATCCATATTCTCGGAAGGGTTCACCGATTACGCGATGGTCCTGGCGGGTGATTACGATCCTGTGACTATAACCAATGTCGTGCCATTGAGCAGCCCTTTTAGAATCAAACTGAAGGGAACGGGCTTTTTATCAGGATTGGAGGTCTATCCAAACACGCCACCAGTTCTGTATGTTGACAGAACTGCAGTTGATAGGCTTGAAGTCAAGCTCAACAGGAAGGGAATGCTTTTATTCAAAAGCACACCGGCATCCATCCTGAAAAATTATTTTCCAAAAGGGGTCACAAAGACGATCCAGATCAAGAACCCCGACGGCAGGATTTCCAACGAATTTCAATTCACGAGGTGATGGAGCATAATGGATTCTCAACATGAAAATCCCCCTCCTTTCGGAGTGGGATTAATTTGTAGCAGCGCTCTTATTTAAGATCAGCAGGGGGGAGGAGGGCATTTGATAATACCGCAATTGGGAGGGAATTCGCATGAGCAACAGCACGTTCCTTCGAAGGTGGGGTAACTTCTGGAACAATCACAGCATCCGCAGTAAATTCTGAATCCATCTCCTCCCTGCATGGGAGTAACTGAAAAATCAATTGACGATGTATTGTCAACACCCATCACTGCCGCAGGAACTGTAGATAGCATGCCATCCTTTTCCACAAGGTACTCGATTCGAATGAGATCATCCTGTCCGATTTCCGGCGGGTAGTCAAGGGATATTTGGGGGGAAAGCTCCTCCATTGATATTGCAGATGTTTCTATAGATGATAGGGGTTTTTTGGATGCCAGGAAGCCGCTTTTAACTTTGGCTGCATCTTTCTCGCAGAATACAACTAAAGGGATGGTCCCGCTTGGCTCGAAAGTTACCTTGACGGCCTTAATAAGATAAGGTTGAGTCGGCTCCTTTTTGAAATGAAGAGAAATGATAAAGCGATCGTCTATCTTTTCGGCCTTGAGGGCTACACCTGCAGGTTCGATCAAGCCGGCCTGGCCTTTTTGAACTTCAGATTGCGCTTTGATTGCGGGGTTAAGTAAAAACAATGCTACAAAGACAAGCAAGGCCTTTTTCATGGGTTCTTCCTCCTTTCATTCGGATAATGAAGCACTTTATCGTCACAAAGAGAATGAACGTACATTCTCTTAAAACATTGTAAATAGCAAAATGCCTCTTGTCAAGCATCAAAAATCCCCCTCCTTTCGGAGGGGGATTATGCCGGACAAAGGGAGGCTTAATCCGGCAATATATGAGGCGCCCCGTTTCAAGGCATATCTTTAAAGGAAATGTCGTATAAGCTTCTTGTCTTGGGCACATATTCAGAAAGAAGTATCTTGTCCCCCTCGCTGAAAGATATCTCTTCTAAAACCATTCCTTTTCGTACCATCTGCCCAAGTGGTTTCAACCAACGCTCCAGATCGGGAATGCTTATTAATAGGGGAGATATCCTTACATAGGAGGGCAGTTGCGTGACACTGCCCTGCACCAGATGTGCACAGCTCCGCTTCCTCCCGCTCGCACCCCCTATTTCATAGGGTACCCACCAAGAATCGAATGTCTTGTGTGTGATGACGCCGAGAAGATGAGTGCAGGTCTCCAACCCCCGCTCGATGCATTCTACGATCTTTTTATGATCATCGGCAGCCGAGGCATTTTGCAGGTCATGATCATACTCATCGAAGTAAACATCTATTCCCATCTGCCTGATTGACCGACTGACGGCCCTTGCCATTGCCTTGTCATCGCTCCGATGCGATATGAAGACGCAATAATGGTCGTAAGACCTTGCAAGGCGGCGGATATCCTTGTAATTTTCAAATAGATTCTTTCCTTCCATCATTTCCTCCTATTCCTGCCGTTCCAGAGCAGTAAGATCCTCAACGTCGGCCATTTGAGCCAGCATCGACGAGTAAGTTCTCAGCTTGTCTTGTAATTCCTGCAATTCCTTCCGAAACAACTCGCACTGCTTCTTTTTCTTGAATGCCCCATCCAGATCCAGCTTGTGCCACTTGGCAGTGAAAGGCCGGACAATTTGATTAAGAACTACAATCGCTATCTTTGTGAATTCTTCGCAGTCACGGCCGTGGTCCTTGATTATCCCGCGAGTAAGCCCGAATATCGAATTTATGCTTTCCAGGGCGGTATTTTCGTCGCCGTGCTTTTCAGGCAGCGGCTGAGTCGTGATCCGTGTCAGCAATTCGATGTAAAGTTCCCAGGCCGCAGCCTTATCCTCTTCTTTGGGCTTCCACACCATTTCAAGGAAAGGAGTATTGATCTTCAAGGAGGTCATGTCCCAGTTTTCAAGCCATTTTTTCCATTTCATGCATATCTCCTGAATAGTGGTGGCGGGAAACAGGCAACTTGTCTAGAATATGAATACAAATACCCCATTGCTTGATCCAGAGGATCTGAAATCAGCGTCTTTCATTCCAAGATAATCAACGAAATAATGGCGTATTGCCTCTGCGTCGTGAAGAGAATCCGCCGGCCATTGCCCCCACTTTTCGAGATTATTCCCTTCGGCGGCAAGCTGCTCAAGTCTTTTATCAGGTGAATCGGTCATGCCGATTGTCCAAATATGGTAGTCGAGCACTTTTGAAGACTCCACCCGTCTGATTATCTGCTTTACTATTTCCATCTTGTTCATAACCGTTTCTCCTATGGAATGACAATTTAATCACATCGTAAATCGTGGTGAGTTCAGTAGCGCCATTGGTCCCCGGATTTGTTATATGAAAACGAAGGGAAAGAAATATCCGGTTCAACCGCGTTCCTTTTGTCGAAGGCATCCTGTATCCATTCACGGATGTCGTCGGGGTTATTTGTCCAGTTGTGCAGTTTGGCGTAACCGCATTTGACGTTGTCATATAATCGCGGCGGGATCGTATAAGGATTGTAGTTTGTCATTGAGGCCCTGGGATAAGTCGGCAACAGGATCCCCAGTAATCCGGAACGTGGATTTAGGCGGGTATCCCTGATACTTGAGGATATCTCCCAATCGATATGTTTTCTCCTCCATGTATCGCTTCCCACGAGGACAACCGTTACCGTCGTATCCCTAAGGTATTCATCCCTGATTTTTTGCCTTATCGTATCCGAAGGAAGATTCGGGTCAATATCGCCTTCTTCCACGGCCATGGAGATGAATACTTCATAGTAATCCGCGAACATCTTCCTGAAAAGGGTTTTGTAATCCTCATCGTTCTCGTGATGGTAACTTATAAACGTTTTATGCTTTTCGAAAATCATGGCAATTCCTTTCCATCAAGGCGCACATGAGCGTAAATCCATTTGAATCGTCGACACCCTCCGCCTTGAGATGGGGACCAAGGCGGAGGGTTGGCGGGCGGGCATCGGTTTCGAGGGTCCTGCCCGCCTTTATTGCTCTCCATGAGGGTGATGGAGAGTTCAAGGGGCTTTCCTTCATTTTTTATGCCTTCGGCGGTTCGGGCGGGGTATCGTCATCGTCTTTTTTGGGCTTGGAGACTTTCTTGAAGAATGTGTCGGCGCTTCGTTTATCCCCGTCCAGGACGGAAAGCACATCGCCGTAGCTCTTGCTGTAGGCGACAAGCCAGTTGATCTTTTCGGCCTCCACAAGCTCCCACGCGTTGCTCGCGGCGGTGATGGCCGCCTTGAGGCCCGCGATTGACTTCTGGTATGTCTCAAGCAATGCCTTCAGGTTCGGCAGAATTCTTGCCACAACCGGGTCATCCGGGGTTTCGGAAAGAACCCCGATCAAAGCGGTGACTTTGCCCGCTTCTTCATCGAAACTGCACCTGATCAAGGCCGTCAGCCCGTCCGGGAACCACCTGAGGACGGCGGGGTCTTTCTTGTTGTTCCCGCACGCCCCGAGCTTTGAAAAGTAAAGGTCGCGCACGGTGTTGTCCAAATCATAGTCCGCCTTGACCATCTGCGCTTCAAGCGCCGAAATCGTCCTTTGGGCCTGGTTGAACGCGTTGCCTTTTCTTTCAAGCTCTTCCTGCCTTTTTTTGAAACTTTCCGCCAAATCCTTCATTTTCGGATCCGCTTCAAGGCGTGAATGCGTAAATACTCCAAACTCGTTTACCATTGTCAGCCAACCGATACTGCCTTTTACCATCTCCATTTGAATCCTCCTTCAAAAAAGTGCCCGCTTCAGAAATAAATTGGTTTATGAGTCAAGTCGGGACGCCCCGACATGGCAAAAAAGGCCTCTTTTATGGAAGTATTTCCTCCGACCCCACTACAACATCCATTTTCTATCGCGTCGGAAATCAGAAACGGCAGAAAAAGAACTGTTGAAGGATCTAGGGAAAATTCGGAATGAGAGAAATACTCGTTTGTCGCCGTTGTCGGCGGGCAGACTTGAAAAAAAACAGGTTCTCCTACCGTTCCGGCAGGAGTTCTTCTGAAAAACACCTGAGAAATGGAGGGTTCTGGCGACTTTTTACTCTTTTTAAATGGTTCATTGGTTTTTTCTTGTTTCCCAAGAAGGATCAAACCCACTGCCACCTCCTGTTGATATTACGCTGAACAAGTTGCTTTGAATGTTTTCATACCAATTCATTTCAGACATCCGCTTGAAAAAGCTCATTGCCGCCTCATGAGAAAAACGCAATTCTATTCCCTAATAATGAATGAACGTTCATTTCAAGAGGTGAGCTTATAATATTTATTAGGCTGTTGTCAAGAGCCGAATAAAAAAATCCCCCCTCTTTCGAAGGGGGATTACCCGGCAGAAGAGGCGCCGACTGCCGGGATGTATCAGGAGGATGGTACGAGTTGCCTAGGAAGATAGAGAGGATATGCATTCTAAAGCCAATTTTGTCGATTCCTTTTTTGGCGTTTTTTTGAAAAGAAGTCCAAGGTCAAATTTTACCGCTATCGACGGATCATTTTCGAATACTCTCTTAGCCGTTCGTTCAAGGCGTTTTAATGTAAGGAATGTATGTCCTTTGAGGATGAGGAAGTCACGGGTGTTATCGGAAAGTGCTGCTATAGCCTTTTCCAGAGTAGTGCGACCGAGAAAAAGTCCTTCCATGATTTCCCTTCCCTCACGAATATCATTTTGCGAAAACCCCCATATCTCCAGCGGTTCGCGGAATTTCTGGGCAACAACAATAAGGGATTTGATCCGGTTCTCTACCTTTAGTATGTCGCATCCGGTTTTGCCACGAAGATGAAACTCATCCCTGATTTCTGGCTCTTCTTGAAATGCATTATCAGCGGTTAGTGTAAGGTTTCTTATCCACTTCATCGCAGATTGAAAGAAAACCTCGACGAAGTCGCATGCCGCCATTGAAGATTCCAGATCGGGTCGTTCCTCCTGATTCATCAATAGCGTTAATAGCAGTTGTTCAAGACCCTCAACCTCCTCATCCGGATACTTCCCTATCAGATCTACGGCATATCCTTTGGCCAACGCCAGACATATCTGGCTCTGTTCGATCAGCCTAATGGCCGAAAATTTGGTTCCGATCATCGCAAGCATATTATCGTCCAGAGGCATGAATTTCTCCTTATGTATTTTCTTCCATATCGGGAAGATATTTATCCATCATGTCGTGGTAGTGGCATATTCTTTCGTTCCTGCAAATCCGCAACTATTAAAAAATCGTCTGAATGCGTTTTAATTTGATCCATACCAATCCCATCTACTGATAATGCGAGAAGGTTGTCGCCGTCCTTAAGATTGATGGTGACTATGTCCCATCCTCCCGGGTTCCTTCGAAAAAGATTGGAAATGATCATATCGTTAAATCTGGCTTTAAAAGTCTCCGGAATTATCGCAAGATCATAGAATATGATCAAGGAGAATGCACTTGTTCCGGCAGGCAGTATTATGGTCGGTGCGATAAGATTTGCATACGTCAAGAAGGTCGGATTATTCTTGTTATCTGTTGCGTATCCGCCTTTGATAAAACTCCCCCTCATATTGTCACTGTTATAGTAAAGGAAATACTTATGAGGTATTCCTGGAAAATATGGAATATTCTCGTAGCATTTCGTCAGCCTTTCATAGTTGTAGTTCCGTGCATGGATTTCCATCGTGTAAGCTGGTATATTTCCCTGGGCATCGTTAACGGTGATGCCGTAATATCCGCTTTCAGCATGATTTACATAAAACTCTTTACAATCAGATTCTGCTCCCTGGCCGATCTTACAGGAATATGAAGAGGGAATTATATTGGGAGACACATTGCCGTAAGAGTCAATTTCCATTGTTTGGCCAAAGGGATCTTTAACGGAAAGGCCGACTTGTCCATATATTTTGATACTTACGCTATTTAAAGTGGTTGCATCGATTTTCGATGAACTTCGTATCGGATTGCGAAAACCTGATGCTTCTCTTTCTTCTTTTGATTTGATTACTCTTGTTGTTATACCCGCGATCACCAGAGCAGTTATCAATAAGAAAGCTAAAATCACTCCGGAGATTATAATCGCCATTTTCATAATTGGTTCATTCTCCGCATGCCGTTCCTTTACCGTTAACTCAAGATGAACGCCCACTTAATTGAACGTTCATTCAGAAAGCGATGGTACTCCCGCGCGGGATGTTTGTCAAGCCCCGTTTCCGCGTTCAGGAAAAAGCGCAATATTCCGGCTCCCGCGGGGGGGGGGGGGCTTGACAAATCAGAATTATGATTCTAATATTTGAATCCTTGTTTTGGGGAGGTTGAAAATGACGCCTTCAAGGAAAGAGAGAGAAAGGGAACTCAGGGTAAGGCTGGTACTCGAGGCCGCCGAAAAAGTGTTCGGCAAGAAATCCTACGAGGACGCTTCGATGCTCGAGATCGCCAAGGAAGCGCAGCTCGGGATGCAGAGTCTCTACAACACCTTTCAGAGCAAGCGGGACCTCTACGAGAGCCTGGTCACCTACCGGATAAGCAAGTTCAGGGCGGCGATGGACGAAGTCTTCAAGAAGAACGAAGACCCTCTGGAAGCGCTGCGCGAATGGACTACGGAACATTTCAAGACTTTCGCCGACCTTTCGGCCTTCTACCCCGTGTTCCTCAAGGAGAGGTTCAACTACGTCTGGGGGTTCAAGTCGCGCTCCCTTCCCGCGCTTACCGTCGCTTTTCAGAAGGAGGAGAAGAGGCTGGTCGGCCTGCTGGAGAAGGCTCAAAGGGCGGGCTACCTTAAACCCGTACCGATAGAACAGGTCAAGACCGTTTTCGTCGGGCTTCTTCAGTCCAGGCTCGAATACCATTTCCTTAACAAGAAGCCGATAGAGGTGAACCAATGCGTGGAAGAAACCTTGAGCATTTTCCTCGATGGATTAAAGCCGCAGTCCTGACGACGGCGCTGCCCGCTTTCGGCGCGGCAGTTTCCGCTCAGGAGGTCCTGACCCTGGACCAGGCCCTCGAGATGGCGGCGGCGGGATCGTATGCCGCCCAGGCCGGAGCTCTTGACGAAAAGATCGCGGAGCAGAAGGTGAAGGAGAGCCTTTCGCTCTACTACCCGAAGATCGATGTCTCGGTCGGGCATGTACATCTCGACAACGACCCCGCGTTCAAGTTCGGACCCGCGATCTTTCCGGCCGGAGAACAGCTCTACTGGAAATGGGACCTCACGGTCCAACAGACCCTGTGGGATTTCGGAAGGAGGCGGGACATCCTGAACGCTTCCGAGACCGCTAGGGTCGCCGTCGGGAAAAGGGTGTCGAACGAGATAAGGATGAAGCAGGCCGAGGTGACCGCCATCTACATGCAGGCGGTGACCCTTGCGGACCAGATATCGGTCGTCGGGTCGAGGAAGAAGAGCCTCGAGGACCATCTCAAGGTAGCAAAGAACCTCTACGAACAGGGAGTCGTCACCAGGAACGACCTGCTCAGGACGGAGGTGGCCCTCAGGTCGCTGGACGACGCCGCGCGGGAGCTCGAAACAGCGCGGAGGACGGCCGTCGACAAGCTGCTGGTCGCCGCGGGGATGGACATCTCCGATGACGTCGTCCTCGAAGACCCGGCCGGGAAGGTCGCGCCGCTCTCGCTGACCCGCGGATGGAGCGAGGCAGAGCTGAGGGACAGGGCCGTTTCGGGCAACGAAGGATTGAAGGCGCTCGACGGTAAGATCTCCGCCCTGGAGGACGCCCACAGCTTCGCCAGAAAGGAATCGTATCCCTATCTTGTCGGAGCGGCCGGCCACAGCTACGAGCAGAACAGGTATTTCGCCTATCCTCATGTCAACAGGCTCTTCCTCGGGGTGTCGGTGAACCTGTTCGACGGAGGCGCCAGGAAAGCCAGAGAAGTGGAAGCAAGGGCGGAGGTCGAAAAGGCGAGAAGAGAGCGCCTCGAAGCCGAGAGGGAAGTGGTCTCCGCGATAATGAAAGCCTACAGGGATTACAGGGACGCCGTGGAGGAGCATGACACGGCCAAGCTCAACGCCGCGTCGTCAGCCGAGAACCTGAGGATAATCGAGGACCAGTACAGGGAAGGACTCCTGAAGACCACGGACTACCTGGAGGCGGAATCGCTCCTCGCGGACAGCCGTTTCCGTGAGACCGAAAGTCTTCACAAAGTTATATCCTGCGAGGCGGCGATCGCCGCGCTGATGGGCGAAGACCTCAGGCAGTTCTTCGCCGGAAAGAACTGAGGAGGTTCAGATGGCGGTTCAAAAAAGGTTCGCGGCGCTGTTCATCCTGGTGGGACTCCTTGCGGTCGGGTCCGTCGCGGGCTACTTCCGCTGGCAGCATTCGAAGATATTCGTGAAAACGGAGAACGCCTATGTCATGGGCGACATATACACGGTCTCCTTCAAGACCCCGGGGAAGATCTCGAGGATGGAGGTCGAGGAGAACAGGCTGGTCAAAAAGGGCGACATGATCGCCGTCCTGGAACCGGAGGATCACGATACCGCTATAAGGAACGCGGAGGGGAAAGCCGACGAGGCTCTCGCGGGCGTCGATACCACCCGGGCGCAGATCAGCCAGGCACGCTCCGCGGTGAAGGTGATCGAAAGCCAGCTCGAACTCGCCGTGATAGAAAGGAAAAGGGCGGAGAACCTCTACTCGAAGGAATCGGTTCCCAAGCAGAAATACGACCATGCCTTGACGAACGAGAAGGTCCTTCTGGCACAGCTCGATGCCGCGAAGAAAGCCCTTCTGACCGCAGAGGCCGGCCTGAAAGTTTCCGAGGAGAAGGTGAAGACCGCCCGGGCCTCGCTCGATTCCGCGAAGCTGACCAGGTCCTACTGCGAGCTCTACGCCCCCGAAACCGGATATGTCACGAAAAAAAGCGCCGAGCCGGGGCAGGTGGTGCAGGCCGGACAGCCGCTATGCGCGATCGTCCCGCTGAGCGGCGGGTCGGTCTGGGTCGAAGCCAACTACAAGGAGACCCAGCTCAAAAGGATGAAGCCGGGACAGAAGGCCAGGTTCTGGAGCGATGTGGACAAGTCGGTCGTTTTCGAGGGAGAAGTAGAAAGCATCGCGCCCGGGACAGGAGTGGTATTTTCCCTTTTCCCGCCGGAGAACGCGACGGGCAACTGGGTCAAGGTGGTCCAGCGCGTCCCGGTCAGGATTAAGATCGCTCCGGGACAGCAGAAGGCAGACATGCTCCGCCTCGGCCTTTCGGTCACATGCGTCGTGGAGACAAAGGAAGACAAGTAGGAAGTTGGGATGCCGGGAAGCCGGCAAGCCAGGAAGGAAAGATCAATAAGGAAATGAATTCCTTCATTTTTCATTTTTCAATTTTCAATTCGCCGCAGGCGTTTTTCCCATGATGAACTCCGGCAACAAATACCTCATCGCCTTCACGACGATGCTGGGCACCTTCATGGAGATCGTCGACACTTCCGTCGCGAACGTCGCCCTTCCTCACATGGCGGGAACATACGGCGCGGGAACGGACGAGATAACCTGGGTGATAACTTCCTACCTGGTCGCCAACGCCGTCATCCTCCCGCTTACCGGCTGGATAGGCAATTTCTTCGGTAGGAAGAGGGCGTACCTTGCCTGCCTTGTCATCTTCACTCTCGCCTCGCTCGGTTCTGGCGCCGCGCCGACTCTGCCGATCCTGATCCTGATGCGGGTCGTACAGGGGCTGGCGGGAGGCGCGATGGTGCCGATGTCGCAGGCGATCATGCTCGAGACCTTCCCGAAGGAGGAGCACGGCAAGGCGATGGCGCTCTTCGGGGTCGGCGTCATCTTCGGCCCCATAATCGGCCCCACTCTCGGCGGCTGGATCACCGACAACTGGAACTGGCCATGGATCTTTTATGTCAACATACCCGTCGGGATCGTCGCGATCGTCCTGGGATACATGCTGATCGAAGACCCTCACTACATAAAAAAGCCCGAAGGCAGGGTCGATTACTGGTCGTTCGCCTTCGTCGCACTGGGGCTCGGAAGCCTCGAGGTCCTGCTGAACAGGGGAGAGAGGTACGACTGGTTCGAGAGCGGGTTCATCAGGTTCTGGGCCGTCGCGGCCGCCGTAGGCATCTTCCTTTTCATCTGGAGGTCCTTCACCGCCGAGAACCCCCTCGTCAACCTTTCCATAATGAAGAACAAGGAGTACGCCGCGGGAACGAGCCTGATGTTCCTCACCGGGTTCGGCCTCTACGGCTCCTTCGTTATGCTTCCCATCTTCTGCCAGCACCTCCTGGGCTACACCCCCACTCTCGCCGGGCTGGTGATATCCCCGGGAGGCTTCGCCTCGCTGATCGCGATGGTCTTCGTGGGGACGCTGGTCGGAAGGATTGACACGAGGATCCTCGTCTTCACAGGCATCATCTTCAACATCGTCTCGCTGTGGCTGCTGACCTTCTCGAGCCTCTCGTCCGACTTCGCCTTCCTCATGGCGTCGAGGCTGTTCCAGGGGTTCGGCCTCGGCTTCCTTTTCGTCCCGATCACGGTCTCGGCCTTCACTCGGATACCTCCGCATCTCACCGGGCAGGCGACCGGCCTCTTCAATCTCCTCAGGAACGAGGGCGCTTCCGTCGGGATCGCCCTTTCCGCGACGGTCCTCTCGCAGAGGTCGCAGTTCCACCATAACAATCTCGTCTCGAACCTTACGCCCTTCTCCGGGGAGCTTTCGGAGGCTCTCGGGGCGGCGGGACACTACTTCTTCGGGGCGGGCGGACTCGATCCAGCGTCGTCGAAACTGGCGGGAATGGGCCTTGTTTACAGGGAGCTCGTCAGGCAGTCATACCTGATGGCGTTCGTGGATGTGTTTCACTTCCTCATGATCGTCTTCTTCCTTCTGATACCGTTCGTTTTCCTGCTGAAGGGAAGGGCGGGAAAGGCCGCGGCTCAGACCCCTCAATAGCGGTAGCGCGAGAAGGAGTGCTTCGGGAAGGCGGTCTTGTAATAGACCTCGAACGAAAGCGTCGCCGCGAATACCATGAAAGCGAAAAGATAGACTCCTCCCGGGACCTGGAACAGCGAGAGCGCCTTCTCGAACAGAGGCCCGAGCGTGTTGATCACGGGGCCGATGTACGGCTTCAGCTTCTCGAAATAACCGGCCGCGAACACCTTGGGGAAAGCGGCGGCACCTCCGCCGAGAAGCACAGAAAATACAAGCGCCTGTATGGCGGAATCCTCGATTATCGTCCTGAAGGAAGAGCGCCTCTCCCGCTCCCTCTTGGACAGCGATACCAGGTAGTTCCTCATCTGCGGAGGAAAGAAAAGCTTCTCACGGCTGGCGGGCGCTTCGAGAAGGACGGCCTCGATCTTCCACAGCTCCGAGCATTTCGGGCAATCCTTCAGGTGCTCTTCCGCTCCCCCGGGGAGGGTCTTCTCTTTCGGGTTCTCGAAAAGCCATTTTTCAAAAGCGGCGCAGTCCATCTTCTACTCCTGCTGCAAAGAGGGGACCATGATCTCCCTCAGCTTCTCCCTTCCCCTGAAGAGAAGGGTCTTCACTTTTCCTTCGGAGGCCTTCAACACCCTGGATATCTCTTTAAGGTCCGCCTCCTCGAAATAAAAAAGGTATATGGCCGCCGCCTGCTCCTTAGGCAGCTTCGAGATCGACTTCATCATGAGCCTGTTCAGCTCCTTTTTCTCGATCTCCTTCTCGGCGGGGGGAGAGCCGCTCCCGATCGCCATAACCCGTTCGTCGATCTCCTCCTGCCTCGGCTCCGCCGCCCTCGCCTTGTCTATGAAGATGTTGTAGGAGACGCGGTAGAGCCAGGTGCCGAGCGACGATTCGCCCTTCAGGTCGCGCGCGGCCTTTATCAGCCTTATGAACACTTCCTGGCTCAGCTCCTCGGCGGTCTCCTTGTTCCCGGAGAGCCTGTAGAGGAAGTTGAGAACGTATGAACCGTAGTGGTCGAGGATCATTTCGAAAGCCCTTTCGTCGCCGTCCAGCCAGTTCTTCAGCAGTTTCTTCTCGTCGTTGAGTCTGTCCATTCGGGCCCTTTCAGACAACTTAGACGGAAGCGGCGGAAAAAGGTTTCGGCTACTCCCTCTTCCTTGTCATCCTGTCGAAAACCAGCATCATCGCGAGCGCCGCCATCGCCAGCGCCGAGTAGTAGTACCAGATGTAATGGGCGTGGGTGTAAAGCGCGGCGAGCTTGTCGGCGGCGAGGTCGGGGAACTTGGCCGGGTCGGGGCAGTATTTGTCGAGGAGATAGCCGGAGGAGACGAAAGCCAAAATCGACGCCACAGTCGTGTTCAGGTGGGCGTACCCCATGTAGAGGCCCTCTTCCCCCGGAGGCGCCTCTTTGCTGGCGTATTCGAGGTAGCGCGGGCTGAGGAAGCATTCCGCGAAGCCCTGTATCGCTATGCCGATGACCATCATGAGCGTGATGGGGTGGGTGGTCCATCCGAGGAAGTTAACGCTGCCGCTGAAGAGCGACGACATCGACATCGTGAAGGAGGAGACGATCAGGAGGGCGAAGGAGATCGCGATGGAACTGATCGGCTTGATCGATTTAGCGAGCGCGGTCACCGGGACGACGAAGGCTACGACCACGAGCGGGTTCACGTTGGCGTACCACTCGGGGCTCGCGTCCTTTCCGACCAGCCTGATCACATACTTCGGAAGCGTGGCGTAAAGCTGGTGCTGGATGGCCCAGAACGCTCCGGTGATTATTATGAGCGCGGTGAACCTGTAGTTCTTCAGGGCGACCCCCATCCCCCTCAGGACGTCCCCGATCTTCCTCGCCGCCTGGCTTCCCGCCTCGGTCCTGGGGAAATAGAAGAGGATCACCAGGACCAGCGCGATTACCGCGAGCAGGCTGGAATAGTATGGAATGTACTCGATGCCGAGGTTGGTCCTCAGAGGCTTGGCGATGCTCTTTCCGGTGAACGAGCCGATGTTCACCGTCATGTAGAACAGGCTGTAAGCCCTCGCCCTCATGTCGCCCGAAGAGCTCTTGGCGACCGTCCCCGTTATGACAGGCTTGACGAACGAGCCTCCCAGGGCTATCAGCATCAGGAATAGAACGACCGACACCTTCGTGGGGAAGAACCCCAGGCCGAAATAACCTGCGGTGAGGCAGGCGAAGGCTATTATGAGAGCGGCCCTGAAGCCGATCTTGTCGGAGACCGCCCCCGTGAACAGGGGAAGGAAATAGATCAGGGCCGTGAATACCCCTCCGACCCAGCCCGCTTCTATGTCCGTGTAGCCGACGATGTTCGTAAGGAAAAGGACCAGCGCGATGAAGGTGCCGTAGTAGGCCGCCCTCTCGAAGAGCTCCACGCCGTTCGCGATCCAGAAGGTCTTCCCGAAATTCCAGCTTTTGGCGGTCATCCATCCTCCGTAAAAAAGACATTATACCCGAATTCCCCGGGATCGCTCCCTTCCCCGTCAACTCGCCCATGAGGCCGCTTTGTGCTAGAATCGACTCTTACGGGGAGGAAGCGCTCAAATGGCAAGAGTTGTGATAATCGACGACCACGAACCTTTCGCTATAATGTGGACCGATTTCCTTGAATGGCAGTATCCGGGGAAAGCCCAGGTGGAGTTCTACACCGACCCGGTAAAGGCTCTCACGAAGATCGGCCCGGACATCGGCCTTCTCCTCCTGGATTACGAAATGCCGCAGATAGACGGGCTCAAGATGCTCAATTTCGCGGTCCACAACGGCGTGGACAAGAACAGGATCATCATCTCGAGCGCGAGGGACATCGGCCAGCTCCACGAGATATTCCCGCAGGGCAGCTGCCTGGCCGTGATAAACAAGGACGACCCCAAGCAGAACGAAGTGTTCCTCCAGATCCTCGATTCAGTGATGAAAAAACTTTGAACGCCTCCCCGCTTCCAAGGATCAGGCTGAAAAGCGGCGGCGGCAGGAGGTTCAGGGAGGGTCATCCGTGGGTCTTCTCAAACGAGCTCGCGGGAATACCCAAGCTCGCCCCGGGAACGACGGTCGCCCTCGATGACGCGGGCGGAGGTTTCCTCGCGATCGGCTGCTTCAATCCCAAAAGCCTCATCTCCTTCAGGACCCTGACGAGGAAAGAAGAACTGTCGCCGTCATTCATCAAGGAGAGGATCGGCCGCGCCTCGGAGCAGAGGAAGACAATCATCCCCGAGGGAGAAGCGCGCAGGGTGGTCTTCGGGGAATCCGACAGGCTTCCCGGCCTCGTGATCGACGATTACGGAAAAGCCGTCTCCGTCCAGCTCCTCACCGCGGGGATGGAGAATTTCAAAGAGGAGATCGCCTCTGCCGTTGATGAACTTTTCAGCCCGGATGTGATCTTTTTCAAGAACGATTCCTCCATGAGGGAACTCGAGGGCCTGCCGAAGGAGAGCTTTCTTCACAAGGGCGCCTCTTCCGTCACGAGCACGAAGTTTCGCGGCCTCTCCTTCGAGTTCGACCTCGCGCTCGCGCAGAAGACAGGGCTTTTCCTGGACCAGCGGGAGAACCTGGAACTTGTCTCTTCGTTCGACCTCAAGGGAAAAAGGGCGCTCGACCTTTTCTGCTACTACGGATGCTGGGGCATGACGGCCCTCCATTCCGGAGCAAGGGAGGCGCTCTTCGTCGATTCGTCGAGGCGCGCCCTGGAAGCCGCCGAAAAAGCCCTGGAACTCTCGGGCCTGAAAGGCGCCGACCTCATGGAGTCGGATGTGTTCGATTACCTTCCGAAGCTCAAAGCGGACGGCGAGAAGTTCGACATCGTCTTTTCCGACCCCCCCGCCTTCGCCAAATCGGCGAAGCATGTGAGGGAAGCCTACAAGGCATACCGGAAGCTCAACGAGGGATGCATGAAGCTACTCTCGAAGGGAGGCATCCTCGTCGCGTCGAGCTGTTCATACAACATGCCGAGGGAGCTTTTCCTCGAATCGCTTCAAGAAGCTGCGGCGAGATCGCGAAGGGATGTCCGTTTCCTCTTCTGGGGCAGGCAGTCCTTCGACCACCCCGTCTCGCTCTCCTTCCCCGAGAGCGCCTACCTCAAGACCGCCTTCCTGAAGATAATCGAATAAAGCAGGCGCCTGCCGTTCAGGGAGGGGCTGACGCTAGGACTGAAGCGCAGAAGAGCTGAAGAGCGGAAGTTCGATAGGGACCAGAATATCTTAATTATGAACATGAAAAAGTGATAAGCTGCCGGCGATGGCTGCCGCAAGACAATGGAAGTTCGAGCCTCCAATAGACGATAAGGGCAACAAAATATCGGTTTATTTTATAAGGACTGTAAACTTTAAAGCAAAATGATCACTGTCATTCTGAGATCAGGAAGATAGTATTTCGAGTTCAGCGCTTGAATCACGAAATAATCAAGTTGCGACTCGCTGCGTTGACTTTCGGATACTTTCCTCTGCGGCGATCTACATTATCCATGATTGAAGAAAACGGAAAGCACAAACCCGAGAGTGATGAAAGGGAAAAAGCGTCATCACGAGAAAGACTTCGCGGCGTTCCAGACGAAGCGATCCGCCTTATTCCGCAAACGCATAATGCATGACCTGATCCTGTGGGTTCCTCGTTTGTGGTGATGAGATTCATCGCATCTGGAACGCGCGATAAATCCCGCTAAAAAGAACAATAAAAAAGGGGCCCGGAGGCCCCTTTCTTATTGTTGCTGCAGCTGTGCTCAGTGGAAGCTGATGTCCGATCCTCGGGGCCTTGCCTTGTTGGGATAGGGAGGCGTCGGCGGGATCTCCTTCGGGTCCCTGGCGATCTCGTCCATCAGGTGCTTGATGACGGTGTCGAGCTGGACATCCTTGCCGTCCAAAACATCCTTGGGCATGTTCTGCACCTCGACGTCCGGGTCGGTGCCCCTGCCTTCGATGAGCCACTTCCTGTCGAGGCTGTAGAGGCCGAACTGCGGGGGGGTGACGGTGCCGCCGTCGATCGTGTCCTGGTGGGGTTCGATGCCTTCCGCTCCGCCCCAGGTCCTCATGCCGAAGACCTTTCCGAACTTGCGGAACTTGAACGCCTCGGCGAAGAACTCGCCGCACGAGCCGGTGTCCTCGTTGATCATCAGCGCCACGTGAGAATAAAGGCCCATCTCGGGGTTGGTGCAGGGCTTGCCTTCCCTGGGCTGGGTGACCGCCCAGGTCTTCCTTCCGAGCCTGGAGATGAGCATGTCTCCCGTGAAGCCGCCGCCGTTGTAGCGGTCGTCTATGATGATGCCTGGCTTGTCGAGCTGGGAGTAGTAGGTCCTCGCGAACTCGGTGAGGCCAGATTCGCCCATGTCCGGGATGTGGATGTAGCCGATCTTTCCGCCGGAGGCCCTCGCCACCTTTTCCCTGTTCTCGTCGACCCAGACCCTGTATCTCAGGCCGCCTTCGCCCCTGATCGGCTTCACGAAGAACTTCTTCGCGCCTTCGGCCTGGGGCTTGTCGTTGACTGCTATCTCGGTCCAGTTGGTCTTGTTCTCGAAGAGGGAGTAGAAGTTCCTGCCCTTTCCGGCGTCGACCTTGTCAACGGAGATGATGTAATCGCCGTCCTTCGCGGGGGTGAGGGCGAGGGCGCTCTTCAGCGCCGGGTCGGCTTCGGAGGGCCTGAGGATCTTCCTGATCTTCGGGTAGCTTCCGCTGAAGTCGAGGTCGCAGCCAAGGAGGGTGACGGGCATCTTCTTGGCCTCGTCCTTGATGTCTCCGCCCCAGACGTATGTGTGGCCGATGTTGAGTTCGCCGATCATCTCGCCGATGAGGTAGTTGAGGTCGTTCCTGTTGCCGCATTCCTTGACATATGGAAGGTAGTGGTCCCTGACCGCAGGCCAATCGACGCCGTGCATGTTCGCGTCGTAGAACCAGTCGCGCTCGATCCGCCACGCTTCGTTGAAGATCTGGGGGAACTCTTCGAGGAAGTCGATCTTGAACTTCGCCTGCGCCAGGTCCACCGAGCCGTCGCCCACGCCGCCCTTGCCGGGGGCGTCAATGATGCCGAACTTGCCGCCCGCCTTGTAAACGAGCTTTTTGCCGTCCGCGGAGAGGTGGTAGTTGTTGATCCCCTTGATGCCGTCGGTGGTCTTCTTGTCCTTGAACGACCAGATCTTGAGGTCGTAGCTCCCTCCGGTCGTGTCGGTTACTACCGTATAGCAGTTCTCGAAGACGGGCTTGTCCTGGGAGAGGAAGACGCAGCCGTCCTCGGCCGCTTCGAGGCGGAAATACGAACCCGCTTCGACGCCTTCAAGGGGAATGGTCCTCTGCATGATGCCCGCGATGTCTATCTTCGTTCCTGTTGCCGCCGGAGCAGGCGCGTCCTTGCCCTTCGCGGCGGGCTCGGCCTTCTTCTCGACCTTCTCGACGGGCGTGAACGGGTCGGGCTCGTTCGCTGACAGAATGATCATGTAAGGCCGCGTCGTGTTCAGGAAAATGTGCTCCTGGTCGACTACGCCCATGGTCGGCGAGAAATCCCTGTTGGATAGGAAATAGAGATATTTCCCCTTGGGGTCGAATGAGGGGCTGAAGTTCTGGTAGAGGTCGGTCGTGACGGCGTAGGATTTCTTTTCCGCCATGTTGTAGAGGTAGATAACTTCGTAGGTGTTGGCCATCTTCTTGGTGTAGGCGATCCATTTCGAATCCGGGGAGAATGTGTAGTCCTGGATGCCCCATCTTTCCCAGCCGTCGTCGTAGTCGCCCTTGTCGATGACATCGCCCCTTCCCGCCGCGACATCGACGAGGTTCAGCCTCATGTGCTTGTCGTGGAAAAGGACGCATTTCGAGTCGGGGGACCAGCGCAGGTTCATCTTGAATCCCCTGCCGTTGGTCGTGAACTGGCGGGCGGGCTTCTCGCCCTTGGAGTCGATCACATATATCTCTTCTTCGCCCGTCTTGTCGGATATGTAGGCGATCCACTTTCCGTCTGGCGAGATGGCGGGGTCCTTCTCCCTGACGCCGCTGGTGTTCGTCAGGTTGCGGGCGAACCCCTTGTCCTCCTTGTCGGCTGGGATCATGAGGATCTCGCCCCTGCTCTCGAGAAGCAGCCACTTGCCGCAGGGCGAGACGGCGAAGGTCCTGGTGACGTCGCCCGGATCTACATAGTCGGTCCTCGTGTGGACCCTGTCGGATGAGAGCCTGATGTCGAGGGGTGTGACCTTTTCGGTCGAGAGTTCGAGGATGTGGAGCTTCTCGTGGTAGTTGTAGATTATCTTCCCGTCGCCGAGCGAGGGGTACTTTACGTCGTAATCGCTGTAATTGGTAAGTCTCTTCACTTCGCCGGTCTTGGTGTCGAACTTGCAGATGTTGAGCGTTCCGTCGTAGCGGTCGGAGGTGAAATAGATGTGTACGCCGTGCCACATCGGATAATTGTCCATTCCGCGCCACGGCGCCATTATCTTGTAGTCGTGTGTCTCGAGGCTTCCCCACCAGATGTCCTGGGCGTCTCCGCCTTCGTGCCTCTTCCACGTGGCGTTCTCGCCGCTTATCCTGTTGTAGGCTATGCTCTTGCCGTCGGGGGAGATGCAGGCGAGGCCGCCCCTGTCGACGGGAAGCTTCCTCTCTGTGCCGCCATCAGCTCTGATCGCGTAGATCTGCTCGCCCCTCATGGGATATTCCCTTCTCGAACGGAATAGGATCTCCTTGCCGTCGGGTGTCCAGCCGAGGACCAGGTCGGGAGCGGGGTGCCAGGTCAGGCGCGTGGGAGGGCCTCCCCAGGCCGGCATCAGATAGACGTCCATCCCGCCGTCGTATTCGCCGGTGAAGGCGATCCATTTCCCGTCGGGGCTGAACTTGCCGAAGCGCTCTTCGCCGTTGTCGTTGGTCAGGCGCGAAGCTCCTCCTCCCGAGGTCGTGGCGGACCAAAGGTCGCCCTCGTAAGTGAAAAGCACATTGTCGCCCCTGACGTCGCCGAAGCGCAGAAGGTGTTCCTGCGACACGGCGGGAATGACGAACCAAATCGCCAGAATCGAAACAAGAATAAGTTTTTTCATGACATCCTCCCTGAACTTTTTTATACGAAAAGGGCTTTTCAAAGTTCTATTCGATGGGCGGGGGGCGTTTCGGGTCGTCCGGCTCCCTTTTCTTCATGTATTTCGAGGGAAAGAGAAAGACGATGCCCAGAAGGCAGATGCCGACAGCCTTCAGCGAAAGCTCCCTGCAGCCGAAAAGAATGTACATCACGAGGGCGAAGATGGCGCCGGTCTCGGCTATGGCGAGCTTGACGATGTAAAAGCCGAGCGATAAGTTCTTCCTGAGCTGATAGATGCTGCCTATCAGGTGGGGTAGGGCGGCGAAGCCCGCCGCGACGGTCAGGAAGGATATCTCGTCGATGGGAACGGGCTTTTCAGGCATCCCGAGGATGAAGATGACAAGGCCGTAAACGAGGACGCACCAGAGGAAGGCGAACCAGAGGATGAGGAAGATCCTGCCCTGGGGCAAGCCCCCGTTCATTTGTCCTCCCCCTTCCAGTCGGGCGCCGTAAGCGACCTCGGGATCTCGTCGACCTGCCCGAGCTCGGGAAGCTCCTTCGTGCTGAGGGATGCGATCTGCCTCCCCTGAGAGAGCACCCTCGACTCGAGGCTCCCGACCATCCTGTTGTACGACTCGACCGTCTTGTGGAGGTTCTTCTCCATTTCCTTCAGGTGTTCGGTGGCTGTGCAGAGCCTTTCGTAGAGCTCTTTTGACAGGCCTATGAACTTGGCCGCGTTGCGCTCGGCCATCTCCTGCCTCCAGCCGTAGGCGATCGCCTTAAGGAGGGCGATGAGGGTCAGCGGCGAGGCGGGGATGACCCGTGCCTTCACGGCGTCGTCGAGGAACTGCATGTCCTGTTCGAGGACGGAGGCGAAATAGGATTCTCCCGGAAGGAACATCACGACGAACTCTGGCGAGTCACCCAGCTTTTCCCAGTATTCCTTTTTCGATAGTTCTTTGAGCCTGTTCCTTACGTTGGCGCCATGCTCGGATAGGCGGGCCTTTTTCTCTTCCTCGCTTTCCGCTTCGAGCGCCCTGAGGAAAGCGTCCATCGAGGCCTTCGCGTCCACGACGATCTTCCTTCCGCCGGGCAGCTTGATGATCATGTCGGGCGTGTCCCTGTCGGCGGTGATCTGAACCTGCTCCTCGAAATCGACGTAGGGGAGCATGTCCGCCATCTCGACGACCCGCCTGAGCTGCAGCTCGCCCCAGTTGCCCCGTGCCTTCGGGGACTTGAGCGCCTTCAAAAGGTCGGTCGTAGTGGTGTCCAGCTTCGCCTGTCCGCCCTTCACGTTGCCTATCTCGTTCATGAGGTCCGAGTAGGCGCGGATCCTCTCCTTCTCTATCTCCTTTATGCCGTCGCTGATCTTTTCGAGGGATTCCTTGAGAGGCTTAACGAGGCCGCCGATGGCCTCCTCCTTCTTGTCGAGGACGCCTTTCGTGCTCTCCTGCAGTGTCTGGAGGTTGGCGATGGCTTCTTCGAGGAATTTCCTGCTGTTCTGGTGCAGGGCGTCGGCCGCGAGGGCGGTGAAGGTCTGGGCGAAGGTCTCTTTCGCCCGGTCGAGGAGCGCCTCCTTTTCCGCGTGGCCCTGCCTCTCCTTCTCAAGGGTGGCTTCGAGACGGCTCTTCTCCGAAAGGAGCGTCTTGACCGCCTCCTCGTCCCTTTCCCTCAGGGCCAGGGCGTCGTTCTTCTCACGGAGCAGCGCCGCCTCCCTGAGATCGCGCTCCTTTATCCTTTCGTTGAAAAGGCTTTTCTCCCTCCTGAGGAAGACGAACATGAGGACCAGCCCCAGGGCGAGGCCGGCGGCGAACAATGCGAGGTCAACGACCATGAAACCCCTCCCGCCATAAAAGGCAGATAATAGGATACAGGAGAATTAGTTAAAAGTGAAAATGAGGATTGCGGTAGCCGCGCCCTTCACGGGCGCGCTCGCGGGCATAAAGCCCCCGCCTACCCGTAGCCGTGCGCCTTCAACGCTCTTATTCATTCTGCCGGTATAACCGATACAATTAGGTAATGGAATAGGTAATATGATACAATTGCGTCGGGGAAAGAAGGTGACGCGATGATGACCCTGAAGATGCTTGATACCAAACTGGATTCGATCCCGGTTTCCACCGCATGGAATCTCTCGTGGCTTGCAGAAGCCAAGGGCAGACAGGAGCTTTATTCGAACCGGTCTCCCCAAAAGCTGAAAACTCTGAAGGAGCACGCGCTCATTCAGAGCGCCGTTTCATCGAACAGGATAGAAGGAGTGGAAGTAAAAAAGGCGAGAGTCGGAACGGTCATATTCGGCAGAAAGCTTCTGAACGATCGCGACGAGGAGGAAGTCAGAGGATATCGGGACGCGCTCGGCCTCATCCATGAAAAGGGCTGTAAATTGGGAGTCACCGAAAAAACCATCCTGGTTCTTCACAAGCTCGCGAGGGGGAAGGTGTGGGATGCGGGCAGCTATAAAAAGGAAGAGAGCGACATCATAGAGAAGTACAAGGACGGCAGGAGCAGAGTACGGTTTCGGACGGTTCAGGCGGCTCAAACCCCTTTATTCATGAAAAAACTTGTTGCGGATTACCAAAAAGTTTTGAATGAACAGAGAATCCCGCCTCTGATCCTCGCCATCGCCTTCAATCTTGATTTCTTATGCATCCACCCCTTTCGCGACGGGAATGGAAGAGTATCCCGGCTTCTTCTCCTCCTTGAAATCTACCGCTGCGGGTTGGAGGTCGGGAGATATGTGAGCATCGAGCGTCTGATAGAGCAGAACAAGGAGCGCTATTACGAAACCCTTGAAGAAAGCTCGAAAGGATGGCACGAGGGGAGGCACGATCCGTGGCCTTACATCAATTATGTCCTGTTCATACTAAAAGAAGCCTACAGGGATTTCGAGCGGAAGCTTCAGAGCACCGCCGTCCAAAAGGGGGAAAAGAGCTCCCTGATCTTCAATGCCGTTCAGAACATGAATGAACCTTTCAAGATCTCGATGATAAAAGAGGAAGTGCCCGGAGCAAGCCTTGAGCTTATAAGAAAGGTCCTGAAAAACCTGCAAGCCGAGGGACGGGTGAAATGCCTCGGGCGCGGCCCCAACGCCCAGTGGAAGAGACTCAAGCCCGTCAAATAGATAATACCCATTATATAGGTAATGGAATAGGTAATATGGCAAGCCTCGGCAGGTTTCGTTTAAATCGAAAATTGAAAAGTGAAGGTTGGATGGTAGCCGCGCCCTTCACGGGCGCGCCCGCGGGCATAAAGCCCGCGCCTACCCGTAGCCTTCCGCTTTCAGCCTGTCTGGTGGGTCGGTCTTTGCGAAGAGCTCATCGAAGCGTTATCCCTTCTGCGGCAATCTACCCTATCCCGGTAATTCAAGAGTAAAACCGGAGCACGGCACAATATGCAAATATGCAAGCCTGACCCCGGTCATGGTCACTTTGAAGAAGAATAGGTTATGAACCTTAATAAGATCATCTCAATTTGATTGTCTGTGAAGGAGAATTCAATTCAACAGTTCATCTCTATTGACATGTAAAACAATTTCAAATAAAATCTTAGTCTATAAGAGTAAGTATATGTGAAAGCTCTTAGAATGGTGGATAAAATTAATGAGATGCTTACTTGTTTCAGTTTTTTAAGCGGACTTTTTAGATGGAATCCGCACTAAATGATGATTCTGATTCATTTATCTGGTATTTTAAAAGAAAACCATGAAAGATGTGGATCTGGCTGCCAATATTTTCCGTTGGTTGAACAATCTGATAAAGGATTAATCAAAAAGGAGGGTGTGAAATGAGGGCAAAATCATTGTTTTTCATTTTTATTGTGTTGGTCTGTATGTTGCTGACCACAGTCCTGTTTGCTCAGTCAACTCCCGAAGAGATGCAAGTGATAATTGACAACCAAGGATTAAGCTGGAAAGCTGAATGGACACCCTACTCCAATTTATCAGCCGAGGAATTGCAGGGGCTTTTAGGAACCTCTGATACACCAAGTAACTTTGTTCACGAACCTACAATAATACCTCCGCCAATAACGCCACTTCCAAGTAGTTTTGATTGGAGGAATAAAGTGGGGCATAATTATGTCACGGGAATAAGGAATCAAAAAAAGGATTATAACGGAAATTTAGTAAACTGCGGATCCTGTTATGCACATGCAACAACCGCAGCCCTTGAATCCCATATGTTAATCCAGATGGAAAAACCAGATGCAAACCTTGATCTGTCAGAACAAATGATGGTAGGAAATTGTTCAAACCAACATCCCGGTGATTGTGCAAATGGTGGCTACATTTCCGCGGCTACTGCATTTCTCGCAAACCCGGGAATTTCTGAAGAATGGTGCGATCCATATAGGGGAACGAGTGAAGGTTGCGCGAATGCTTGTCCTGATTGGACTTCTCATAGATATTATCTTACTGGTTCAAGCATGGTAGCCTTTAGTAAAGATCAGATAAAAAACGCCATATATACCTATGGACCTGTTGTGGCAGATATGAGTGTTACAAATGATTTTGCACAGTATTATGGTTTATACAGCGGAGTTTATGAATCTCCCAGTTGCTGTATTTACGGCAGTTGTACCTCATGTTTGGGAGACCTTCCGATTTGCTCTCAGGATGGTTGTGGTTCTGTAACGAGAAGTTGCGTGGCATACCATTCTATTTTGATCGTCGGTTGGCAGGATGATCCCAGTATTGCGTCGTGGGGAGGTGGCTATTTTATTGGAAAAAACAGCTGGGGAGAGAGCTGGGGTGTAAATGGTTTTTTCAAGATAGCTTATTCTCAAATGAACAATTGTATAAAGTTCGGAAGGAATGCCTTTGTATACACCTCTTCTTCAACATCACAGCCGGTTTATTCCATCGAAGGTCAAGTCAATGGTTATTATGGACCGAATTGTTGCATTAATGCCTCAATCACAGTATTTAATCAGGAAAATGCCGTGGTCCAACAAACCGCCTGCAGCAGGAAGCCGGGTACCTCTTCTTATTACCGCATGTTATTGCCAGGTGGATCTTACACTTTGACAGCAACAGAGCCGAGTCCTTCAGAGGGTTATACATTTAACCAGCCGACGACAACTGTTAATCTCGCGGGATCTAACCTAACGGGAATCAATTTTATTGCTTACGGCAAATATTCCATATCTGGCAATACTACTTTCAATAGTACCCCGTTGGCTAATGTTACAATAAAAATTACAGGAACCGCGCTACCAACAAATGGATACACTACAACAAGCAATTACAATGGACTTTATAGCATGCCATTTCTTTTACCTGGAACATACACTATAACACCGACATTAAACGGATATGTATTTTCTGCTGCAACTGTTAATATTTCGAACGCGAGTCAAACAATGGATTTTTCTGCCACTCAAGAAACTTATAGCGTATCTGGCACGATAACAAAATGTGGAAATCCAGATCCTTCTGTTCAAGTTAAATCTATTGATGCAAATGGAGGAATGACATATGCATACACCAATATTTCAGGTAATTATACGATCAGTGGTCTTATCAATGGCACTTATACGATAAAAGCAAACAAGTCCTTAATGACAAAATTCTCGCCAACATCCCAGAGCGCAACTATTAACGGCCACAATATTACAGGAATTAACTTCCAAGAGGTGGCGCTATGTAGAATATGTTCACAAAGCTATTTTGATGGCTTAAAAACATGCGACCTAAGAGATGAGGATGACACCTGTTTCCGTTCCAATCTTGATAGCTACACGGCATGTATCATCAATCAAACTATTAATAGTAGTTCTCCTCTTTATGGACAGCTTCTTCTGGCAACAACCGCTAGTAGAGCTAAGGGGCAACCTGTTAATGAGGAGCATACATTTCATGTTGCTTCTGAAGGGGACTATTATGTCAATATTGTAAACGGCGACGGTGAAAATTCAAACACCCTTGTTTCGTCAGCAACTATTGACATTTCAGATATTGGTCAAATTATTCGCCCCAATGAGTTTAACAAAAATGTTGCTTTAATATCAAAGCCAGTTCATTT
Source organism: Acidobacteriota bacterium (assembly GCA_029559035.1). Lineage (GTDB taxonomy): Bacteria > Acidobacteriota > UBA4820 > UBA4820 > UBA4820 > JAKQCT01. The sequence continues at coordinate 92,364 of JAKQCT010000001.1, forward strand.
AATGGAGGGCGAATATGTGCTTACCTCTAATGTTAGAAGCCAACCTGGTTCTTACATTACAATTATCCTTTCAAGTTTCGATCTGTCATCGGGCGGGGAATTGCCATAAAAGTGATAGTATAGAAATGCCAAAGGCGGGAAGCACAAAAAGCTTCCCGCCACTGTGGTAAAGGAACATGGCATGAATAAAGTTAAGGATCTACAGAAACTTGTTCACCGTCATATAGTGTTATTAATGTTAGTAAATATAATATCTCTTGGAATTTATTCAGGAGATAATAGGTGGACCCTCATCGGTCCGAACGGAGGTGATATTTCCCAAATTGTGGTAAATGGTTCTTCGCCAGAAATTATCTATGCTCTGGCAAGGCAAAATTATTTTGTGCCAGACAGCAGAATATATAAGAGTGTCGATTCCGGAAATAGCTACCAGGATATAACCTTTCAATTAATTCCCCTTTTCAACGATCAAGATGTCTATATTTTTCAGATTGACAATTCTGCAACAAATCCGAATATTCTATATGTCGCAACGAGTATCGGGATTTTTAAAACGGAGGATGGTGGTGACAGCTATATTTCTTGTGACCTTCGCGATATGTGCATTACATGTCTGACAATAGATCCGCAAAATATTAATGTAATATTTGCAGGGACGAAAGAAAATGGTTTGTTCAAGAGCAGTGACGGAGGAAATATCTGGACCTCAGTTAATCATGGAATCAATTCAACCCAGATTAACTGTATAACAGTTGATCCGATCAATAATAAAAAAATATATGCTTGTACAGCTCCAGCAACAATATATGAAAGTATCGATGGTGGCATGACATGGATCGAATTATCTAGCATTATAAACCCTTCCAGGCTAGTTATCAATCCAATAGAAACTAATATCCTATATATACTTGCGGGGGAATATGGACTTTCTCCATATAAAAGCATAGATGGCGGCTTGACATGGTCTTATATAGAAGTAGGTTGGCCTTTCGTATCGACCTTAATTGTGAGTTCGGATGCCCCTGCACGAATATATGCCGGTACACCAAATGGAATCTGTACAAGTATTGATAGTGGTAATCATTGGGAATGTAAGGGTGATATGTTCCCAAACAATAGAGATGTTGCTTCTTTCGCGCTTGACCCACATAACACATCCGTTTTGTATGCGGGAACATCTGGTGGCGGCATTTTCAAAAGCGCGGATGGGGGGGACAGTTGGGTTAAATCCGATAAAGGGTTAGAAGCTTCATTTACGTGGAAGGTTGCGCTTGATCCGAGCAATGACCACATAATATATGCCGGAACAAACGGGGGCGGCTTATATAAAAGTGAAAACAACGGGCTAGATTGGCAAATGAAGAATCAAGCAGATGCAGGGGTGGCTGTCTGGAATATATTCGATATGGCCTTTGATCCCACCAATCCTTCTACAATGTATATCGGATCGGGATGCTGCAAAGGTATGTTTAAAACTGAGGATTCCGGCAATACTTGGCAAGAATTGGGCACTTTCTCATTTGTAGAGACTCTCGCGATTGATCCATTAAACTCTTCCACCTTATATGCGAATGGAAGTAAGAGCCTGGATGGCGGAAACACATGGTTTTCCTCATGCCCCGAAACAATTGGAAAAATCAATAAAATAGCAATAGATCCGACCCGGCCATCAAATATATACTTAATAACATCAAATTCTGAGATATTTAGAAGCAATGACGGAGGTCTTAGCTGGGCAAGGAAGGATATTCCTATTCCTAATTCGGCAAAAGATAACTATCACTGCACAGTGGCTCTAGATTCACAAACGCCGGATACAATATACGCGGGACTTAAAGGGATCTACCAGAGTGAAGACGGCGGGAATACATGGGTATGCAAAGGGCTTGAGGAGGATTGCATCTTGGAAATTCTGGTAGATCCGGGAAATCCTGATGTCGTATTTGCAGGATCATTGCGCAATGGAGTTTATAGAAGTAACAATAGAGGCGATACATGGGAAAGCTTTTCCGATGGGATGAATTCATCCACTGTCCTCTCTCTCGCAATTATCCAGCAACCTACTTGGACTATCTATGCAGGAACAACTATAGGGATATTCTCTTATGCCGAAAACCATCCCGTAATCAATTCAATCCGGAAGCTTTCCAATCCTTTTCGTTTGAAGATTATCGGCGGCAATATTAATCCCGATGTCAAGGTATATATCGGCACATCTCAAATACAGTGGACGAATATTAAGTACAAAAGCCCCAATGAAATAGTGCTCAAAGGTGGAGTAACGCTAAAGAATCTTATCCCCAAAGGTGTTCCCGTCGAAATTAAGGTCGTCAATGGAGACGGTGGAAGTGCAACATATATCTATACAAGATAAAAAATAGATTCCAAGGGCTCCATCCCCAATTATGCGCGGGGTCAGGCTTGCATATTTGCATATTGAACGGTGCTCTTACTTTAATCTTGAATTCCCGGGATATTGTAGATTACTTCGCTTGTCTCGGCTCCGAGGACGCTCTCGTAATGACCGGCTTTTATTGGCTCGGAGGAGGGACGCTTCAAAGGCCGGTTCGCGATGATGACCCTTCGCGGCTTCATTTTATCTTGAGCTTGTCTTTTGTCACGGAGGCGAAGAAATCTTCGGACCACAGCTCGACGGCGCGATGATCCTTGATGAACGGAAGAATATCCCTTTTCGCCCTGGAGAAATCGGTCGCCTCGAACCGCTCGTTCAACATTTGTCGGATCTCCTTTTCGGTGAGCTTGCCCTTCTTGCCGATGTCACCGGTCTGGGCCAGGCGTGCGGCGAGGTGGGCGCTGTTGAGCGGTTCGCCCTTTGAAAGATACCAGATGAAATCATAGTAATCACGGCCCTTGACGCGGCCCTGCCATCCCCTGCAGAGGAGGGCGTGGACTTTGCCCGCGAAGAGCGAGGGGAGATCGAACACTCTGACGCTGAAAGGTATCGGGACGAGGTGATACTTGATGTCGTACTCCGCCCCCGGGGGAGGATCGGTATCAACTTCGAGCTTTATCTTGATAAGCTCTCCCGGATGAACACCGCTTACCGGGGGCTTGAGGGAGGTTATCTTCAGAAGGTGGACCTGCGTGCCTCCCTTGATAAATGCCGATTTGATGGCGGAATCGCTCCTTTTTGTCTTTTCCTCAACGCTCATCTCGAGGCCGAATGAGCCCAGCTCGGACCGGACAGCTTCGGTGAAGGGAGAGATGTCGAACCTGGAGTCCTTCGTGATGAGGCTGAAGTCGAGGTCTTCCGAGAAGCGGTCCAGGCGGTGAAAGATCCGAAGCGCCGTTCCGCCGTAGAAAGCCGCGATCTTGAAGAATCCCTCGCGGTAAAGCCCCAGCAGGGCGATCTCCTGGATGATCTCCTTGAGGGCGCTTATATGATCGTCGGCTGTCCTGGGAGAATATTCGGCCAGCATGCTTTCGATCGCGCTATGCACGGGAAGCCTCCTTTTTCATCCACTCTGCGAAAAGGAGAATTGGCCTTCTTCTATACAGCGGGGCAAGGATGGAAACAGCCCTTCTGTTCAGGGCGGCAACCGCCTTTTCATCCATACGCCACTCATTGAACAACAGAGATTTTACGGAATCGATCGAATCGACTCCCCTGGCCTTGTAAAGCGAATCGCAGAGAGCCTTTTCAGGGGTCGCGATCAGGTATCCCTGGCCGTTGTCGTCATTTCGGGCGATCCCGTAGGGGAAAACAGCCCTGGGCAAATAGTAATAATAGAAATCGCCGATCGGCGTGTGAAATCTCTTGTTCTTGTTCTTGTCGTAGATCGCGGAAGTGACCGCGCCGGCCCTTTCGGGGATCAGGCCGTAGAACGAGAGGGCGTACTCGAAGGAGATGTAGGAAGGGCCGTAGATGGCTGAAGCGAGGCTCCTAAGCGAGTATCCCGCTTCGCTTCCTTCGATGAACAAACCGCGGCGGATCTGGATGACTTCTCCCGAGCGGATCATGCGCGTGATCTTCGCCCGGGGTGAGGCGTAATCCTTGAGTTTGTCGGCCAAAGTCATGTGATCCATGAGCATGTTCATTATCTCCCGCAAGTATTAATTTATGATACATACAGGAGAAAGTCAAGAGCCGGGCAAACTCCTTTGCGCCGAAGTTATATCATTTGACTTAATCAAACGAATGAATTATATTATCGGCTTGAAGGGAGTTAACCTGAGATGACGCCAGGAACCGCAGCGAAAAGAAGGGGAGAAACGACGAGGACCAGGATGCTGGAGGCAGGAGTCGAGCCTTTCGCCCGTTTCGGTCCGGACGGCATATCGACCCGGGAGCTCGCGAAGATGGCCGGCGTCAACAGCGCGGCGATCGCGTACCATTTCGGCGGGAAGGAGAATTACTACTGCGAGGTCGTCAGATACATCATTGAGACCCGCACCCGCCCCATCTTCGATATCGTGAAAAAGACGATGGACGAGCTGAAGCGCGTCGGCGGCGACAGGAAAGCCGCGGGCAGACTGCTTGTCGGACTGGTGAGTTCCCTCATCGAGACTGTCACGCTGAATCCGCGGACCAGGGTCATGCCGGGCATCTTCGCCAGGGAACAGCTGCATCCCACGAAGGCGTTCGACATAATCCACAAGGAGGCGATACTCAAAATGGAGACGGCGCTCTCCGAGCTTATAGCCGCCGCGACAGGTTCGAAGCCGGGAGCTCCGGAGGTGATAGTAAAGGCCCACGCCCTGATAGGCCAGGTGATGGTCTTCAACGTGGGGGCGGATGTACTCAGGATCAGGCTGGGCCATTCCGTCATGGGAAAGAAGGAGTCCGCCTTCGTGGCCGGAGTGGCCGCGGAGATGACGGCGCGCTTCGTCGGGATCGAAACAGGAACGAGAAAAAAGGGAACACTTTAAGGAGTCTGACATGAGACGGTCGATGGTTGTCATGATGGCGGTTGTGATCTTGGGGCTCTCCTGCGGCCGGGGCGACGGGAACGGAAGGCTGAAACTTTCCGGAACGGTCGAGGCCACCACGGCCGACCTCTCGTTCAAGGTCCCGGGAAGGCTCCTGGAGCGCTTTGTGGACGAAGGGGCAGCCGTTTCTGAAGGCGCCCGGGTGGCGAAGCTTGAAGAGACCGAATATGTGAAGGCCGCTGAAAAATTCAGGGCGGGGGCCGGCGCGGCGAAGGCCGTTCTCGATGAGCTTCATGCCGGCTTCCGCGGCGAAGATGTAAAACAGGCGGCCGCCGCGGAGTCTGGAGCCAGGGCCGATTACGAGAAGGCGCGGGCCGATTACTCGAGGATCGAGGCCCTTTACAAGGACGGTGTCGCCTCCAAAAGGGATTACGATTTCGCGCTGAGCGCGAGGGACTCGGCGAAGGCGAAGCTCGACCAGGCCGTACAGCAGCACCTGCTGATGAAGCGTGGCGCGAGGAAGGAGCAGGTCGAGGCGGCCCAGGCGCAGTACGACCAGGCTTCAGCCGCGTCGGCAGAGGCGGAGATCAGGCTCGGCGACACTCTTCTTATCGCGCCATTCGCGGGGATCGTCCTTTCGAAGCACGCCGAAGAAGGAGAGTTCCTTTCGGCAGGCGCGCCGGTAGTAACGCTCGGCGACATAGCTCATCCGTGGATCAGGGCATACCTCGAAGAGTCGGACCTCGGAAGAGTGAAGATCGGGGCGGGAGCGAAAGTGACGACAGATACTTTCTCCGGAAAGTCCTATCCCGGAAAAGTGACCTTCATCGCCTCGCAGGCCGAGTTCACCCCCAAGACCATCGAAACGAAGAAGGAGAGAGTCAAGCTTGTCTACAGGATCAAGGTGGAGGTGGACAACCCCGCGATGGAACTGAAGCCGGGGATGCCCGCCGATGTAGAGATAGAGACGGGAAGATAGGAGACAGACTTGACCGGGCCAGGCGCCTCGGGCGCCATCGTATGCCGCTCAGTTTCACGCGTTTTCGGGAAACTGGAAGCCCTGAAGGACATCTCCTTCGAGGTTGAAAAGGGAGAGCTGTTCGGACTCGTCGGACCGGACGGGGCGGGCAAGACAACCATGATGCGCATCCTCGCCTCGATCCTGAAGCCCACCTCCGGCGAGGCTTTCGTGGCGGGCTGCCACACGGTAAAAGAGGCAGCGCTAGTGCAGGACAGGACCGGCTACATGAGCCAGCGGTTCGGGCTCTACCCGGACCTGACCGTCGAGGAGAACCTCGGTTTCTACGCCGACATATACAGCGTCTCGAAGCCGGACAGGGAAGCGAGACAGAAAAGGTTCCTCGAATTCTCCGGCCTCGCCCCTTTCCTGAAAAGAAGGGCCGGCAACCTTTCGGGCGGGATGAAGCAGAAGCTGGGCCTCTGCTGCGCGCTGATACACACACCCGAGGTGCTCCTGCTCGACGAACCGACCAACGGCGTCGATCCTGTTTCGAGAAGGGATTTCTGGAAGATCCTCTATGGCCTTCTGGGCGAGGGGGTGGCGATCTTCGTTTCAACCTCATACCTCGACGAGGCCGAAAGGTGCGGAAAGCTGGCGCTGCTGAACAAGGGCTCCATCCTGGCTCTCGGGACCCCCGATGAAGTGAAGAAGCTTCTGGGCCACGACATCCTGGAGGTGATCGCCGAGCCCGACCGGGAAGCCGCGGCGGCGCTAAAAGCCTCCGCCGAATCTTCCGGCTTCAGCTCTGTCATCCTCTTCGGCGACCGGATACATGTAGCCTCGGACGACATGGCGGCAAGCCGCGCGGAAGTAAAAAAGATACTTGAAAGAAAGAATATCAGGATCATTTCGACGAGGGTCGTCGGCCCTTCCATTGAAGATGTCTTCGTCGAAGCCGTCCGCGGGGAGAAAGGGCAATGACAACGCCGGCCGTATCGCTCGACAGGCTGGTCAAGCGTTTCGGGGATTTCACCGCGGTGGACGGCATCTCCCTCGATGTCCCAGCGGGCGAGATATTCGGCTTCCTGGGGCCGAACGGGGCCGGGAAATCGACAACGATAAGAATGCTCTGCGGGCTTCTTCTGCCTTCGGGCGGGAGCGGTACCGTGGCGGGGTTCGACATCAACCGCGAATCGGAGAAGATCAAGGAGCACATCGGCTACATGAGCCAGAAGTTCTCACTTTATGATGATCTGACGGTCGAGGAGAACATCGATTTCTTCGGGGGGATCTACAGGATACCGGGGGCCAGGCTTAAGGAAAGAAAATCCTGGGCGCTCGATATGGCGGAGCTGACCGACCTCCGGAGGGCGGTCACAGGGACTCTGCCGGGCGGCGTGAAGCAGAGGCTGTCACTCGGCTGCGCCGTTTTGCACGAACCGCCGATACTTTTCCTCGACGAACCGACATCTGGCGTGGACCCGATAAGCCGCAGGAAGTTCTGGAACCTCATATACCAGCTCTCGGCGGGAGGCTCCACCGTCTTCGTGACGACACACTACATGGAGGAGGCGGAGTACTGCGACCGACTCGGCCTGATCTACAGAGGGGCGCTGATCGCCCTGGGGACGCCTTCACAGCTCAAGCACGGGCTGATTTCAGACAGGATCGTGGAAGTGAAGTGCGGAGAGCCGCAGTTGGTACTTGATCAGCTCGGCGCCCTGCCGGGGGTTTCGGACGTCGCGCTCTTCGGACAGGGGCTTCACCTGACGACCGCGGAGCCGGAAGCCCTGATGGCCCGGCTCGAAAGGACATTCGCAGAATTGAAGATCAACGGAGCTTCCTGGGAAGAAGTGGAGCCTTCGCTGGAAGACGTTTTCGTTTCGCTGATTGAGAGCCACGAGAAGAGCGCCTCGCCGCGCGGGGAGTTCAAGTCGTGAACGCCGGAAGGTTCATTGCTGTCGCAAGGAAGGAATGCCTTCATGTTTGGCGCGACCTGAGGGCGCTCGGCGTCGGCATCGTCCTGCCCATGATTCTGCTGATGCTCTTCGGATACGCCCTGACGCTGGACGTGGACGACGTGCCTCTCGCGCTCCTCGACCTGAGCGGTACGCCCGAGAGCAGGGAGCTTACGGCGAGGTTCGACGGCTCGCCCTATTTTTCCCTTTCAACAGTTTGCCGCGATTACGGAGAAGTCGAAAAGGCGATAGACAGCCGCAAGGCGGTAGTCGCCTTGATAATTCCAGCCGACTTCGCGCTGAACCTCAGAAGCGGCAGGACGGCCGCTGTTCAGCTCATCGCGGACGGCAGCGACCCGAACACCGCGCAGATCGCCGTCAACTACGCGGAAGCCATCGTGATGGGCCTGGACCGCGAGATAACGATGAAAAGAGTGCTCCGCTCGGGAGGTTCCGCGGCGCGCCAGCCGCTGGACCTCAGGCAGAGGATCCGTTTCAACGAATCGATGGAATCGCGCATGTTCATAGTTCCCGGCCTCATAGCGGTCATAATGATGATCATCGCCGCCCTCCTGACCTCTCTCACAATCGCGAGGGAGTGGGAGACGGGAACGATGGAACAGCTCATTTCTACCCCGGTCAGGGGGACCGAGCTTGTCCTCGGGAAGCTCGTGCCCTATTTCGCCATAGGGTTTGTGGACATGGGCCTCAGCGTCCTAGCGGGAAGGTTCCTCTTCGACGTCCCGCTCAGGGGGAGCGTCATCTATCTGCTGATCTTCTCTACGGTCTTCCTCTGCTGCGCCCTCGGGCTCGGCATCCTCATCAGCACCCTCGCGAGGAGACAGCTTCTGGCGAGCCAGGTCGCATTCGTCGTCACCTTCCTGCCCGCGTTCCTTCTGTCCGGCTTCATGTTCGACACCGTCAACATGCCGCCCGTCCTCCAGGCGATAAGCCACATCGTCCCCGCGAAGTATTTCGTCTCGCTGCTCAGGAACCTCTACCTTAAGGGCGCGGGCCCGTCCGTGCTTGCGTGGGACGCGCTGCCACTTCTCCTGTTCACGGCCCTGATATTTTTCGCGGCGATACGCGCTTTCAGGAAAGAGATGCCGGTGTAGAATATGGCGCAGAGATTGAAGGCTATGCTCGTCAAGGAGTTCATCCAGACCTTCAGGGACCCGAGGATGCGAGCCGTCCTCATGGTCGTTCCTATCGTCCAGGTGCTGATCTTCGGTTACGCGGTGACTACCGACATCAGGCATGTGGCGACCGCGGTGCTCGACCGGGACAACTCTCCCGAGAGCAGGGAAGCCGCCGCCGCGTTCACAGGATCGAACTGCTTCGACATCGCCGCTACGCCGTCCACCCCCGACGAGGCGGAAAAGCTTCTGGACAGGGGAAAGGTGAAGTGCGTCATCAGGATGGACCCCGGTTTCGGCAACGCCGTCAGGGGGAAGGATACGGGGCAATTGCAGCTCCTCGTCGACGGGAGCGACTCGAACACGGCCTCGATAGTCCTCGGCTACGCCTCGAGGATATCCGCGTCGCTCAACGCGAAGTGGATGAGCGATCGCGCCGCAAGGATGGGAAGAGGCTCGCCTGTTCAATCGCTCGAGCTGCGCCCGAGGGCGTGGTTCAACCCCAACATGGACAGCCGGCCGTTCTTCGTCCCGGGCGTGATCGCCCTGCTCCTCATGGTGACGACCCTCCTTCTGTCGAGCATGGCGATAGTCAGAGAGAAGGAGATGGGGACGATCGAGCAGATCCTCGTAACCCCGATAGGCAGGCTGGAATTCATTCTCGGAAAGGTGACGCCGTTCATCATAATCGGGTACATGAACGTGTTTCTTGTCGCTTCGGTCGCGGTCTTCTGGTTCGAGATACCGCTGAGGGGGAACATCCTCGCCCTCATCTTCGCGACGGGGCTATATCTCGCCTCGATGCTCGGCACCGGCCTTTTCATCTCGACGGTAAGCCAGACCCAGCAGCAGGCGATGATGACCACTTTCTTCTTCACGATGCCGTTCATCCTGCTTTCAGGGTTCATCTACCCGATCGCCAACATGCCGGGGTGGATACAGCTCATAACCTATCTCAACCCGCTCAGGTATTTCCTCGTGATAATAAGGGGAATCTTCCTCAAGGGAATCGGCCTCTCAATCCTCTGGCCCGAGTACGTCGGGCTCGTCGTCCTGGGCGCGGCATCCCTCGCCCTCGCCGCCGTCCGTTTCCGCAAGAGGACCGCCTAGCCCCTCTTTCTTGACAGCGAAAAGAAGCGCGAGTAAAGTGAAAGTCTAAGCGATCTTTGCAAGAAAGGACTTAAATGGGAAGGCGGACGGTCTTTTCGATGGGTTTCCCGGAGAGAAAACGGAGGACGCGCTGACGGCCAACTTTTACGCGGCGTGGATCGGATTCCTCTGCGGCTGCGTCGCGGGCGCCGTTCCGGGGCTGTTCTTTCACCGCGAGGATTGGCTGGGCGGTTACGGCTCCTGGCGCAGGAGGATGATACGCCTCGGGCATATCGCCTTTTTCGGATTGGGATTTCTCAATCTCGGGTTCGCTCTTTCGGCAAGATCGCTCGACATCGACGGCAGCATCTACGCGGTTTCGGCCCTTCTGATAACCGGAGCGGCCGCCATGCCGGCGGTATGTTATCTTTCCGCGTGGAAACAGCCGTTCAGGCATCTCTTTTTCATTCCCGCCGGTTCGGTGACGATCGCGGTCGCCCTTTTTCTCTGGAGGATAATGAGATGAAGATCGGGATGTTCCCCTTGAGCGGGATAAGGGTCTGCGACACGGAACTGCTTGAAATGGGCCTCACGCTTCCGGGTTTCGTCGAAAGGAGCAAAACGATAGCGTCGCTTCCCAGCCTCGGCCTTCTGACCCTCGCCGGGATGACGCCGGCCAGGCACGAGATAAGCTATGTCGAGGTGCCCGACCTGAACGATGTCGAATCCCTGCTTCTGGACATAGACCTTGCAGCCATTTCTTCCTACAGCGCGCAGATGGATGAAGCCTATTATCTCGCAGGTAGATTCAAAGAATGGGGCATCCCCACCGTTATCGGCGGGCCGCATGTCACGGCCGTTCCGGAAGAGGCGTCGAAGCACTGCGATTCGGTCGCGATCGGAGAGGGCGAACCCCTCTGGCACAGGATCCTTGCCGACGCGGAGATCGGCTCTCTCAAGAAATTCTACAGGGCCGAAGCGGATTTCGAGATGAAGGACGCCCCGATGCCCGCGTTCGAGCTTCTCGACATGTCGAAGTACAACCGCCTCACGGTGCAGACCAGCCGAGGTTGTCCCCACAAGTGCGAGTTCTGCGCGAGCTCGGTGATCCTTACCGGCAGATACAAGCAGAAGCCCGCGGAGAAGGTCGCCGCGGAGATCGAGAAGATCATGGGGATTTGGGAGCACCCGTTCATAGAGTTCGCCGACGACAACAGCTTCGTCGACCGCGCCTACTGGAAGAAGCTGCTCGGCCTGCTGAAAGGAAAGAAGTTCCGCTGGTTCGCCGAGACCGACATCTCCGTGGCGGAGGACGCCGAGCTGCTTGAAATGATGAGGGAGTCGGACTGCGAGCAGGTGCTGATAGGCCTTGAAAGCCCCGAAGAGAACAGCCTCCGGGGAGTGGAGACGAAGAGCGACTGGAAGCTGAGGAAGTTTCCCCGCTACAAGGAGGCGGTGAACAGGATCCAGTCCGCGGGGATCTCCGTCAACGGCTGTTTCGTTATCGGCCTCGACGGGCAGGGGCCGGACATCTTCGACAGGGTGTTCGATTTCGCGGAGGACGCGGGGCTGTACGAAGTGCAGATAACGATAATGACTGCCTTCCCGGGGACTCCTCTCTACTCGAGGCTGGAGAAGGAAGGGCGGCTGATGGAACCTGCCAACTGGAAGAAATGCACGCTCTTCGACATCAACTTCAAGCCCCTGAAGATGTCCGCGAAAGAGCTTCACGAAGGGTTCAAGTCGCTCGGCGCCAGGCTTTACGGCGATGAGTGCACTCACAAGCGCAGGAACCGTTTCAGGCAGACGCTCAAGGAGATCCGCCGGAAGAAGGGCGGGGAGGTGTGAGATGAAAAGGATCGTCTCGTCGATATTCCTGCTTTCGGCCTTGTACGACGGACTGCTCGGGCTCGCATTCATGTTCTTCGCGCCATCGCTCTTTCAGGCTTACGGCGTCACGCCGCCGAACCATTGGGGGTATGTCCAGTTCCCCGCGGCCATCCTCATCATTTTCGCGGTGATGTTCACGGCGATCGCTATGGATCCTATCAAGAACCGGAACCTGATGCCGTACGGCGCGATGCTGAAGCTGAGCTACAGCGGGGTGGTCTTTTATTACTGGTTCACGACGAACATTCCTGACATGTGGAAGCCGTTCGCCGTGGCGGACTTCGTATTCATGATACTTTTCATCTGGGCGTGGTTCGCGGTCGCGAAGACTGGAAACTCTGAAATCAAGTAGATGGCATAGGAGGGACGTCATGGCGGCAATAACGAACGCGGGGCAGGCTTTCACACACCGGAATTATCTTGTCCGCAGGAAGATCCTGAAGCTCTTCGGGGCTTCTTTCCACATCTTCGATCCGCAGGGCAACGTAGTGATGTTTTCCAGCCAGAAGGCTTTCAAGCTGAAGGAGGACATCAGGATCTACACGGGCGAGGACATGACGACGGAGGTCCTCACGATCCAGGCGAGAAGGATTATCGACATCGCCGCGACCTACGACGTTTACGACCCGATGCAGGCGGGGATGAAGGTCGGCGCCCTGAGAAGGAAAGGGCTGCGGTCCATTCTGCGCGACGAATGGATCATAATGGACGAGAGGGACAACGAGATCGGGCTCATCCAGGAGGACAGCATGATGCTGGCGATGGTCAGGCGCCTCCTGACGAACCTCGTGCCGCAAAGGTTCGCGGGGTTCATCAGGGGGACGGAAGTCTGCACTTTCAGGCAGAACTTCAACCCGTTCGTCATGAAGATCGAACTCGATTTCTCGATGGACCGGGGAAACCTTCTGGACAGGAGGCTGGGGATCGCGGCGGCAGTCCTGCTCTGCGCGATAGAAGGAAGGCAGAACTAGCGCCTTCGGCACATTGAAAATTGAAAAATGAAGATTGAAAAAGTAAAACAAGAACTGAACGTGGATTGGAAGCATATTCCGCCATCAGGCGCTTTCCAAATCTCTTACGCGCAAACAATCCATGTAGATTATCACCTACTTGACGCCACACATACAAATGTGTCAATATATGTGTGGAGGTGATGGCCGTGGCCACGAATCTTCAGATCGAAGACAAGCTGATAGACAAGGCGGTTAAACTTGGCAAGCACAAGACCAAGAAGGCGGCGGTGACTCAGGCTCTCGAGGACTACATAAGGCGCCTGGAGCAGGAAAAGATAACCGCTCTTTTCGGAAGCGTCGTTTACGAACCGGAGTACGACTACAAGAAGCAGCGGGCCCGAAAGTGAGGGTCATCGTCGACACAAGCATCTGGTCGCTGGCTCTCAGGCGGGGAGGCGGCGGGGAAACGCCGGCGGTACGGGAGCTCAGGAGCCTCATATCGGACGACCGCGTACAGATGATCGGAGCCGTCAGGCAGGAGATCCTCTCGGGGGTTCGGGAAGAGAAACAGTTCCGGGAGCTTGAGGCCAGGCTCGGCGCGTTTCCCGACCTCTGTCTCGAAGCGGAGGATCATGTCGCCGCAGCAAGGTATTTCAACATGTGCAGGGCTAAAGGGATACAAGGCTCGAACACCGATTTTTTGATCTGCGCGGCCGCGGCCCGCCGCAAAATGGAGATATTCACGACCGACAAGGACTTCGATCGTTACTCGGGGATCCTGCCCGTAGCTCTTCACAAGATTTAGAAGGAGTATTAAAAATGGGAGAGCTCCCATGCCTGTGAAGATCACGACGAGGGAACTGACGCCGGAGATGTGGGGTAAGGTCGAGGAGCTTTTCGGGAAGACCGGCGCTTGCGGCGGCTGCTGGTGCCAGGCGTGGCGTATCGAGAAGGGCGAAAAGTGGCAGGACATACAGGGGGAATCCGCGAAAAAGAGACTGAAAAAAGGCATCAAGGACGGAACGACGATGGCCATCCTCGCGTTCGACGGAAAATCGCCCGTGGGATGGTGCACCTTCGGTCCGAGGGTTTCTTTTGCCAGGCTCGACCGCGCTCCGAGTCTGAAGTGCGACGATACGGAGGATGTCTGGTCGATCCCCTGTTTCTTCGTGATCAGCGGGTACAGGAAAAAGGGTGTGGCGACGGCGATGCTGAACCACGCGCTTCTGGCGATCAAGGAAAAGGGCGGCAGGATCGCCGAAGGATATCCGTCAAAGCCAAACCGGCGAGGAGAGTACATTCCCGCCTTCTCCTGGACCGGGACCCTTTCCCTTTTCGAAAAGGCCGGTTTTAAGATCGCAGGCAACAGGGACGGCGGCAAGGTAAGAATGAGGAAGAGGGTTTCATGATGAAAGACGAAAAAAAACGGAAAAGAGAACGTTACGAAAGGATCATAGCCCAGCTTGAGGGACTCTTGCTTAAATGCGAGGATGAGCAGGCGCGCATGGCGACCGTCGCCGCGCTTCTTCATCACAAGATGGACAACTTTTTCTTAACGGGGTTTTATGGCCTGAAGCAGGGACGGCTAATCGTGAAATTGTACCAGGGGCCGCTCGCGTGCATGGAACTGAAGAAAGATACCGGCGTCTGCTGGGCCGCGGTCGACAGCGGAAAGACGGTGATCGTTCCGGACGTGGATCAATTCCCCGGACACATAGCCTGCGACAGCAGAGCAAGGTCCGAGATCTGCGTCCCTTTCAGGAACAGGGAGGGAGCGATTACCGCGGTCCTCGACATAGATAGCGACAAGCCAGCCAACTTCGACCAGATTGACGGCGAAGAGTTGGAAAAGATTTTGGAGTTGATCAACAAATAGAAAACAATTTGCGGGATAAGGTTGATCACTTCGCATGACTTTTCCTCGAAGTATGCCTCGTGATGACGCTTCTACCTCCCCCTTCCTCTTTTGTTTGCTCTTTTATGGAATTTATTGGCATTAACTTCAGAACTTCAGCTCTTCGGCCTTCAGCGCTTCTGTATTACAATATCTTCCGGGAGGCCTGTCTTGGAAAAACTTTTCCTCGTCGACGCGACTTCGATCCTCTTCAGGGCGTTCTACGCGGTCAGGGAACTATCCACATCGAAAGGCAAGCCCACGAACGCCATATTCGGCGCCTTGAAGATCACTGAAAAGCTGATAAAGACCTACGACCCGAAATATCTCGCCTTCGTCTTCGACCTTGGCGCTCCGACCTTCAGGCACGAGGCATTCAAGGAATACAAGGCAAACAGGAAGGAGATCCCGAAAGAACTTGTCGAACAGATCGAGCCCGCCAAGGAGATCATCAGGGCCATGGGGATCCCTCTTATCGAAAAGGCAGGCTTCGAAGCCGACGACATAATCGCCTTCCTCGCCAAAAAGGGGAAAGGGGAGAATTACGAAGTGATAATCGTCACTTCGGACAAGGACCTTTACCAGCTGGTCGAAGACGGCGTGTCGATCATCAATCCCAAGAAAGAGGATCTTATCCTGGACGCGGACGGGGTCAAGGAAGTATTCGGCGTAGAACCCAAATTCGTCGCGGACGTCCTCGCGCTCTGGGGAGACCCGTCAGACAACATTCCCGGCGTTCCGGGCATAGGGGAAAAGGGCGCGAAGGAGATCGTTCTCAAGTACGGCCACCTTGATGATATCCTGCAGAACATCGAAAAGATCGAGAAGAAGAGCTACAGGGAAGGGCTTGCCGCGAACATCGAGCAGGCGAAGTTCTCGAAGGAGCTGGCGACCATTCGAAGCGACGTCCCGGTCGAGATCGGGATAGACCAGCTCGGGATCAAGGAAAAGGACACGGAAAAACTGAACTCCCTCTGCAGGGAATACGAGTTCTTTTCGATAATCGAGGAGACGAAAAAGGAATCTCCGCAGGTCGAAGCGGCAGTCTTCGACCAAGCCGCCCGAGAAAGGCTGCGGTCCGCCGAACACGTTGGATTCTGTTACGACCGCGACGAGATGTTCCTTTCAGACGGGGACAAGGCCTACATCGTTAAGAATGAGACCATGAAAGAGGATGAATTATTTTCCCTGCGTCTCGCCTCGGCGGGCTTCAAGGAAATATTCATGGAGCTTGGCCTCCCCGACGGCTGGATTTCAAAATACTGCGACCTCGACCTCGCGGCATATCTGATCTCGCCAGAGACGGCTAACCCGCTGGAAACCCTTTCGAGGGAACACCTTTCGGCCAACATTTCCGAGAACCTCCTGATCAGGTCCTCGCAGTTCGCGAAATTGGCACCGTTCGTCCTTGGCAGATTGAAAGAGCTGGAGATGGACGGGCTCTTCGCGAAGATAGAAATGCCCCTTTCCATGATCCTGGCGAAGATAGAATCGGAAGGCATCTTCGTGGACGCTCCCTATTTCAAAGAGCTCTCCGAGGAGATGGAAAAAAGAATAGGGGAGATAGAGGCGGAAGCTCACGGGATCGCGGGAACCACCTTCAACATCGCGAGCCCGAAACAGGTGGGAGAGATACTGTTCGACAAGCTGAACCTCCCCGTGGTGAAGAAAACCGCCAAGACGAAGAGCTACTCGACCGACAACGAGGTCCTCGAACAGATCGCGCCCCTTCACCCGATCGTCCCGCTGATCCTTGAACACAGGGGGCTCTCCAAACTGAAGGGGACTTACACCGATGCCATTCCCGCCCAGATCGACGAAAGCACCGGAAGGGTCCACAGCCGTTTCAACCAGATGGTGACGGCCACCGGCAGGCTCTCCTCCTCTGAGCCGAACCTCCAGAACATCCCCGTCCGCGGCGAGTGGGGTCCGAGGATCCGTCACGGCTTCATGGCGGAAGAGGGGCATCTTCTTGTCGGGGCGGATTACAGCCAGATAGAGCTGAGGATCCTCGCCCACCTTTGCGGCGACGCGGTGCTGGCGGACGTGTTCAGGAGGGGGGAGGACATCCACACGAGGACGGCCTCTCAGGTGTTCGACGTTTCGCCGATGTTCGTCACGCAGGAGATGAGGCGGCAGTCGAAGGCGATCAACTTCGGATTGATCTACGGCAAGGGCCCGTTCGGCTTGTCACAGGAGCTGGGGATAACTCAGAAAGAGGCGAAGGAGTTCATCGAAAGGTATTTCGGCTCCTTCCCGAAGGTCAAGGGGTACCTCGACGCGACCCGGCAGGAGGCTCTCGAAAATGGCGAGACGAAGACGATCCTCGGGAGAAGGCGGTTCTTCCCGAATATCAAGACGGTCCCAAAGCCCCAGCAGGAGGCGCTCCTGAGGCAGGCGGTGAACGCGGTGATCCAGGGTTCGGCGGCCGACCTCATCAAGAAGGCGATGATCGATGTGGACGCGGCGCTTCCCGAAGGGGCGAGGCTGGTGCTCCAGGTTCACGACGAGCTGATCGTAGAGGCGAGGGAGGATGTCGCTGAGAAGGCGGGAGCGGTCCTGAAGGAGAAGATGGAGAACGCGCTCACGCTCTCCGTCCCGCTGACCGTCAGCCTTTCCATCGGCAAGAGATGGGACGAACTCAAATAGAGACAAAGGCGCAGGTCGGATGCGCTGCATCCTTTATGAGCTTCAAGCCAGCCTCTAATAAATGCAAGCATTTTCCGAGGCTGTCTTTCGCTCCCTGCCGATGTTCCATCGGCTCTCCTGCGCTTAAATAATAGCTACCCACCTCACACACCCAACGATACGCCGACGGCGACGGACCATATGCGGTGTCAGCCTTCGGGATTTTCAAATCCTAGATTTCTATATTATTCCGCTCGGTACGGAGCCCTCGCTAACTTGAAGCCAAGCAGTTGGCTTCAGATGCCTCGGCTTGTCCCTTTCGCTTTCCTTGCCTCTGGTCCATCGGCGTCGGGACGCGGCAAGCTCCGCTTGCCTTCAGCAGATTTCAAAAATCCTGCAAAAACAATCGTAAGAAATTCTCCTCCCTATGAAATATTAGCCTTAATCATATGCTTTCCACCGCGGGTATGGGGCATCCTGCATAGCTTTGCCAGAAGAGTTATAATCAATATGGGAAGAAAATGGGAGACCGTGGATTATTTCTGGACTAGAAGGCCCTGATGATCAGAAAGAGCGGTGAGTGCAGGTGATAAGAAATGAATGTTG
The DNA here is from genome assembly GCA_029559035.1 of Acidobacteriota bacterium. Lineage (GTDB taxonomy): Bacteria > Acidobacteriota > UBA4820 > UBA4820 > UBA4820 > JAKQCT01. The sequence goes on from JAKQCT010000001.1 coordinate 110,369, forward strand.
TGTCGCAGAAAAAAATAATTTTAAAGATTGGTCGCAACTGCTTGCAACATTGAACGGCCAATTAGCTTCTTTTCGCAAGCAGCTCTTAATTGATCCCAGATATATTAGAGTTGAATATGATCTTGAATTCAAGAAATACAACAACACGTTGATTATCTCGATCTTTGTCGATGCTTGCTGCAATGACGATAATTCAATTGTTTGGTGGATGGATATTATGCCGGAGGGATCAGGTTGGAGGATGGAACGCCGAATAACCAGGAACGGACGAGATATTGTTTTGGAATTCGCTGATATTTTGATAAATGACGATTTTGAATTGATGAATCACTGGGAACTATTATTGAAAGAATTATTGAAGGATGTTCATACAATAAAGTAGCCATAATCTAGTAGGAATTCCAGAATCCCTTCCAGATCCCTCTTGGTTCGTGAATATTCAGGATATGGTGGATGGTTTCGTCGGCGACGCTTTGAAGTTTCTCTCGCCATGACCGGCTTCTTCTTTCCCTCCCCCTCCTTAAGAAAAAAAGGCGGCCGGTTGGCCGCCGCCGGCAATTTCCCGACGTCGATTGCCTTATAAAAAATATTGCGCCATGCGTCGAATTTACTTCGCGCTAAGGCGCATTCCTATCCGGGGGTGAATCAGCGTGGCGAGCATCAGCGAGCCCGCGTCTAAGGAGGGAGCGGAGCGCCCCCTTCTTCGGAAAGCGCTGAAGCCTTCAGCGCGATCACTCCGCCGGGTTCTTCAGGCTGACCTTCTCCCTCTTCACCTTGGTGCCCTTGGGCAGGTCGATGTCGAAGACCTTCTGGTCGAACTTGGCGTTGATGTCCCAGTTGGAGAACTCGAACTTGACCTTGTCGCCTTCGGGCTCGGCGATCTCCATCGCCCTTATGGTGTTGTCCTTTTCGTTGACCCAGAATTCGAGGGAAGCGAGGCGCTTCGCCATCGATTTCTTCTGCGGAGTGAAGCTGAGGTGGACGATGTCGCCCTCCTTGTCGACGAACTTCACGTCGAACTTCTTCTCAAGCTCAGCGAAGGGGGTCGAGACGCCCATGTACTTCATGATCTTGTTCTGGTAGCGGGAGATGTCCTGGACGTTCGCCTCCTTCTTCTTGGGGTTGTAGACCATCAGCTCGCCGTCTTTGATGAGGTAGTAGAGTTTTTCCGGAGCCTGGTAGAGATAAAGGGCGGTCGAGGGCTTCTTGATGTAGATCTCGCCCTTGAGCACCTCGGGCTTTTTCAGCATCTCGAAGTCGTTTACCTGGACGAAAGAGACCTTGAGCGTCTCGATCTTCTCCTGGAACTTCTGCATGCTGTCGAGAAGCTTCTTGATGTCGCATTCCTCGTCCTTTCCCTTTCCCATGATGAGAAGGGGGAGAAGAAGGATGAAGACGATACAGGCCCGCTTAACCATGTCTGAAGTGCCTCCTCCCGGAGAATACCATAGCAACGCCCAGCTTGTCAGCAGTCTCTATGACCTCGTTGTCCCTGATGCTCCCTCCCGGCTGGATGACGGCGGTGATGCCGGCGGCCGCGAGTTCCTCGACTCCGTCGGGGAACGGGAAGAAGGCGTCCGAGGCTGCGACGCATCCTTTGGTGTCCTTGTAAGCCTTCATCTTGGTGGCGATCTTGACGGAATCGACGCGGCTCATCTGGCCCGCGCCCACTCCGACCGTGCCGGTTGAGTCAACCAGGACTATGGCGTTCGACTTGACGTGCTTGCAGATGATCCATCCGAGCTCCATCGCGCTCATTTCCGCGCCCGTGGGAGCCCTCTTCGTGACGACCTTCCTCTCGGTGTCCCCCGCGAAAAGGTCGTTCTCCTGGACAAGCATCCCTCCCGCCACTCTCTTGTAGTTGTAGCCGTCGAAGGGTTTCGTTTCGGTTATCGAGATGACCCTGAGGTTCTTCTTCTTCGAAAGGATGTCGAGCGCTTCCTTTTCGAAGCGGGGCCCGACGACGACCTCGAGGAACATGTCCTTCAGCGCTTCGACCGCGGCCGCGTCGACGGGGACGTTGAACGCGACGATCCCGCCGAAGGCCGACAGCGGATCGGTCTCCTTCGCCCTCAGGAATGCCTTTTCGGCCGTCTCCCCCAGTCCCACGCCGCAGGGATTGGTGTGCTTGATGATGGCGCATGCGGTCTTCGGAAGGTCGCAGACGAGCGCCCACGCGGCGTCGAGGTCGAGGATGTTGTTGTATGAAAGCTCCTTGCCCTGGTGCTGGATCAGCCTGCCGAGGTAGCTTTCCTGATCGCGGTAGAAGGCCGCCTTCTGATGGGGGTTCTCCCCGTAACGAAGGTCCTCAACCTTGTTGAAGACGAGCGGAAGGACCGGCGGAAAATCCGATCCCTCTTTCGACACGACGGAGGAGAGCTTGCCCGCGATCGCGCAGTCGTACCTCGCCGTGAACTCGAACGCCTTGGCGGCGAGCCTCAGCCTTGTCTCCGCGGTCACGCCTCCCTGCTCTTTGATCTCGCCAATGATGACATCGTAATCCTTCGGGTCGGTGACGACGACCACCCAGTCGTTGTTCTTCGCGGCGGCCCTCACCATGGACGGCCCTCCGATGTCTATCTTCTCTATAAGCTCCGGCAGAGTCGTCGATTTGACCTTTGCCGCTTCCTCGAAGGGGTAGAAATTGACGACGATGAGGTCTATCGGCGCTCCGCCGATCTCCTCCAGCGAGTCGAGGTGTTCCCTTGTCCGCTTGGCGAGGATGCCTCCCAGGACCTTGGGATGGAGCGTCTTGAGCCTTCCCTCCATCACTTCCTTCATGCCCGTGAACTGGCTGACATCCTTTACGGGGATGTCTTCCTGTCTGAGGGCCTTCGCGGTCCCGCCGGTCGACAGTATCTCGACGCCCTTGTCCGCGAGGAATTTCGAGAACTTGATGAGTCCGTCTTTCTGGGAAACCGAAATCAGCGCCCTGTGGATCTCGAGTGGTTTCATTTTTCTTTGCCTTTCTCTTTGCCTTTGTCCTTATCCTTTAGGAACGGCGTGCCGGAAACATCGCCGTCCATTGACTTCCAGACATGGAGCCACACCTTGGCCGCGTCCGAGACCGATTTCGACAGGACTATCTGTGAAACGCCGAACGCGTTGGACCTGTCGTCGAAGGTCTTGGATGATACCCTTTCTCCCGATGGAAAATAGCAGAAGAGGACCGACTCGACATAACGCGGAAAAGCTGCTTTCCTCTTTTCGAAATAACCGCTGACGGGAATCTCGAACGCGGGGGAGGCGTATCCCTCGAAAGTGAGGATGTGCTTCGCGACCTTTCTCTCCATGTACTCCTTGTAGTCGGAGGATATCTCCTTCACCCTCGAGTCCTCATTGTTCCTGAAAGGATCGTCGAGAAGGAAGACGAGGGCCGCCACCTTTCCGAAATGGAAGGCGATCTGCTCGAAGGAGCTTTGCTTCGATGCGAGCTTTGGCAATAGAGCCATCTCCTCCTCGAGCGCGAGGCAGAGATCCACGTCCTGTTTTCCCGATTGGGTGTCCAGGGTTTCCCTGACGCCCGAAAGAGTGTCCTTCCTGAAGGCCGTCAACAGCCCCTTGAGCGAGGGCGGAGCCAGCCACACCGCGCTGTCCACCATCTTCTCGGTGGTCTTCTCTCCGTAAGCGAAAGCGCCCGTCGAGAGAAGCACGATGGACAAGACAAGAAACGCCCTCAGGATCTTCAATTTTTCATCGCGGTAACCACCGCGTCGCCGAATTCCGAACACTTTACCTCCTTGACGTTTGCGATACCTTCCGAGATCATCGGCCTCGCGAAATCGTATGTGACGGTTCTCGAGCCGATGGCTCTTTCTATTCCCCTGATGACGAGTTCCGCCGCCTCCTCCCAGCCGACGTGGCGGAGCATCATCTCGCCGGAAAGGATCAGCGCCGTCGGGTTGACGATGTCCAGTCCGGCATACTTGGGCGCCGTGCCGTGGGTCGCTTCGAAGATCGCGTGACCCGTCTCGTAATTGATGTTGGCTCCGGGGGCTATCCCCGTGCCTCCTACCTGCGCCGCGAGCGCGTCGGCGAGGTAGTCTCCGTTCAGGTTCATCGCGGCGATCACGTCGAATTTCTCCGGCCTGGTGAGGACCTGCTCCATCATGACGTCAACGATGGCGTCCTTTACGAGGAGTTTTTCGGCCCATTTCCCGCCGCCGTGCGTGGGCATGAGGTCGAGCGCCCTCCTGACTTCGCGGAGCACCTCTTCCTTCCTCTCCGGATCGAACATTCCGATCCCGGGTTCCAGCATCTTCGCGTTCTCCTCGACCGTGAGCAAAGAGTTTTGGTCCTTGTTCCTGAGGACCCTCAGCTCCCTCTTTGTAACCACGTCCTGCCTGAATTCGTTTACGGCGACCTCGTAGCCCCACTCCTTGAAGGCGCCCTCGGTGAATTTCATGATGTTACCCTTGTGGGCGATGTCGAGACATCTCCTGCCGTTCTTTAAGGCGTGGCGTATCGCCGCGCGGCAGAGCCTTTTCGAACCCTGTTCCGAAACCGGTTTGACGCCGATACCGGTAGTTTCAGGGTGCATTATCGCTCCCTCGCCCATTTCAACAGCGATGAAGTCCATGAACCTCTTCGCCGCGGGGCTGCCCGATTTCCATTCGATCCCGGTATAGGTGTCTTCGGTATTCTCCCTGAAGAGGGCGATGTCGACCTTCTCCGGGTGCTTTACCGGGCTGGGCGCGCCTTCGAAATACCTGACCGGCCTGAGGCAGACGTAAAGGTCCAGCAGACGGCGGAGTGTAACGTTCAGCGACCTTATCCCGCCGCCGACAGGTGTGGTAAGCGGTCCCTTCATGCCGATCAGGTGTGAGGAGAAGGCGCTGACGGTCTCATCCGGAAGCCATTCCCCCTGTTCCAGGAAAGCCTTTTCGCCCGCAAGAACCTCCATCCATCGGATACTTCTGCGTTTCCCGTACGCTCTTTCGACGGCGGCATCAAGCACCCTGCAGGTCGCCCTCCATATGTCGGGGCCAGTCCCGTCCCCCTCGATGAACGGTATCTCGGGGTGATCGGGGACAACGAGCTTCCCGTTTTCCATTTTTATCAGGGAACCCTCCGCGCGGGGCTCCGTCGTCGCGGGCAGGACCAAGAAGGTCTCCTTTCCTGAACGAGACATTATAAGCTTTTTTAAGAAGATGGGTCAATGAAAAACCGCGCCTCGAGGGACGCGCAAGTTCTTGAAAAACAAACGGTATAGCTTCAGCTCAGACTGCCGGTCAGCGACCGTTCTCCATTGTCTCCCACGCGCATTGGAGCGCCTGGCGGTTCTCAGCCACGTCGTGGACCCTGAAGATCCTCGCTCCGCCTTGAAGGGCGCATACATTCAGGGCTATCGTGCCGGGAAGACGGTGTTCCGGGTCCGCGCCCGTGACGCCCCCGATCACGCTTTTTCTCGAAACTCCCACCATTACGGGGAATCCCAGACCGGCGATGGAAGGTAATCCGGCGATGAGGGCCAGGTTGTCCTCCTTCCTCTTGCCGAAGCCGATCCCAGGATCGACAATGATCCTCTCTTTCTCCACGCCGGCCAGCATCGCCGCGTCCGAGAAAGACGAAAGCTCGGCCCGGATCTCCGCGGTGGCGTCCGCGTAGGAAGGTGAATCCTGCATGGTCTTCGGAGTGCCTTTCATGTGCATGAGAACGAGGTCGGCGTTCTTGTCCCTGGCCACCTTGAAGATGCGAGGATCCGTGCGGCCTGAGGATATGTCGTTGATCATCACGGCTCCCAGGTCGGCCGCCATTGCGGCGATCTCCGATTTCTGAGTGTCGATCGAGATCGCCAGGTCGAACTTGTCCCTCGAAAGAGCCGTGAGGACGGGATAGAGGCGGCTCCATTCCTCTTCGGATGATAGGGGAAGGCTCCCCGGGCGCGTCGATTCCGCGCCTATGTCGATGATATCGGCTCCTTCCTCCTTCATCCTGTAAACATGTCTTACAGCGGCTTCAGCCGAGCGGTGGCGGCCGCCGTCGTAGAATGAATCCGGGGTGAGGTTCAGTATCCCCATGACGAGGAAGTGTCTGGTTTTGAGGAGTTCAGTTGCTCTCGGCCGCATTTTCACGCGAGTCGTGGAACGAAGACATGCCCGGAAGCTTCCTGCCGGTGATCTCTTCGAGCTCGTCCTTGTCGAGGACTTCCTTTTCGAGGAGGGCGGCGACCAGCTTGCCCATGGTCTCCGAATTCTCCGTAAGGATCTTCTCCGCCTTTTCGTGGGCGACGGAGATCATCTTCTTGATCTCCGCGTCGATCTCCTCGGCGGTCCTTTCAGAGTAAACGCCCTTCGAGCTTCCCTCCCACAGGTTCAGGAACGGGGTCTTGTCGCCCTTGAGGCTTAAAAGGCCGATCTTCTCGCTCATGCCCCACTGGGTGACCATGTTTCTGGCTATCTCGGTGGCCCTCTCGAGGTCGTTCCCCGCGCCGGTGGTGATGTTCTTAAGGAATATCTCCTCCGCCGTGCGCCCGCCCAGCAGAACGGCCAACTCCGCGTCGAGATAGGCCTTGCTGTAATTGTAGCGGTCGTCGATGGGAAGCTGCTGAGTCACGCCCAGCGCCATCCCGCGCGGGACGATGGAGACCTTGTGGACGGGGTCGGCTTCCGGTATGTTCAGGGCCACTATGGCGTGCCCCGCCTCGTGGTAGGCGACCACCTTCTTGTCGTCCTCCGAAAGGATCATCGACCGGCGTTCCATTCCGAGAAGGACCTTGTCCTTGGCGTAATCGAAATCCACCATCTCCACGGATTGCTTGTCCTTGCGTGCAGCCCTGAGCGCGGCCTCGTTCGCGAGGTTGGCGAGGTCCGCGCCTGAGAAACCAGGCGTACCTCTCGCGATTATTGATACATCCACGTTGTCGGATATCTTGATGTTCCTGAGATGCACCTTGAGGATCGCTTCGCGTCCTCTCAGGTCGGGCCTCGGGATCACGATCCTCCTGTCGAAGCGGCCCGGCCTCAAGAGCGCCGGGTCCAGCACGTCGGGACGGTTGGTCGCGGCCATCATTATCACGCCCTGGTTCGATTCGAAGCCGTCCATCTCGACCAGCAATTGGTTGAGCGTCTGCTCCCTTTCCTCGTGTCCGCCTCCGCTCACGCCCGCGCCCCTGTGCCTGCCTACCGCGTCTATCTCGTCGACGAAGACGATGCAAGGGGAGTTCTTCTTCGCCTGGTCGAACATGTCTCTTACCCTGCTCGCGCCCACGCCGACGAAGAGCTCGACGAACTCGGAGCCGGAGATCGAGAAGAAGGGGACGTTGGCCTCGCCGGCGATAGCCTTGGCGAGGAGCGTCTTGCCTGTTCCGGGAGGCCCCATGAGAAGCACCCCCTTGGGGATCTTGCCGCCCAGGGCTTCGAACCTCTTAGGGTCCTTGAGGAAATCGATGATCTCCTGGACCTCCTCCTCCACCTCGTCCATTCCCGCGACGTCGTCGAAAGTGACCCTGTTCTTGCTGGAAGTTATCATCCTCGCCTTCGACTTGCCGAAGGACATCGCCTTGTTCCCGCCGGACTGCATCTGCCTGATGAAGACGAACCAGAAAACGACCATCAGGATGACAGGCAGAAGGTAGAGGAAATAGACGAGGTACTGGCCCGAAGAACTTTCGGAAGCGTCCACCGCGACACCCTTCTGCACCAGCGTCGGTGTGAAGTTCTGAAGGTCGGGGGGAAGGGTCACCGAGTAGCGGGTCGCGCCTTCCTTGCCTGGCTTGGCGAGCTCTCCGCTGATGGCCGTACCTTTTATGGTTGCGCTCTTTATCTCCCCGGCGTCCACCATCTTGGAGAACTCGGTGAATGAAAGCGCGGTTTCCTTCTCGAACGCCTTCTTGAAGAGGCCGAAGGAGATGAAAAAAATGACGAAAACAAGGAGTATAAGTGCCACAGATCTGAATTGCTGGTTCAAAACGCCTCCGTTTCAGCCAAAAAATGGGTGAACATTTTTCGGAATTGTAAATTGTAATTTATAAAACGGAAATTGTAAATTTCAGGACACGCCCCCCCGGCACTCACGAGAAGATCCGGACGGCGCTCCGGGCATCGTTCCGCCGGCGGGGTCGCCTGCAAAGGGTTCCCGCCTTCTAGGGCTCGACCCAGGTGAGGTAGGGAAGGTTCCTGTATTTCTCGTTGTAGTCGAGGCCGTAACCCACGATGAACTGATTGGGGACCGCGAACCCCCTGTAATGGATTGGGACCTCGATCTTCCTCGCCTCCGGTTTGTCCAGGAACGCCGCCACCCTTATAGACCTTGTGCCCTTCTCGACCTCGAGGTGTTTGATCAAATAATCGAGCGTTATTCCTGTGTCGACTATGTCCTCGACTATCATGACATCCTTGCCCTTGAGGTTCATGGCGGTGGTGAAGACTATCGAGGCGTTCTTCCCGTCGACCATGCTCTTCATCTCAATCAGGGAGATCTCGATGTCGCCGCCGATCTTTCGCATCAGGTCCGCCAGGAAGGGCAGGCATCCCTTGAGGACCCCGCAGAGCACCAGGGGCCTGCCTTCGTAGTCCTTCTCGATCTGTTTCGCGATCTCGTTGACCCGCGCCTGGATCTGTTTCTCGGTGAAAAGAATTCCGCTGGCCGGTTTCATCATCTGAGCGCCTCTCTCTTCCTTCTCTTCAAACGGACACCTTTTTCTTCCCTTTCGGCCATCAGTCCGCCCGGGAGCGGGACCCACGCCCCTTTCGGAGCCCGGACAAGAGCCGTGACGGCTTCATAATGCCTTCGTCCGAACCCTCTCAGCCCGCCGTTCATCGCCCTCAGGCCCAGCCTGAAAGCCGCCAGGGCTTCAGACGATCCGAGCGGAGCGAGGGAGCTCAAAGAATAATATAGTGAATTACCATCCGCTTTTGCAATGGCGGGATGGTCGTCCGCCTCCGAACCGGCTATCAGGGAAAGGCTGAGAAGCCCGCCGACGATGCCCGGAAGGGCTTTCTCGAGTACGGGCATGGCTTCGTTCCTCAGGCGGTTCCTGAGGAATTTCGGGTCCTTGTTTGAGGAGTCCTCCACGTAGGGGATCCCGCATTCGGCGGCCGCCGCCCTCAGGTCGGATGCCCGGATATCCAGGCAAGGCCTGATGACCCTCGAGGATACCTTCAATATCCCCCTGAGTCCTTCGATCCCCGTCCCCCGGGCTATCCTCATGAGTAGTGTCTCGGCCTGGTCGTCCATCGAGTGGGCTGTCGCGACGAAGTCCCACTTCCCCCTCTTCCTGGCCCTTTCCAGGAGTCCGTACCTTTGCTCCCTGGCCCATTCCTCGAGGCTCTTTCCGCGCGGAGGGGCTTCATTCACATTCATTACATATAAAGGAAGGGAAAGCTTCTCCGCGATGGCGGAGCACGCGGCGACGTCCCTGTCGGATTCGGCTCCTCTCAGGTTATGATCTATGTGGCAGAGCCCTATCGCGATGTCGGGCCTGGGAAGCGCGGATAGAAAGAGCGCCAGCATTCCCGCCGAATCGCCTCCGCCCGAATACGCGAGCAGCACCTTGTCCCCGTTGCCGACGGGAAGTTCCTTGAGGCCTTTCCTGAATTTTTTGAGGATAGGATGGTGGCGGTGCAGGGAGTTGAACCCCGGACACAACGGATATGAGCCGTTTGCTCTAACCAACTGAGCTACACCGCCTGACCAAGCAAGAATGATAAAGATTTCTTCAAAAATTGTCAAATTCCGCCGCCCCCGGCACCGAAAGGACCTGTACTTGTTGACATTTACGGCCGTTATGGGGCAGAATAACCAATTGGAAGGCTGATGAATATAAGGAAACTGTGCTTGATGTCCGTTGCATTGCTCTTCGCGGGAACCGCGGCATTCGCGGCGGCCGAGCCTGTTTCCCGGGACGAACTGATGACGCAGTTCGCCGATAAATGGAAATTTTATTTCGGGGATGCCCGGCAATCCGCCGCGGCCGCGCCTGATGATCAGAACAGGTCCCAGGATGCCGTTTTCAGGGAGCTTCTGAACCAGTATTCCCTCTCCCTGGATCCGCAGGACCGTCCCGCCGCCGAGGCCGTGATGCGTTTCAAGCTGTTCGGCGACAGGAGGGTCTATTCCCAGGCTCTCAGGAACTGTCTTTCGTCGAGGGTCTTTTCTCCGGGGAGGAACGCCGAGATCCTTTATTATCTTTTTCTCGAAGAAGAGATCGGTGATCCCTCCCTGATGCCCATGGCTCTCCCCCCGGGAGAGAACGGCCAGAAGTTCTACGAGGCTTTCTCGATCCTCGGCGAGGATGAATCCAGGGTCAGGACGCGGCTCGCTGTTTTCATTTTCAGGAAGCTCATCGAGGAGAAGCTTTTCAAGAGCGTTAAGAACGATCTTCCGCTTGTTTGGCTCTCGACAAAGGGCCTGTCGCCCTCCGAAGCGGTCTTCGGAAGGATCGTCCTCGGCGAAGGGAACCCCTTCATCAAGGGAGAGTTCAACGAGGACGCGAAAGGCCTGAAGCTTATCTCGATCCTGACGGATTTTTCAGGAAGGATAATCAGGATGGGGATAGGGAACCCCGGCGACGGCGCCATGTTGATCCCGGCCGAGGCCGACATCCTCTATGTGATGCTTTTCAACCCCGGCAGGGAAACCTGCGGCGAAGGTTTTTCCGGGATCGTCTGGAAGGACTTTTCCGTGCCCGTTTCCGTCGAGGGCGTTTCCCTGAAAGGGCAGTTCCTGGAAGTGACCATCCAGGAGAGTTCCGCGATCCTCGGATACAAGATCGTCCCGTCCGACGAGGAGACGAACGACGGCGGATTCGCCGCGTTCCCCTTCGCGAGGTCCTCGGGAGAAGGCGTCCATTCCTACCTCTTCAGCGTTCCACCCGGCGCGAAGCTTGCGGGCAGGCTGTCCCTCAAGGCCTGCACCTACAGCGGATTCACGCTCACGGTACCCCTGCCGACAATTAAATGATCGCCAAAGTGTTTTCGGCCGCTCTTCGCGGGATAGAAGCTTTTCCGGTCGAAGTCGAGGTAGACATCCAGCTCGGGATGCCCGCTTACGTCACCGTTGGCCTTGCCGAGACCGCCGTGAAGGAGAGCCGTGAGCGGGTCAGGGGGGCCGTGCTGAACTCGGGTTTCATATTCCCCTCGGAACAGGTGACCGTCAACCTCGCGCCTGCGGAGATGCCGAAGGAGGGGACCCAGCTTGACCTGGCGGTGGCGATAGCCCTTGTCGCGGCTCAGAACGTGCAGAGGGATATATGGCCGCTCGGAGAGTGCCTCGTAGCGGGAGAACTGGCGCTCGACGGAAAGGTGAGGCCGGTCAGAGGGCTCCTGCCCATGGCGATAATGGCGAGGAACATGGGCAAAAGATTCTTCTTTCCCGAGGCGAACCTGCCCGAGGCGGAGATCGTCGGAGGGCTCGAAGCGTACCCCGTGAAAAGCCTTGCCGAACTTGTCCACCATCTCCGCGGAGAGAGGTTGCTGGCGAAGATCGCCCACAGGAGCTACGAGGAGATTCTGGAAGAGCCTCCGTCGGACGAGGATTTTTCCGATGTCCGCGGCCAGCACTATGCCAAGAGGGCGCTGGAAGTGGCAGGCGCGGGAGGCCACAACATCCTGCTGATAGGTCCCCCGGGCTCGGGAAAATCGATGCTGGCGAAGAGGTTCCCGACCATACTTCCCGGAATGTCCTTCGATGAAGCCCTCGAGACTACGCAGATCCACTCGGTGAAAGGAGAAGGCAGGCGCCGCGAAAAGGGGCTCCTGGTGTTGAGGCCTTTCCGTTCGCCTCATCACACCATCTCATACGCGGGCATGACCGGGGGAGGAAGCACGGTGATGCCGGGTGAGGTGTCCCTCGCGCACAACGGTGTACTTTTCCTCGACGAATTGACAGAATTCAGGAGGGACGTTCTGGAGAGCCTGAGGCAGCCTCTCGAGGACAGGAAGGTCGACATAAGCAGGGCCAAGGAGAGCCTGTCCTTCCCGTCGAGCTTCACTCTGCTTGCCGCCAGCAATCCGTGCCCTTGCGGCTTTTACGGTGACCCGGCGAAAAGGTGCAAGTGCACTCCCCTCCAGATATCGAGGTACCTCTCGAAGATAAGCGGTCCGCTCATGGACAGGATCGACATCCAGATAGAGGTCCCGGCGGTCCTTCCCGAGGAGTTGAGAGGAAAACGGCCGGGGGAGACTTCCGCGGAAATAAGGAAGAGGATAACGAAGGCGAGATCGGTCCAGGGCAGAAGGTTCGGAAAAACCAGGATAAAGACGAACGCGGAGATGTCGGAAAAAATGGTGGAGAAGCACTGTCCGCTGAGCGCCGAACCGGAGAAATTCCTGCTCGAAGCGCTGAGGAGCTTCGGCCTGACGGCGAGGGGGCACCACAGGATACTGAAGGTCGCGAGGACGATCGCGGACCTTGAAGGCGCGGATGAGATCTCTGCGGCGCATCTCGCGGAAGCGGTGCAGTACAGGACGCTGGACAGGAAGCTGTTCGGGTAGCGGCGCACTACTTCATTTTAAATTTCAAGTTTTAATGAATTCCTTACTAAAATCCCCGTGCGTGAGCTCGTGGGATGGAGTCCCTCCGCCAAAGGCGGACGAGCTTGCTCGCGACAGAGAAAACCCCGGGCGTAAGCCCGTGGGAAGTTTATATTGAAAAATTTCTATTTGTAGAATCCATTTGCTTGTTGACCTTCAGCCATCAGCCGAGCAAGCGGAGCTTGCACTGAAAATTGAAAATTGAAAATTGAAAACTGAAAAATTGTGGAATCAATTTCCTTATTGAACTTCAGCTCTTCAGCCTTCAGCCCGTCAGGCTGCGCCTGAATTTAAAATATCAAATTTTAAAGATTAAATTTCAAATTTGTGGAATCAATTTCCCTATTGAACTTCAGCTTTTCCGCCTTTTTGCCGCGTCACTTGTCAGAACTGAAAATCCTCGGAGGTGAATGGCGATGCTCCGCTCTCGTAAACCTCGTCGACCCCGTGTGTCCTCTTGTATTCCTTTTCTATTTCCTCGATGCGGGAGCGGTCGATCCCCTTCTCGACGATGAACTTCTCCCTAAGTTCGAAGTTCGCCTCCAACATGACCCTCGGGAAAACGGCCGTCATGTATTCGTTCTCGTCAACGAACTGCTTCAGCGCCGATTCGAAAGCGCCCTCTGGCACTGCTGAGCCCTCCGAGCCTGATTTCCTGAGCGCCCCGATGACCTCCTTCTTGAGGAGGTTGACGTGGGAAGGCCTGTTGAGGTCGAAGTAGGAGCGGGTGAATATCTCCTTGATCGAACCCAGCACGCGGTCGTGCGCCTTTTCAGCCTTGGATATGGAATTGATCTGGGAGACGGCGTGGCCTAGGGTGAGCTCGCCGAGCTCGATCTTTGAAAGGGAGGCGATGAGGGTTTCCACTTTCCTTTTCCCGAAGCGCAGCGTGTAAGGGTTTGCCACCGCCGGGTTCTCGACCAGTTCCTGGAAGAGCTTCGGGTCGAGCGTGTCGAGCTCCTTCTTGTTCCCGAGAAGCGAACGGATCTTGTCCTCCGTTATCTCGGCCCCTTCGAGAAAAGCAAGGTGGTTGATCACGGCGACCGCGTTGTCAAGCCGGTCGAAGTAGGTGACGATCTCGGTGAAGAGTTCGAACGCCTCGAAGTCCTCGCTCTCGGCAGTTTTCTCGTCGAGGATCCTGCCGGTATCGAGAAGTATGTGCTCGAAGCCGTTGTCCCTGTGCACCTGAGCCTCGTGCTTGATCCTGATAAGCCGGGCCGTTTCCTCTTTCCCTATGACGTCCCTCGGCTTCCTGCTCTCCAGGAAAAGGCCTTCGAATATCGAGCGCATTTCCTTGAGGTAGGGGCTTTCCTTCTCGCGCACTTCCGAAGCCTTGGGTCGCGGGATGAGGTTGTCCAGCGAGTCGAAGAGCGCGAGTGGGAGGTTGTGGCGCATCGCAAGGTTCCGGAGGGAGTTGAGGCGGGCGATATCGTTGTTGGTCAGCGGCTTCGCGAGAGAGCCGGCGAGGATGTCCTTGTACTCGTCGACAAGGGGCCGGTTGACCGGGGACTTGTAGAGTATGTCGATGGCTATCCTCTTTCTCTGGTAGGTCTCGACGTTTATCTCGTCCGCCATCTTGGTGATGAAGAAATCGTCGTCTTCGCTCCACACATCTTTTTTGGCGTAGTAGCGTTCGACGAAATTGTAGAACTGGCTGTTCTGCTTGTTGCGCAGGCGGATAAGAAGCAGTATCGCGTTGGGGTCGGATATCTCCTTGAGTATCCCTTCCGAGAGGGCGTCGTCGTCCTCCATCCCCGCGAAGGATGTCCTCTTAAGGAAATGGCCGAGGAGCCTGAGAAGGACTTCCTGCGTCCTCCTCGAAGAATACGGCCAGCTTGTCTTGATAAGGAAGAATGTGTTGGAGAGTGCGTTGCCTTCAACGAACAGGTCCTTGTAGGAGACTTCTCCCTGGAGGTTGGATGTGAACTCCAGCTTCTCTTCCCCCTGGTAAGTCCCGAAGAAGAGAAGGCGGTTCAGGATTTCCTTGTGGCTCAGGTCGTTCAGCGGAAGCGGCGAGCCGAACATGTATTCCGATAAGATCCCTCCGTTGCCGGAGAACTTCACGAGTTCCGGGGTAAGGGAAACATAATTCCCCGCGAGGAAGAAAGAGATGGTCCTTCCTTTTTCGTTTTCTTCTATCTCATAGAAATGAGAAGCGAGAGGTTTTTCCCCCGCGAGGTTCGCGAAAAACTCTATCTCATAATTTATCGCGCCGTGAAGACGAATGTCCTTTATCATCGCATGCCCAAAAAAAATTCTACCAGATGACGCCCGATAAAAAAAACGGAGCGGCAATTCTGTGCCCCTTCCGCGGCTCTTAAAAAAATATTTTTCACCCGAAGATTTTTCTAACTGATGACAGGGCAAGAAGAAAACAACGGGCCCAATTCGGCTAAGCCGGAAAAGCTCAAGGACAACATTAGCTTTCGTGAAGGAAAAATCCTAAGGTTGCATTCATAAAACCTTTATGCATGCTTGATTTCAAGGCAGCGAGTTTTCCACTCCGCCTGTGGGAAACCCTGTTGAAAAATCTGTGGAATATTTTAAAAAGTCAGTGATAAAAAAGGAGATTTCGGGTGTTGCCCAATTTTTAAGCGTATGTAAAACTGCTATGTTTTATATGATAGTTTTTCATTTGCCCTTAGAAACCCTGGCAAAAAGCATCGTCCACCACTCCCCGTCGCTCGAAGCTTCGAGGAGCCTGTAGCCCAGTGAAGTATATATCTCCTTTATTTTCAAACCCATGTTGACACTAATTCCGCTGAGGATGAGATGCCCCGCCCTTTTGTTCAACCTCGTCAGTTCCTGTGACAGTTCGATCAATGTCTGGGCGAGTATGTTGGCGATCACAAGCCCGAACTTGCCGCGAACCGCTTCCGGCCCGGAGGCGAAGATCGGTATCCTCATGCGGTTCATGGCGATGGTCTCCGCGGCGACCCTGCAGGCCACGGGGTCGATGTCGCAAGCGAAGACCTTCCTCGCGCCGAGATGCTTCGCCGCGATGGCGAGGACTCCTGTTCCGGTGCCCACGTCGATCACGGATGAGGGGAATTTCCCGATCCTCTCCATCATCGCGATGGATGACGATGTCGTGTAATGTTCCCCCGTTCCGAAGGCTTCCCCGGGAACGAGCTTTATCGCGGTCCGTCCGCCGGCCTTCACATCCCTCACCTTGTCGATGTCGGAGAAGGGAGTGATGAGGAACCGCTTCCCGACCTTTATCGGGTTCAGGCTCTCTTCGTATTCCTTGACCCAGTCCCGGCTTTCCTCTTTCCTCCACTCGAGAACGATGCCGGGAAATCTTTTTGCCAGCTTCCTTTCGAACGGGCCGTTCATCTCCGGGAAATACGCGTTGAGAGTGAAAGGGTCCACTTCCCACACTCCCATCGGCTTGCCGGAGTTGACCGCCGAGAGCAGTTCCTCTTCGATCGGGTATGGAGACCTGACGGAAAGCACGAAATAGAATTTTTTATTCATCGTAGTAGAGTATCGAAAGCCTCGGGATCTCCAGATGGCGGAAGACCCTGTTGAGGATGATGTTCTTCTCCGCGGCCGCCGACACCGCGTCGTCCGCCGCCATCCCCGCCTTTCTTATACGCTCCCGGGATTCGTCCTTCCATTCGTCCAACAGTTCGCCCGGCGTCTCCGACATCAGGAGCCTTCCCAGCTCGGAATCGAGAGGCGACAGCCTGTTCTCGATGTCCACGAGGGACATCCCGCCTCCGGCCGACAGCCCGCCGATAACGCTCAGGGCGGCCGAGACCAGCGCAGAGGAACCGGGATAGCAGTTCCCGCTCCTCGTTTTTTCAAGGAAAGCCCCGAGCTTCGAGGAGAGATGGCCGAGGAACCTCTCCTTTCTTGCGCTCTCCCCTCCCGGGGAGCCTTCGACGCCGCAGCGCGAGCCTATCATCGCCTGGCGGTGCTCTTCGAGCGCCTTCAGGACGCAGTCTTCCGCGAACGAGACGCAGATCGCCTTCCTCGACGGCGTTTTCCTCTTGTCCAGCTTTTCGAAGTAACGGCCGATTCCGTCCCTGACGACCCCGACGGGTATTCCCGCGGCGTGCCACCCCGCGACCTTATCGAAATCGAGGGGCGAAAGCAGGAGAGGCGCGTTCCTTCGCGAGCAGAAAGCATCCTCAATCTCCGAGAAGTAGGCGGGAAGCGAGGATATGTCGGGAGCGGCGGTCATTCCGAGTAAAACCTCACGAAGCCTTCGACGCATTCGGATATCTGCCTGTAACAGTCGAGGTAGAAATCCACTCCCCGGCCGTAGGGGTCGGAAATGTCGAAGAGCACCGACGAGTTGTGGAAACGGCCTATCGGGATAGCCAGGTCGTTCAGAGCGTGATCGTCGTTGAGCGACTCCGCGGTGGCGATGTCCATGGTCAGGATCATGTCCGCGTTCGCAAGGTCTTCGCCCGAAAGGGGGTGCGACCTGTGTCCTTCGAGGTCTATCCCGAAAGCCTTAGCGGCCTCGACCGCGGCGTCGGGGGCGGCCGCCCCCCTTTCAGCCACCGTCCCCCTCGAGTAGACGAACGCGGGGAACTTGTCGGCGGGGAGTTTCTCCCGAAGCAGCCTCTCGGCGAACGGGCTGCGGCAGGTGTTTCCCGCGCAGATCACCAGGATGTTGAAGGGAGCGGCATCAGACCCTGTTCTTTTCATGTATGAAGTACAGCCCTTTCAGAGTAAGGTCCTCGTCGATCTGGTCGATGAACGGGCACTCGGGGGCGACAAGGCTTGCCATGCCCCCCGTGGCGATCACGCTCTTTACTCCTCCGCATTCGTTCTTGATCCTTTTCACGATGCCTTCCGCGAGGGAGGCGTAGCCGTAATAGAGCCCCGACTGCATCGAGGCCGTAGTGGATTTCCCGATCACTTTCCTGGGTCGGGCCAGTTCGACCTTTGGAAGCTTCGCGGCCTTCGTGAAAAGGGCGTCGGCCGATATGCCGAGCCCCGGGGCGATCACTCCCCCCATGTAGCTCCCGTCAGCCGAGATGAGATCGAAGGTGGTCGCCGTACCGAAATCTATCACTATCGCGGGAAGCTCGTGCAGCCTCGCCGCGGCGACGGCGTTGACGACCCTGTCGGCGCCGACCTCGGTCGGGTTCTCGTAGAGTATCTGTATCCCGGTCTTGATCCCGGGGACCACGAAGAGGGGCTCGATGGAAAGGTACGTTTCGAACGCGCTCTTCAGCACGGGATCCACGGGAGGGACCACGGACGATATGGCGATCCCCCTCAGCTCCAGGAGAGAATACCCGGCCATTTCGAGGAACATCTTGATGAGGGCCGCCCACTCGTCCCTCGTCCTCGTGAGCGTGGTCGAGATGCTCCATCTCTTCGCGAGCACCTCGCCTTCGAAAAGCCCGATCGTCGTTTCTGTGTTTCCCACGTCAAGAACGAGAAGCATCAGGCGTCGTCTCCGTTCTCCAGGATCTCTCCCTGGATCAACCTTGTTTCACCGGAACTCGTGGCGAGGACCAGCTCTCCCGAGGCGTTGACGCCCCCGAATACACCCTCGATCGTCTGCCCGCGGAAGGAGACCTTCATCGTATCGCCCGGGCGGTGAGCCCAAAGCCCCGATAATTCTCCCGCAAGCTCGCCGGGCGAGGAGAAGCAGAGGTCCAGATAGTAGTTCAGCTGTTCGAAAAGGGCGGCGAGGACCTGGTCCCTTTCGCAGGCCTTTCCTGAAGACATTTCAAGAGTTGTCGCGGAGGCGCGGATCTCCTCCGGAAAATCCGCGGCGTTTCCCCTGAGGTTCAACCCGATGCCTATGACCGCTCCCGTGACTTCGCCTCCGGAGCTCCTGGTTTCCACGAGGATGCCCCCCATCTTTTTCCCTTCGACGACGATGTCGTTGGGCCACTTGAGCCTGGCTTCGGTCCCGGCGCAGGAGAAAATCGCTTTTATCGCGCCGAGCCCCGTAGCGAGAGGCAGGAGCTGGATCTCTCCGCTCCCCGGAGGCATGTAGATCACGCTGACGAGAAGTGACCCGCTCTTCTCAGCGAACCATTTCCTTCCGGCCCGCCCCCTTCCCTTTTCCTGAAAGTCGGCGACCACGACTCCGCGGTCCGCCATTTTTCCTTCCTTCGCGATGATCTCCCACGCCCTGTCGTTCGTCGACGAGAGAGTTTCGTGGTGCTCCAGGAACGATGGGATCTTTTTCGCGGATCCGGTCATGGCCTCACGATTTCAAGCGATATGTCGGCTCCGGGCGCGGAGTGGGTGAGCGCTCCCATGGAGACGAAATCCACCCCGATGCGGGCGAGCGTCCCGAGCCTGCGGGGGGTTATGCCTCCGCTCACTTCGATCTTCGTTCCGAAGGGTTTCATCCGGACAGCTTTCCTGATCTCCGCATCCTCCATGTTGTCGAGCATTATGACGTCGGCGCCGGCCTTCACGGCGTCGCGGAACTCGTCCAGGTTCTTGACCTCGACCTCTATCTTCCAGAGCGATCCGCCGCCGGCGCGCGCCCTTTTCACCGCTTCGCCGACCGAGCCGACCATTTCTATGTGATTGTCCTTTATAAGTATCCCGTCCGAAAGCCCCATCCTGTGGTTGGTCGCTCCTCCCGTCCTGACAGCGTATTTTTCAAGCCTTCTCATGAGGGGAGTGGTCTTCCTCGTGTCCAGGATCTTCGTGCCGCTTCCCTTCAGCATTTCCACGGCCTTCCTTGTGCAAGTGGCTATCCCGGACAATCTCTGGAACACGTTGAGCGCGGTCCTCTCGCCCAGGAGGATCTCCCTGGCCCCGCTCCTGACTGCGGCCAGCTTCGTCCCTTTCTTCACGAGTGAGCCGTCCTTCCTCAGGACTCGGCAATCGGCCTTAAAGTCGATAAGCTCGAATGTCCTCAGCGCCGCTTCCACCCCGCAGACGACCATCTCCTCCTTCGCGAGGAAATAGGCGCTCGCTTCGGGGGAGCCGTCGAGCACGATCTCCGTCGTCTTGTCCCCGTACGGGGCGTCTTCCTTCAGCGCCGCGAGGAGGAAATTGTCAAGTTCGAGGAGGTGCGTTCCCTTCATCATCGGCTTTTGCCCCTAGTTCTCGCTGTCGGAGAAGGAGTTCCATTCCTTGCAGTTGGGGCATCTGGGAAGGATCTCCCCCGTCCTGTACCCGCAGTAGACGCAGACGAACTGGTCGTTGAGCTGCTGCTCCTTCGAGAGCGCCGCGGAAACCTCGGACAGGAAGACTCCCTCTATCTTTCCCTCGTTGATGAGCCTGAAGACCTTCTTCTGGACGATCCTGGAACGGGGAAAATGTTTCACCAGGTCCCTGACCGCGCCGCGGATCTCCTCGTCGCGGCCGCGGCTCTCCATCTCCTCGACATAGAGCAGGAGGGCTCTTTTCTGATGCCTCTCGAGCGCGATCTTCTTGAGGATGTCGAGGTATTCGGGCCCGGTTTTTTCCCCGGGCGGGTAGAGCTTCTTCAGGAGCGGGAAGAAAATGTAGGATTTGTGGGGGAAACGCTCTATAACGGTGTCGAAAGTCTTGCGCGCCTTGTCCGTTTTTTCGTCCTTCATGTAGAGGGATATGAGGGCCATGTACGCGAGAGTGTTCTCCGAGTGAAGCCTTATCGCCTTTTTGAACGAGACCGCCGCGCGGAAGCTTCTTCCTTCCTCCGCCAGCGACTCGCCCTTTTTAAGAAGGTGGTAGGAGAGGGTCTTCGAATCGACGAGCCGGCTTTTCTTGAAGAGCTCCTTCGCGTAATCGTAAGCCTTGTCCCATTCGCCCCGTTCCTCGCAGAGTTTCACGAGCTGTGCCAGCGCGTAAGTGTCCTTGGGGTCCAGCGCGAGCGCGTCCCTGAAAGATTGGAGCGCGCGGTCGAGGAAACCTCCCACCCTGTAATCCGTGCCCAGGGCGTCAAGGGCAAGGATCCTCTCTTCCTGTTTCAGGCCCGACCTTTGAAGAAGGGTCTTGTGTATCCGTATAGCCTTTTCGAGCTGGCCCCTCTGCCTGTAAAGATTGCCCAGCGCGAGATAGACCTCGACCGCGTCCGGGAGCTTCTCGACGACGGAGGAGAGCCTCTTGATAGCGCTTTCGGTCTCTCCCGTGAAGAGCGAGTACATTCCCAGAATATAGTCGGACGGCCTCGATATCGCGGCCTGGGATTTTGAAGCTTTCGCCTTCCTGACGCCCAGTATCCCGACCAGCATCCCCGCGAAGAAGACGATCGCGAGAAAGAGGAAGGCGTGCTGGGAGATCAGCGACGAAAAGCCCTGCATGGCTTATCCCTGTTCCCCGGCCAGTATCCTGTCGGTCGAGGAGCTGTCCCTGATCGGTTCGTTCCTGAGGTGAAGGAGTTCGTTCTCCAGGTCGGAGATCCTTTTCTTCAGCGTCCTGGTTTCCATCATGTGCTCGATGTTCTCGATGAACCCGACGAGAAAGAAGATCACGTAAGCGGAAGCCACCGCGAAGAGGATCAGGGATGAAACCGGGAAGGACGGCCACTCGATCGCGTCGGGGACGAGCTTGAAGGCCATCTTCTCTCCCTGGTTCGCCAGGCTGATCAGGAGCCAGAAGAGAAGGCTCACCATGATAACCGCCCATTTGACTAGCCCGAGAACGCTCTGCATGTAACCTCCTTAATATTTAATTTGTAAATGATAGCACAAGATCGACCCATTCGCGAACGGCTCCCGCGCCTCCCTTTTTCGACACGACGACGTCCGATCTTTCCCTGACTGCATGGATGGCGTCTGATGGGCAGACGAAGACCGAGACCGAATCCCTCAGCTTCAGGTCGGGCAGGTCGTCGCCCATGAACGCCGCTTCGGAAAAGCCTATCTTCTTCGACTTGAGGATGGACGCGAGGGCCGCTTTCTTGTCCTTGATCCCCTGCTTCACTATCTTGATCCCCAGTTCCTTCGCCCTGCGAGAAACGGCAGTCGAGCTTCTTCCCGAGATGATCGCCACGGTGAATCCCGCCTTTATCGCCAGCTCTATCCCCAGGCCGTCCTTGGTGTTGAACTGCTTCGTCTCCGTTCCGTCCGAAGAATAATAAACGTTGCCGTCGGTAAGCACCCCGTCAACATCGAAGCCGAGGAATTTTAATTTTTTGATCTTTTCCCGAAGCGCCTTGCTCATCTTTTCCGCCATGACCGTCCGCTCCTTCAACAATTATTTTAGCACTTTTCCTTCCTTGCCTTTTAAGGCGATTTCTGGCAAGCTATCCCATTGTCGGGGCGTGGCGCAGCCTGGCAGCGCACCTGCCTTGGGCGCAGGGGGTCGGAGGTTCAAATCCTCTCGCCCCGACCAGAAAAAACGCCGTTGGCGTTTTTTTTCCAAAGAGGAGGGATTCCACCCGCTCCTCGAAATATACGGTCAAAATCAAACCCCGTTGATTTTGATCCTTAATTTCTATGTCGCATTTCTTAGACGCGCCGCTCATTTCAATCGCTCTGCTGAACACCACCCCGTAAGCATGCGAGAATACCGCTCGGGACGGAGTCTCTCGCTACTCTGCTAAAAGCCAATCAATTGGCTTTAGATGACGCACGGCGCGTCACTTTTTTAAAAAGGGGGCGGAGGATTTGAATCTCCGGCCTAAAAAGAGGGTTTCAGGGGGAAAGAAGAGTTTCCCCCTGAGCAATTTTTCATTTACGACAGTGGCGAGGGGGAGCAGCGAGCGAGGCGAGCGTTGAGGGGGAACTGCCGAAGGTTCCCCCTTAAGGAGCGAATCCCTGAGCGACGTCGGAGGTTCTTCTATCTTCCCCGACCAACAAAGCAAAACTTAGAATAGGGCGGCGGGATTTGAAACCACGGCCTAAAAAGAGGGTTTCAGGGGGAAAGAAGAGTTTCCCCCTGAGCAATTTTTCATTTACGACAGTGGCGAGGGGGAGCAGCGAGCGCAGCGAACGTTGAGGGGGAACTGCAGAAAGTTCCCCCTTAAGGAGCGAATCCTTGAGCGACGTCGGAGGTTCTTCTATCTCCCACGACCAACAAAGCAAAACTTAGAATAGGGCGGCGGGATTTGAAACCACGGCCTAAAAAGAGGGTTTCAGGGGGAAAGAAGAGTTTCCCCCTGAGCAATTTTTCATTTACGACAGTGGCGAGGGGGAGCAGTGAGCGTAGCGAACGCTCCCGGGGAACTGCAGAAAGTTCCCCCTTAAGGAGCGGCTATGCCGCGACGTCGGAGGTTCTTCTATCTTCCCCGACCAACAAAGCATAACTTGGAATAGGGCGGCGAGATTGCGTCAGAATACCGCTCGGGACAGAGTCTCTCGCTACTTTGCTAAAAGCCAAGCAGTTGGCTTTAGATAAAGAGGGTTTCAAAGGGAATGAGGGTTTTCCCCTGGCCAATTGTGCTTTTCTTGATTCAAATTCACTTAGGTGTTATTTGCAGATAAAACCCTGTAAATCGTAATGATCTGGGATCTACTAAACTCTTTTTACCATCAAGCGGGTCTGCGATTTCTACACCTTTATCACTTACACCAAAAACAACCACAAAATGGCCGATACCTCCCATGTCAATTCCGGCAATAGAAGGAGAAACCGGCGATCTCATTTTAGTGAGAATATTGATCTTGCACCCTTGGTGCTTTATATATTGTGCCAAATACCACGCTTCGGTTCCGGTGCCCGTCGTAAGTGCACCCTTCGCTATCTCAGCCTCGCTTAATTCCTTTCCGGATAAATGTTTCAGCAAAGTCGCGGCGGAAGCTGGTCCACAAGTAGAAGGAGTTGATTGTCTACAAACGTCTTCCTCCCAATTGTCGGTGAGACTTGAAACATCGAGAGGATTCAGAAGTTGTTTGGAAAAGGGAATTATCACAAAAGGAAGGAGCAGAAGAACGACGAAGGCTATTCGATACCATGGCCTCAACATCAATGCCAAGCTTGCGGCTGCGAGCCCCAGAAGTGATGGGTAGTAATTAAAAATCACACAACTCCTGATGGAGTAGAACAAAACCCAATCATCGAAAAAATGAAGATAATACAAGGTGTAGAGCAAACCGGGGAAGGAGATCGCCCAAAAACCGGCAATAAAGAATTTCCTTAAATTATGCGGGATTAGTCTTAATATGAATAATCCCACGATGAATAAAAGTGCGAAAAGAAATAAATTAACGATCAGCAGACGAGTCATCTAAAAAAAGCAGCCTGATAACGCGTGTTGCATCTTGTCGTGGTCCTCCATTCACTCCTCCCACTTCAGCGGGAGGATGACTCCTTTGGCGTCGGGGTTCTTGAACTCGCCGCAGAAACTTATCGAGCAGGCTTCCCCTTTCTTTTCGTATTTCCATGAAGTGTCCGGGCAGATGCTTTTCGGAAGTCCGATCGAGTCGGGCCAGCTTCCCGCCTTCGCCTTTTCGCTTCTCGCCCTGAGGATTATAAGGGTCATGTCCCTGTCGAGCTTGGTCCTGTATGCCCTTACCCACATATCCTGAAGGTTGGGGGTCGAGATCGCGGCGAAGATGTTCCACCACGGGATCTTCTGCTCGACCTTCTTCATTATCCCGGAATCGCCCAGCGAGCAGGGATCTTCCTTTTCGACTTCCCTGAGATAGAAGGCGTTGATCTCGCAGCTTCCGAACTGGCACAATCTCCAGTACGGTCTTGTCAGGAAATTGTAAACGACACCCATTCTCTTCTCTTCGGCAGTCTCGCGTGCGTACAGGTCATAAAGATTGTTCAGAAGAGCCGTTTCGGCGGCGAAGCCGTCGGCCATGACTTCAGCCGGGTCGATGTCGGAAATGTACCGCCGGAGGTCCTCGTCAACCTGGGGAAGGAAGCGAGCCGTTCCCAGTATCATATCGTGGGAGGCGATGAATATCAGCGCTCCGAAGAGGGTCCCTTTCGGCCTCAGTGACTCCTGGAGCTTCACGCAGGAATGGAGATCCCTGGCGGCTTCTTCGGACCTGCCCCTCGACGCGGCGTAAAGGCTTTCTGCGCATAGAAGCTTCACGAGGCCGATCACCGCGAAGTGCCCTACCGTATCGCATCCCATGTCCCGGCGCATGAACCCCCAGGTCGGCAGTCCCCTGTCGAGGATCTCCCGCAATCTTCCGAGCTCGGGTTCGATCTTTTGAAGCTTCTCGACCACCTCCGCGTCCGGCTGGACGAATTGAAGCCCGTCTTTTTGAAGCTGCTGCGTCGTGTAATCGTGAACCTTCCTGTAATCGACTTTTACGGGATTTCCGCCTCCGACGGAGACAAGTCCCAGCTTACCCGCTATCGCCTTGATCTCAGCGGCGCATTGATTCTCCTCGTTGTCGGAAAGCTCTTCGTACCTTTTTTCGATGTCGTACCCGGCTTCCCGCCAGGCGGCCAGCGACTCGTTCCGCTTTTTCCCCGCGTAAACCGCGAGCGCCAGGTAAGTCACCGTGAGAAGGACGAGAAGCCCCAGGAATCCCTTTAGGAATGTGACGCCGACGCGCCTGAATTTGCCGATCTTCGAGTCCTCGAGCATCATATCCTCCAATTCCTGTTCCAGCGGTGGTTCTTCAGTTCGCTGACTGCATCGTCGGGGAGCGGGCCGATAGACCCGGCGCCGACGTTCTCTTCCGCCTGCTTCGCGTTCCTTATTCCGGGGATGGATGTCGAAACGGCCTTGTGGGTGAAGGAGAATCTGAGCGCGGTCTCGACGAGGCTCTTTCCCCACTTGGCCGAGAGCGGCTTCAGCTTCTCCACGCGCTCCACTGTCTCCTCCAGCTTGTCCCCTTTGAAATAGCGCGACCTGAAGTCGTCGGGATCAAAAGCCGTCTCTTTCGTTAGCTTGCCGGTCAAGCTCGATTCGTCGAGCGGGACCCTCGCGATGATGCCGACACCGTTCCTGAGCGCGGCGGGGAAGAGGTTGTCCTCGGGCGCCTGTTCGAAGATGTTGTAGACCACCTGTATAGTGTCCACCAGGCCGCTTTCAACGAGTCCCACGCCGCTATCCGCCTCGAACGCGTTGATGGAGACCCCGAAATGCCTTATCTTGCCCTGTTCCTTCAGCTTCGTCAAAGCCGAAAGCCATTCGTCGCAGCCGAGCCACTCCTCCGTCCAGACGTGAAGCTGTTGTAGATCCACGCAGTCCATCTTGAGCCTTTTCAAGCTTTTCTCTGTTTCGGAGATGACATGGTCCTTCGGGAAGGCGTCCCTTATCGGAGTCCCCTTGCGGGCGGGCCACCTGTAGTTCTTCGGGGGAACTTTTGTCGCGACGGCCGCCTTCGCGCCGGTTTCCTTCAGGAAGGCGCCGACCACCTCCTCGCTGTGGCCCATGCCGTAGACGGCGGCGGTGTCGATGAAATCGCAGCCCAGCTCGAAAGCTCTTTTCAGCGAGGCGATCGTGTCCCTGTCGTCCTGGGGCCCCCACATGTCCCCGCCGACCGCCCAGGCGCCGTAGCCGATGACCGAAACCCTGATGCCCGTCCTTCCCAGTGTCCTGTATTCCATTTCAGCCTCCCGTGACAGGACAAGTCCACCACAACCGGGCTCCGGAATCAAGACTCCGGGTTGATCCGGTCAAAAGGCTTGCCTTTATCGTTTCTTTTATTTATATTTATCGGTGGAGGATAGCATGGACGAAAGACCAGCGGGAACCAGGAGGTATCCGAGGATCCCGGCGGAATATCCGGTCATGGTCGAGCTTATCGGGGAACCGAAAGCCGGGGGCTTCGGGATCACGAACGTGGTCGGGCTTGGAGGATGCGGTTTCCAAGCCGAGGAATCTTACGGGGTGAACACGATGATCAAGGTCACCCTTTCCGTCAAAGGCCAGATGGTGGAGGCCGAATCGAGGGTCGTCTACGAGAACAGGCTGGAGGACGGAAAGTGGGAGATCGGCGTCGAGTTCGTCAAGATCTCCTCTTTCGACAAGTTCGAGATCGAATCGCTCTTCACCAAGGAACCGAATACCGGTGAATAAGCCTTGACCATCGTCACGAAAGGCGGCGACAAGGGCCTGACCAGCCTCCTCGGAGGAAGAAGGGTCCCCAAGGACGACCTTCGCGTGGAGTGTTACGGGGCGGCCGACGAGCTGAACGCCTTCGTCGGGTTCGCGATATCCCTTTCGGAAAAAGGGCTTTTCGAAGAAGAGCTGGTCGCAGTGCAGAACGACCTGCACCTGCTTTCAAGCAGGATCGCCCTCGACCCGGGGGCGGACGAGAAGCTGAAAAGCTCCCTGCCCGGATTCGGCGACGATAAACTGAAGAGTATTGAAAAGTTGATAGGTGAGCTTGAAGAGTCGCTTCCGCCTTTGACGGGATTCATCCACTACGGCGGGACGAAGTTCGCCTCGTCGCTGCATCTTCTGAGGGCGGTATCGAGAAGGGCCGAAAGGGCGCTCGTGAAGCTTTCGAATGAAGAGGATGTCGAGATGATCCTCGTTGCCTACCTCAACAGGCTCTCCGACCTGTTCTTCCTCATGGCCCGCGCCGCGAACATCAAGGCGGGCGTTCCCGAGAAGTTCTGGGAAAAATAAGTGAGTGTGTCTGTTTTCATGAGAACTTGAAATGATGAAATCAATTGCGATTATTTCAGGCCTAAGCCTATTGTTAACAAGTACGTGCTTCTACTCCGAAGGACTTGGGGATCGCAGTATGATGAAGGCTGCGAGCAGGGAGGAAGCAATATCAGATAATTCTTCTTTCTTGAAGAAGCATAGAACAGACAAGCTGATGGAAAGATGGGCTTTAAGCGATGACAAAACCACAGAGGTTGTTGGCATTATGTATCTCGCAGGAACAAAATGTTATATTGTTGGTTCGATGTCCTTAGGAGACTTAGGATATGCCACGCCATCTTGGGCTAAGAATTGGGCTCCCCAAATGGTGTTTTATGAAAATGAAAACGGAAACCTGGAACGATTGAATTATATGCCAAGATCTACTTTCGCTGATGTATCTACCGAAGATGAAGGTGGAAAACTGGCGATTGATTCTTATAAAAGGTATCTAAAGAAAGCCAAACTAGAGCAAAAGAATATGACCCGTCAGCAAAGTGCAGAAATATTTGTTTACGGTGTTGCCTATGGAGAATTGGGCAATTTCAGCAAATTAGGCTGGAGAGCTTATGATGTGATTGCCACAAGTGATGATTATTATAGGCTGCTACAAACTTTACTTGAGAACAAAGTAAATTTTAGCGAAGAACAGAAGCTTCTTCTAGATGCATTGAAGAAAGACAATAATGATAAAGATCTCTATGTTATTTATGCTAATAATGGAATTGGGTATGTTAAGTGTTCTTTTCGTTTTAGCAAAGAGAATGTTTTAAAATCAGTGAAAATTCAAGAGAGAAAAAGTTTGTCATCGTTTGCACAAGAATAGGGTCAGTCGCCTTTATTTCAGGTTTCATGAGGGTTGATGCCATGAATGTTGTATATCTGGAATCGGGGTCAGGTTATGTTTTATGCCCGTGACGAGAATGGAAGGAGTACTCTCAAAGGGTTTCGGTTCGCCGGGCAAGTAGCTTACTATCCCTCCCGCCCATGTTGTCGTCACGTAGCCCTGTTTTTCAAGGAGGCGGGCGATGTGCATAGCGTAGAATAGATTAAGCCAAACAACGAAATCACAATTAAAATATAGGAAAGTAGCTTGAATATCTTATATGACAAAATCCGATTCACCGGATTTTCGCTGCGAGAAAGCGCAATCATTGCTCCCGTATTTGCGAATTCTTCTACCGTAGAGTTACTCGCAATTATGATAGTGTAATTGCCTCGTTTAGGAAAGCTAATTGGTGGACTATTGTAACAATCCAAGCCAGCAGCATCCATCCTACCTGAATAGGTAAATTTCTTGATGGTGTCTTCCGACGAAAAAGAGTTTTCTCCCAACACTTTAACAACAAGATCACAAGAAATGGGAGGAAGATCGGACATGGATATCTTGTCTTTTCCAATAACGATTGGAGTATTCAATTCCAGAACGAACTTTCCGCTCTCATTCAAATAAAACGGGTAAGAGAGTGTAAGTCCTTTTCCCGGGAATGGAAGGCTAACGGGGATCCAGCTAGTTTCGTTCTGCAGTAATAGATGATTAAGGAGAAGAATTCCGCAAATTAGCAAAACAAACGAGACCCATTTTAAATAATTCATTACTTTCTCCTTCAAAAGGATTGCTATCAATGCCCTCCCCAGAGATAATAATTACTTTTAGGAAGTTCTGTAGGCTTTTGTGGGCCAATAAATTCTTTAGGCCTGACATCCCATTTGTCTTTGCTTGTATGTTGTGTTGTCAACCCTTGGAGGAGATCGCCAAACGTTCCTGGAAGAATTTGTCCGGAGTCTTGCTCAGACATGGGAACTCCTCCAGCCTTGAGTGCATCATAAGCTGCTCTCGAGCAATGTGTTTCATTAGGTGCGGAAGGGTTCCAATCCCAAACGCCTTTACCGATTTGTTCTTTGACCATCTTGTCAAAGGCCTCATCCTTTGGTACAAAGACATCAAATATTTGATCCGGTGGTCTTCCTTCTCTCTCCATAGTTTGGCTAAAAGTTAGATTCCGTTCCGATTCCCGCAAGCTTTTTTCGCGCGGAAATACACTTAGTATTCGTTTATCGGAATTATGCTCAGTAATCATGACATGACCAACAGAACCAGAACCAACAACATATGGTGCTTTTGCTTTCCAAATATACACGTCCACCCAGCGCAGCCCCAGCGGATCTGTGTACGTTATCGGATTTCCCCCCACATACGCGTACTGGTTGAAAGTCCTCGGATCGTGAAGGTTCAAGGTTCCGCTCGGATCAACGCTCAGGAACCTGCCCTGATTTGTCAGGGAGCGATTCGGCGTGTGCCAGAGCCCTGAGCCTCCTTTATCTCCCAAGTATCCTGCAAATCCCAACATGCTTGTCCTTGCTCCGGGGAAGTAACCTAGCTCTTCTCCATAAGGCCCCGGTGCGCTTCTGGCTATGATGTTGCCCGCCCCGTCGGCCCACATCCTTACCGCGACTTCTTCCCAAGCAGGCCGGCGAAGGGGGAGGTTCATTTCGACCTCCCCCTCCTCCGGCCTGCTGTATTCAGACAAAAAACCAAATTCAAGATTCAATACACGACCCCATGATTATGCTGTGTGCCGCGTAGATATCATTAAACCGAGCATTGAAATTCCGATAAGGATATAGGCAATAAGTTTGAAGAGTTTTTGTGACAGTATCCAGTTGACGGGGTTTTCATCACGAGAAAGGGAGATCATAGCACCGTTTTCAGAGAATTGAGCCACTTTTGAGTTAGATTTGATTATGATGGAATAATCCCCCCCATGGGGAAAAGGAATAGGTGGACTTTCATATATGTCCTCGCCATTAGATTGCACACCAAAAGAATGCGCTCTGCTTATATGTTCAAGTGATTTGAAGTCATATTCCTTCATGAAATCACTCTCACCATAAATAATCACGTGTATATCACAATTAACAGGAGGTTGGGGGGGCATTGCGATTATCTTACTGTCGATCATAACAGGAGAATTTATCTCTAAAACATACCCCCCCGCTCTAGGAATAAAAAAGGGGCCAGATACAGAATGCCCCTCCCCCGGAAATGGGAGACTGACTGGCCTCCAACTGGAATCGTTGTATATATTTACAGTTGTCATATGTAGTGCTATCCCACAAACTAACATAGAAAAACAGATCCATTTCAGTAATCTCATTCCTACCTCCGTTAATGGATAAAACCCAGGTTAGTAATACCCATTCATGAAATAGACCGGATTATCTTTAGGTAATTCGATAGGTTTTTGCGGTCCTATCATAGTTTTAGGTTTGACATCCCATTTGTCCGTGCTTTGATGCTTTGTTGTCAATCCCTGAAGGAGATCGCCGAGCGTACCTGGTAATATTTGTCCGGTATCTTGCCCAGAAACAGGGACTCCTCCTGCCTTTAAGGCGTCATAAGCTGCTCTGGAACAATGTGTTTCATTGGGTTTGTCAGGGTAAGCATCCCATACATCGCGGTCCAGATGCTCCTTTACCATCTTGTCAAAAGCGTCATCGTTGGGCACAAATACTTTAAATATCTTTGTTGCTTGCCTTCCTTCTTTTTTCATCGTATCTTTATAATCAAATGGCTTGTTTTCCCCCTTTGTTCCTCGAGGATAAGGAAATTGACTAAGGATTACATCGTCAGAATTCCTTTCTGTGATCATTACATGTCCCACAGAAGAATTCTCCACCATATCGGGAATTTCTTCAGCTCCCAGACCTCTCCATTCCCAAATATCAGGAAAGGGGTCACCCATTAGCCGGTCGTTGTCAAGAGCCAAGTAATCTCCATTGCGGCGAAGTTGCCGCCCATCGTTATTCTATCCCCGAAGCCCGGACTAAAGCATAACTTAATGCGCGCCCCTGTTTTCTTTCTTCAGATGTC